>CAYZOZ010000021.1:0-26976 GCA_964480295.1 uncultured Phascolarctobacterium sp.
TGTCCGATATGTGTAATTTAAGCGAAGGCATCGGTTTGGATAAATATGAAAAAGGGCGTGCTGAAGGCGAGGCACGTGGTCGTGCTGCTGGTCTTGCCGAGGGCGAAACTCGTGGCGAAGCACGTGGCAGAATCGCTGGCGTTCTAGACAGCTTAAAGGCACTTATCGCCAACGGCAACTATCCGCCGGAGCAGGCGATGAATCTGCTCAACGTGCCGCAAGCCGACCGAGCGAAGCTTTTGGCGCAGCTATAAAGGGAAGGGAACGCCTAAAGGCTTAAACAGAAATCTTAGACACAAAATTCAACAACCGCAAGCATCAATCTTACTGATGCTTGCGGTTGTTTTGTTATTTGCCGATTTATATAATCATCATGCGTTTGTCTTTGTTATTACTCTTAGATACATTTCACATTGATTCCCTTATCATGCAGATAGCTACGCAGATAGGCGCGCGCCAAAAGCTTTTTAAAGGCTTGCTCGTCCTTCCCGTCGTCCAGCACGATCAGGCGGCGCATCTCCAACGGATGCTCGCGCATCCACGTGCGCGTATTTAAAAGCTCGTTGCCGGTCAAGGCCGCCTTGTAGCCAAACTCCTTGAGCTTCGCCATGGACGCTTCATCATACCTGCCGCAGGGATACGCCAAGGTCTGCACCGTCTTATGCTGTGGCAACAGGCGCTGCTCCAGCTCGGTCTTGGAATAGCCCAGCTCCCAATCGAGATACTCCCTGCCTATCTCGTCCAATTTATTATGGCTATAGGTGTGGGAGCCGATCTCCATACCGGAACGCTCCATCTCCCTTAGCTGCTCGGCCCGCGCGTAAAGCTTTCCGCCGATCTTGCTGTTAATAACGCTGAACGTCGCCTTCGCGCCGTATTTTTGCAGCAGCGGGAAGGTGTGCGTATAATCATCCTTATAACCATCATCAAAGCTCAGAGCGATATATTTGTCAACATCCTTATCCTGCGTCAGGCGTTCGGTTAGCTCGGCTACCGTAACCATTTTGTAGCCCTGCTCCTGCATATACTGCAAATGCTTCTCAAAAACCTCGGGAGCGATCACCATGCCGGGATACCAATCCGGATGGCTGCCAATCGCGTGATACTCCAAAACGAAGCCCCCGTTCGCACAATAGCTTTGATAATCACAGTACACTCCCGCCGCGACCGCCATGGTCGCCACGCCTAAGCCCAACGCACATTTACCCAATTTACCACTAAAACTTCCCATATCTCCTCTGAACTAATCTCCCTTTATAATTTATTTCCCTTGCTCAGGCAATAGCCCAAAAGCAGACCAGCATCACGATGAGTGAGCTTGCCGGTGCTTCTTTCGCAAAGCTCCAGCAAAAACTGCTTCCACAGCTCCCGCTCCCGCAGCTTCGTCAGCTCGCGCCGCTGCCTTTTATATTCTGCCGCCTGCTTAGCGAAGCCCTTACCCTCGCAGGAGCGCGCCAAGGCGTAGCAGCTTTCCAAAAGCAGCAGTCTTTCTGCTGACTCCTGCGTCTCCGCCAGCCGCTTATTCCAAAGCTTGAGCTGCGCCTTCACCGCGCCGTCGATCTCCTGCTCCGCCGTAAGTGTCGCCACGGAGCTGCGCAAAGCGAAGAGCAACGCCGTAAGCCTGCCCTTAGCCGCCTCCTGAACAAGCGCCTCCTCCTCAAGCTGCAATTGCTTCAAAATACTCCTTCTTAACGGCGAACGCACCGACAAGCATCCTTCAGCAACGAGCTGATCAAACGGAGCCCTCAGAGAATACAGCGCCTGCGCCCTACTCACAGCACTCAGAAATGGCTCAAAGCTCGTCGTCTCCGCCAGCTCCGTCATCGCGGCATAGCTACGCAGCGCTAAAAGCTCACGCTTGAGTCTTTTGAGTAGCTTAGGCTTCACTTCTTCGAAGCGTTGCTCCTCCTGCGATTCACAGCTAGAACACATATCCTCATGCCCATTGTTATTCGCTCCGCCGAAACGCAGCTCATCCTGCAAGCGCAGGAGCGCGTCACCATGCAGCGCGACGGCTCGATTTATTTCCTCGCTCACCGTGCCCCTGCCGAAGAAGGCTTTGGACGCGCTCTCGTCCGCCTCGATGCCACACAGTGCCAGACCGCGCGCGAACTTGCTCCGCTCCTCCACGAAAACGGGCACAGCCTCGCTAATCTGCGCCGCCAAGCGCAGGAGCGCGTTTTTATCGCCCTCCAAAAGCTCCAGCTCCACCTCGTCGATCGGCTCCTCGGTCGCGTCCACACGCTTCTGCGCCTGTGCCGCCTGCCATAGCGTCGACTTAGTATTCGCGAGGATTTTGCCATGATCCGCTGCCAGCTCGATTACCGCGTCCGGCAAATCCAAAATATAGGTGGTACGCATAACGCTCACCGTAAAGAGCTTCTGCACGCCGTTCGCCGCCAGCTCGCTCAGCTCGTAGCCCAAGCCCAGCGCAGCGAAGCCCTGTAGCTGCGGACGCGCGCTTTTAAGCGGCAAATTCAGCTCCAAGCGCTCGCTCAAGCCGCTGGCGGAGGCTAGCCGCGCCTTCACCGTCGCCTCATAGGTACGGTCGCCCTTCGAACGCACGCGATAGGCGATTCCCTGCTGCTTAAAGCTCAGCTCCTCCGTATCGTAATAGGAGCTGTTCAAGCGCCGTCTGCGCATACTGTTCTCGCGCAGCAGCCCCGTCATTAGCGGCGACGCCAAAAGGCTCTTCAGGTCATCCTTGCTCAGCAAAAGCTTTAATTCGATTTCCGTATTACCTGCCATCCGACTCACTACCTTTCCACATCTTACACCATTGCCTACCGATTCCGGCGGACCTTTGCCACAGTAGCAGAGGTACGCCGAAGGCCAACGCCGTCAGCACAGCAGCCAAATAAAAATGCGTACTGCCAAAGGAATCAGCCAAAAAATTATACGCCAAAGCGCCTGGCAGCATCCCAACCAAGGTCGAGCAGGCGAACAGCCTATAGGGCATACGCACGCTGCCGGCGATAATGCTCACGGGATCATAGGGGAAGATCGGCACCGTGCGCAGCCACAGCATCCGCGTGAAGCTCGCCTCACCCACCAGATAGTCGTGCAGGCGCTCGCCCCAAGTGCCGGCGAAATTACGCAGCAGCCACGAGCCGCCGCCATAACGCCCCAAAAGATAGCAGGTCGTCGCGCAGCCCAAGCCGCCCAAAAGCAAAAAGAGTACGCCGAACCACGGTCCGAACAGCACTCCCGCGCTCAAATTCAGCAAAAGCGTCGGGAAGAACAAAAGCGGACGCACCGTATAAACCGCCACATATATCAGCGGTGCCCATACGCCGAAGCCGATTACCCAGCTGCGAATCTCCTCAGCCGAGCGCGGATGTGGGTTGTAGGGCGAGATATAAAGCTCGTAAAGCAGTAGGCTTAACAATAGTAAATATACAGTCAAGCGCAGCAATAAATATCTTTTATTCCTCTTCATGTTTACCTCTTCAACATCCCTCTAATTATAAAACTAATAGCTATTTCAAGCAAGGCTTTTATGCAGATTTTGTGAATTTCCTGTAAAGTCACTGACGAAATTTTTAAATCGCGCTTGACTTTAGCCCGTACTCAGCTATAATTATGAGTTAGAAAGGTACTTTTACTTTGTCGTCTGCAAGAAATTATTTTAAGCGAAAGTGGGGTAAGAAAAATGATTTTTAAATTTGAAGGAAAGGCTCCCAAGCTTGATCCCAAGGCTTATGCCTTTAACACCGCCACCCTCATCGGCATGGTAGATATCAAGGAATATGCCAGCGTTTGGCCCGGCGTTACCATCCGCGGCGACGTTAACCGCATCGAGGTTGGTCGCTACAGCAATATTCAGGACAACAGCGTGCTGCACGTTGCCGATAATTACGCCTGTATCGTGGGCGACTACGTAACCGTCGGTCACTGCGCGCTGCTGCACGCCTGCACCGTCGAGGATCATTGTCTTATCGGTATGCATTCCACAGTTTTGGACGGCGCGGTCATCGGTCACGGCTCCATCGTCGCCGCTGGCGCCGTCGTAACAAAGGGCACCATCGTCCCGCCCAACTCCCTGGTTGCCGGCATTCCCGCCAAGATCATCAAGACGCTGGACGAGAAGGGTGTTGCCTCCATCCACGCGCAGGCGCTGAAATACAAAACTCTGTGGACCGAGCGCTATGGCCTGCTTCCCGACGGCGGTGGCGAAGCCTACCACGGCGAGAAGATCGTCTAAAGCCGCATAGCGCGCTGACGACGAGAAACGAACGCAAGCAAATAGCTACTACCCATAACGGGCAGTAGCTATTTTTTATGCGCCAACGCGCTTAATACAGCTTATAGGGCCGCACGAGCTTAGCGAACGCCGCGTCCTCCTCCCGCCAACGAGCGAAGGTCGCCGCCGCCGGCGCGCCCTCGCGCACGCTGCTCTCGCCCAAATTCGTATCGATCACATAGCCCGGCAAATTATAGCCGCGCTCGCGAAAGGTAATCTGCTCCGGATAAAGCCTGCATAGCTCGCTCAGCAGCAGATAGCCCGCCTCTGGCAGATTGACCTGCTCCCGATCCGTCAAATAAAGCTCCACGCCCTGCGCGGTCTCGCCCTGATAATTACCAGCCTCGGGCGTGAAGGCGGCGGCACGAAAGCGCAGCCCCTTGATGTTCAGCTCCGTAAACGCCTGCTTCACCCTCTCGGCATCCATAAAGGGCGCGCCGATGAAATGAAAGGGCTTGCCCGTACCGATGCCCACGGAAAGATTGGCATTGCCTAAGCAGCCCGTAATGCCATACATATACGCCGTTTCCATGGTCGGAATGCGAGGCGAGGTCTGCACCCAGGGCAGCCCCGTCGCCTGCCACGAGGCCTTGGCGTTATAATTGAGCATGGGCACGACCTCCAGCTCGCAGCCGATTCCCTGCTCCCTATTGATGTAGCGTGCGAACTCGCCGATCGTCAAGCCATGTCGCAGCGGAATGGGATACAGCCCAATAAAGGTCGCCCACTCCTCCTTCAGCACCGGTCCCTGCACCGCGTTACCCAAGGGATTGGGACGATCCAGCACGATCACCTGCTTGCCGTTTTTAGCGCACTCCTCCATAATATACGCGAGCGAGGAGAAATAGGTGTAATGGCGCACGCCCACGTCCTGAATATCGATCAGGATAGCGTCGATCCCCTCGAGCATCTCCCGCGTCGGTCTGCGCGTGTCACCATAAAGGCTGAATACGGGAATGCCGTGATACTCGGAGCTAGCGAAGCTTTCCCCCGCCGCCACGGCACCAAAAAGGCCATGCTCCGGTACGAAGAGCGCACGCAGATCATACGCTCCGCTCACCAGCTCCACCGAGCTGCGCAGCTCCCTGTCCACGCCCGACTGATTAGTGAAAAGCCCCAGCCGCTTGCCCTGCAAAAGCGCGCTCACCTCTGGCTCGCCGATCCGCTCGATGCCCAGCTTGAGCTGCGGTGTCGGCTTCGCCTCCTTCGCGCAGCCGATCACGCTCACGCAAAGAGCGAGCAGCAGCGTCAATAATAACAGCAATTTACGCAACATAAAAAACCTCCGTCTATTTTCTATATAGCTATTATACCATACTAAAACAGCTTAAGCCAAAAATAATAGCGACAAAAAGCTCCCCCCACAGGCGAAGACCTGCGAGAGGAGCTTGATAACGGGAAATAACACGCGCTCAGACGTGCATAAAAATGAAGAAAAGCGTAAAAAGCAGCACGCTGAACAGAATCGTAATGGAATTGAAGAAGCCTGCCAGCGCCACATTAGCGCCCAGCTGATCGACGAAAATCGGCCCGATGATCGTGCAGGGAGCCAAAAACGCCAGCACCAGCACCGCGTTTACCTCCGGCGTGAAGGGAGCGAAATAAGTTATGCCTGCCGCGATAGCGCCAGCGATCACGTAGCGCACCGTAAAGACCTCAGCGACATAGCCAAGCGCGCGCCTATCCAAGGCAATCTCGAAGATCATGCCGATGATCAGCATACTCAAAAAGGCGTTAGCGCTGCCGACCAAGGAGGTGAAGGTGTAGACCGCGGTAGGAAATTGAATATTCAAAATGGCACAAACCAGCATGATCATATAGACCATAAAGGGCGTGGAATGCAAAAGCTTCTTCGCGATATTGCCCATGCTGAACTCCTCGCGTCTGCCGTCCGCGTAGCCAATGCAGGAGGCGGTCAGCGCGTAGGTCAGCCCCGTACACATAATGGAGTTGCCGACATCGAACATGCAAATGGCGATTACGGCGAAATCGCTCATGAACGCCTGCACGAAGGGCATGGCGAAGCAACCGATATTACAGCCCGCCAAGCAAAAAATATAGAAGATCTTCGTGGCGTTATTATCGCGCCGCGTGAGCATGATGCCCACCAGCATCATTAAAACGTTGAACAAAAAGCCTATCAAAACTGCGACGAACAGTGAATAATCCAATTTGAAATGCGCGAAGCTGGAAATAACCGCGCACGGCAGGGTAATATTCAAAACGATCTTAGAAAGTACCTTGTAATCTCCCTCGGAGAACGCGCCACGCTTTTTCATCACGTAGCCGATCACGATAATGGCGATGAAGGATATCGCCTTACTTAAAACATCTAGCATCTTATTCCTCGAACTAAAACATTAAAAAAGCCTGCCCCACCAAAGGGACAGGCTTTGGACTTACTAATTACTCTTACAGAGCTGCTTTAGCGGCTTCCACCAATTTAGCGAAGGCTGCTGCGTCGAAAATAGCCATATCAGCCAAAACCTTACGGTTCAGGTTGATGCCGGCCTTGGTCAGACCGCAGATGAAGCGGCTGTAGCTCATACCGTTAGCACGGGTTGCGGCGTTGATACGAGCGATCCACAAACGACGGAACTCACGCTTCTTAGCGCGACGGTCGCGACGGGCATAGAACAGGCCCTTCATTACGACTTCGTTAGCCTTTTTGAATTGCTTGCTGCGGGAACCGTAGTAACCCTTAGCTAATTTCAAAATGTGTTTATGACGACGATGAGCGGTAACGCCCACTTTAACTCTTGCCATTTTTAAGTTCCTCCTTTAAATCTCTCTTAATTATGCATACGGGAGCATCTTTGCAACATGCTCTTTGTCGGTCTTATGAACCAAAGCTGCCTTACGCAGGTTTCTCTTACGTGCAGGAGATTTATGTTCGAGAATATGGCTCTTAAAGTTTTTAAAATGTTTGAATTCACCGGAAGCGGTTTTTTTGAAGCGCTTTGCAGCAGCTCTACGGGTTTTCATCTTAGGCATTGTTAGTTCCTCCTCTATTGTTTAGCAGGTTTAGGCGCAACAATCATAATCATGTTTTTGCCTTCTAATTTGGGTACTCTTTCTACAACGGCAATTTCTTTTAACTGCTGTGCCATTTTGTTCAGCAGCACTTCGCCAAGCTCGGGATGGGACAATTCGCGACCGCGGAACATGATGGTGACCTTTACCTTGTCGCCATCCTCCAGGAAGCGGACCGCATTCTTATACTTAACGTTAAAGTCGTGATCCTCGATGCCGGGACGCAGCTTAACTTCTTTAATGTCGAAGGTCTTTTGTTTCTTACGGGCTTCCTTTTCACGCTTTTGCTGCTCGTAACGATACTTGCCGTAATCCATAATCTTGCACACGGGCGGTTTCGCTGTGGGAGCAATCTCTACTAAATCCAAATGTCTTTCCACTGCCAGTTGTTGGGCTGCACGGCCGGACATAATACCGAGCTGTTCGCCATCAGCAGTAATAACACGCACTTCACGCGCACGAATTTCTTCGTTGATACGCAAGCTTTCTTTGCTAATAACAATTCACCTCCAGGGACATCAAAAAAATAAAAGCGGGCAGAATACTCCACCCGCGGAAAAATCATATCCAACCCTGTCGAGCGTGCGCCGCAAGGTGAGAAGCGGGAGGCTTCTGCTTTGTTACTCGAATATGATACCACAACGCCACGTCCATGTCAATAGGCGCGCCGATATTTTCTTTTCAAGGCTTATCTGCTAGCGACCGTCAGCGACGCGCCGGAGCCTGCCTTCTCCGCCAGACTCTTGAGATAGATATTACTGCGTGCCACGCTCATGCCCAAATTCTGCTCCGCCAGACCGATGATTCGCTCCGGTCCCTTGAGCTGCTCCACCTCGATCTTCAGCTTGTTGTTCTGATTGATCAAGGTCGTTTCCTCGCGGCGCATGCTTACGAGCTGGCTGCCACTGGTCACCATCACCTCGCTCAAAACTACGGAAGCCATATATGTGGACAGAACGAGAAGCGCGAAAAGCATGAAATGCCCACGCACCAAACGATACGGATCATTATTCACACTGCTGACACGCTCGGGCCGGACGACCTCCTCGTATTGCTCGACCTCCCAAGCATTGCTGTCATATTTTCTGGCTAACATTGCTTATTCCACCCTTTATATTTTAATAGCATATCTCAATCTAGCACTGCGCGAACGCGGATTAGCCTCCACCTCCGCCGCCGAGGGAACAATATTTCCCACCTTTTTCAGCACCGGCTTTTTACCACAAACGCACACTGGCAGCTGTGGTGGACAAACGCACCCCTTCGCCAGCTTCGCGAAGGTCTGCTTAATAATGCGATCCTCCAGCGAATGGAAGGTGATCACGCCGATGCGACCGCCGCTTTTGAGGCGTTCCACCGCCGTTTCCATCGTCCTGGCAAGAATGCCCAGCTCGTCATTGACCTCGATGCGCAAGGCCTGAAAGGTGCGCTTCGCCGGATGCGGACCGTCAATGCGCGCTCCCTTGGGAATCGCACGCTTGATCACGTCCACCAGCTCGAAGGTCGTCGTCAGAGGCTTCTCCTTACGCGCGGCGACGATGAACTGCGCGATACGCTTGCTCCAACGCTCCTCACCATAGCGGTGAATCAGCTCCGCAAGCTCCTCTTCCTTATAATTATTGACGATATAGGCGGCATCAAGCCGTGCCTCCCGATTCATACGCATATCCAACGGGCCGTCATGCATATAGCTGAAGCCGCGCTCCGGACAATCCAGCTGATAGCTGGAAACGCCCAAATCGAAGAAAATACCGTCGATCTTCTCGATACCCAGCCCGTCAAGCACGCTCGCGAAATCCTTGAAATTAGCCTTCGCGATCCTCGTTTGGCAGGCGAATTTATTTAACAAACGCTCGGACGAGGTGGCTATCGCGTCATCATCCTGATCGATGCCCAAAAGCAAGCCCTCGGGCTCCAGCTGCGCGGCGAACGCGCTGCTGTGACCTGCGCCACCCATCGTGCAATCCACGTAAATGCCCTTCCTATCGGTAATCAAAAACTCCACACTCTCGGCGAGCAGGATGCTTGTATGCTTAAATTCCATTCACTCCACCTCAAATGCCCAAATCAGCCAACTGCTCAGCCAATTCGTTAACGTCCTCGGCATTACCCTCGTTATATTCCGCCCATTTACGAGCGTCCCAAATTTCGGCACGATTGCCCACGCCCACGATAACCGCATCCTTTTCCAGACCGGCATGTCGACGTAAATTCAGCGGTAGCAGTACGCGTCCCTGCTTGTCGCACTCGCCCTCGCAAGCGCCACCAAAGAGGAAACGGGTAAAATCGCGCGCGTTCTTGCGGCTCATGGGCAAAGCAGCGAGCTTCTGCTCCAGCTTCTGCCATTCCTCAAGGTCATAGACAAAGAGGCAGCCGTCCAAGCCCTTGGTAATGATAAATTTACTGCCAAGAGCCTCACGCAGCTTCGCGGGCATAGCGAGTCGTCCCTTAGGATCAAGAGTATGTTCATATTCACCTAAAAGCATACGATCGCCCCCTTTTTACCCACTTTCTACCACTTTTCTCCATTATAGCCTTATTTCGTTTAGTTTGCAAGTGTTTTTCAATATAAATATTAAGATACGGTAAATTTTTTCTAAAGTTCCTTTGCCGAGCTACCGATAATTCTCCTAAAAAAATTTCTCCCACCTATTTGGCAATCCGAGCTTTAAATGGTATAATAAAAAAAGCCCTCGGCGGGGGCAAAAATATAACTATAAAGGAGCTTAAAATAATGATTACTAAAGATACCGGCATTATCGAAGCCGTTCAATCCCACCCCGAAATCATGGAGGTTTTCGCTGAATACGGTCTCGGCTGCATCGGCTGCATGGCGGCTCACTTCGAAACTATCGGTCAGGGCGCAGGCGCTCACGGCATCGATGTCGATGCTTTGATCGAGGATATCAACAAGGTCATCGCCGAAAACGAAGAAGCAAAATAAAAAACGCTTACTGAAACGCGAAAGAGCCGCACCCTTACGGATGCGGCTCTGATTTTTTTCTTGAAATAAGGCTTAGCCCTTAACCTGGGACATAACCTCGGCTACGAAGTCGTCCTGCTTCTTTTCAATGCCTTCGCCCAATTGGAAACGGGAGAACGCCAGAACCTCGGCATTGTTAGCCTTCAGCAGCTTAGCGATGGTCTGATCCGGATCCTTAACGAATTCCTGATCTACCAGGCAAACTTCCTTATAATATTTGTTGATACGACCGATAACCATCTTCTCGATGATCTTTTCGGGCTTACCTTCGTTTCTTGCCTGCTCGGAAAGAACCTCCTTCTCATGCTCCAGCTCGGCAGCGGGAACCTGAGAACGCTCCAGGTAGGAAGGATTTGCGGCAGCGATGTGCATAGCGATGTCCTTGCCCAATTCAACATTGCCACCCTTCATGTCGACCAAAACGCCGATCTTGCCACCACCATGGATATAAGCGGCAACCATGCCCTCCGGAGCCTCGTACAGAGCGAAGCGACGGATGGAGATCTTTTCGCCGATCTTAGCAACGCTTGCGGTTACCAAATCAGCAACGCTTTGACCTGCGATCTCAGATGCCAGCAAAGCGTCCAGATCAGCGGGTTTGGTAGCGATGATATGTGCGGCAACGGTGTTAAGCAGCTCCTTGAAGCCGTCGGTCTTAGCAACGAAGTCGGTTTCACAGTTAATTTCAACAATGGTGCCGGTCTTGCCATCCTCACTGATAGCATAGCCTACAGCGCCCTCGGCAGCGATACGGCCAGCCTTTTTAGCAGCGGCAGCCAAGCCCTTCTCGCGCAGGAAGTCGATAGCCTTATCCATATCGCCTTCAACAGCGGTCAAAGCCTTTTTGCAGTCCATCATGCCTGCGCCGGTACGCTCACGCAGTTCTTTTACTAATGCAGCGGTAATTTGAGCCATGAGAAACCCTCCTCAAATAAAGTTTAAATTATTCAGCATCCTCAGCAGCAGCTTCTTCAGCAGCCGGAGCTTCTTCGGTTTGCATGCCTTGACGACCTTCCAATACAGCGTCAGCCATTTTAGCGGTCAGCAGCTTAACGGCACGGATAGCGTCATCGTTTGCGGGGATTACGTGATCGATCTCATCGGGATCGCAGTTGGTGTCAACGGTTGCTACGATAGGAATGTTCAGCTTGTGAGCTTCCAATACGGCAATGTGCTCCTTGCGGGGATCAACGATGAACATTGCGCCCGGCAGCTTCTTCATATCTTTAATGCCGCCCAAATATTTGGTCAGCTTTTCCATTTCATGCTTCAGGCCAATAACCTCTTTTTTCGGCAGAACGTCGAAGGTACCATCAGCTTCCATAGCCTCCAGCTTACGCAGACGCGCGATACGGGTTTGAATGGTTTTGAAGTTGGTCAGCATGCCGCCCAACCAACGCTCGTTAACGAAGAACATGTTGCAGCGGGTAGCTTCTTCCTTCATAGCCTCTTGAGCCTGCTTTTTGGTACCTACGAAAAGGATGTTTTCGCCAGCAGCTGCAACCTCGCGGATGAAGTTGTAGGCCTCGTCAACCTTCTTTACGGTCTTTTGCAGATCGATGATGTAGATGCCGTTACGCTCGGTGAAGATGTAGGGAGCCATCTTAGGGTTCCAACGACGGGTTTGGTGACCGAAATGTACACCAGCTTCAAGTAATTGTTTCATAGAAATAATAGCCATTTTGTTTCCTCCTGTTTTTCCTCCGCAGGGCTGATATTTTCGTCGATAGCTGCACGGCTAATGCAGACAGAATACGAATGCTCCTGCGTGTGTATTTTTACACTCGCACTATTTTATCATAAAAAGCTCCGCAAGGCAAGCGCCAAGCAGAGCTTTTCGTGTGAGAATGTATAATATTTTACACACAGACTAAATGATATAATACAAATAAACGGCATAGGAAAGCAGCATCACCACGCCCGCCCAGCGTGCCAAGCGTTGCTTGGGCAATACGCACAGCCACAGCAGCACCGCCGCGTAGATCGCCACATAGGAGTCGAAGCGAAAATCCTTGGCGAAGGGAATGTCCGTAATCAGCGAGGACAGCCCGACAACGAAGAGTATGTTAAAGACGTTGCTGCCGACGATATTGCCGATCGCGATATCCGCGTTACCCTTGTACGCCGCCGTCACCGAGGTAAAAAGCTCAGGCAAGCTAGTGCCGAGCGCCACAATCGTCAGCCCGATGATGCGCTCGCTCAAGCCCACGTACTCCGCGATAGCGATCGCCGCTCCGACCGTCAGATTACTGCCGACGATAACCACCGCCATGCCGCCGACGGTATAGAGCAGGCAGCGCCCCAAACCATAGCCGTATTCCTGAAGCTCCTCGTCCACCTTGCTTTTTACCGCCATAGTATAGAGGTAGAGCAAATAAATGACGAACGCCAAGGCCAGCACCGCGCCGTCCGCGAAGGAAATCGTCCCGTCCAGCCCCTGAAAGAGCAGCAGGCCAGTGATCGCGATCACGAAGGGCATCTCCATACGCACGGTGGAGCGTGCCACGGACAGTGGCGTAATCGCCGCCGCCAAGCCCAAAATAACGAGGACATTCATAATATTACTGCCGATGATATTACCGACCGTAATATCGGCATTGCCCTTGAAGGCCGCCGCGATGCTGACAGCCGCCTCGGGCGCGCTTGTCCCCATGGCGACGATTGTCAGGCCGATCACCAACTGAGGAATGCCGAACTTCGCCGCTATGCCCGCCGCGCCGTCCACAAACCAATCGGCACCCTTGCCCAAAAGCACGAAGCCGACTGCCAAAATAACGAATTGTAAAAGTAAATCCATAAAGCCTATGCCCCTTCGCGACCATGCAGGTCGTTCAAATCACTGCCAAATAGTGGCAAGCCAAATAGGCGATACCCGCCAAAAGTCCGCCGCAGGCACGTAGCCGCAGCCTACGCGCGTCCACACGCTCGGGATTGGCACGGCGCAAACGCTCCGCCCCGTCCAGCAAAAGCCACAGGCTAATCAGAGCCATCAGCGCCGCTAAAAAATCCCAGCTCTCCCAGCTCGCGATAAACAACGATAAATTCATCAGCTACGCTCTCCTTACTTCTTAGTACAGAGATAATTATACGGGCAATAGGCGCAAACGTCAACGCTGCAGGCAAAATCCTCCTCCCGATACTTGAGATAAATCTCCCTGCACAGCTCCACCGCCTCCTGATAATAGTCCTTATCCGCGGGCAAGGAATAGTCCTGAAGATTTTGCAGGAAATGCAGAGCGACGCTTCGCACAGCTTTGCCAAAGCGCTGCTCCATAGCATGCTTATAGATCGCCAGCTGATAGATATAGCCCAAATTCGGCGTAGCAGCCTTCGGTGGCTGACCAGTCTTATAATCCACGATTTGCAGCTCACCATTATTCTCGCACAGCAGATCGACAATGCCACCAAGCTGTAGCTCGCCCTCGGCAAGATTAAATTTTAGCTCGCGCCATTGCTTTGTCGGCAAGGACTTATATAGCGGCGAAGCGACGTAGTTTTCCAATAGCTCCAGCAAGGCTGCGTACTCAGTATTCAACTTGTTCTGCTGCAACAGCTTCCACAAAAGTCCGCGCGCATTATCCATCTCGCTCTGCAAGGACTCATCATCGTACTCCTGCACCAGACCTTTCAAGGAAGCCTGCAAAGCCTTCTGCGCGTCCCCCTGATACAACTCCAAGGCACAGTGCAAAATAGTACCCTTAAGCTTCGCTGAGATGGACGCTCCAGAAGCGCTATTATCCTCCTCCAGCGATGGCAGGCACGCCACGTTTCTATAGAAGAATTGACGCTGACAATACAGGTACTGCTGTAGCATAGAGGGCGAGAAAAAGCGTCTGCCGCTCTCCTGATAGGAGGTCAGGGGCTGCATCAGCGCCTCCTGCTCAGGCGATACCGCAGCGGCAGCGCTGCCATGCAAGGTCTGCACCTCGTTCGACAATGCCTCGCCACTCACAGAAGCATCCTGCTCCTCCTCCATATCTAAATCATGCACCTCCGCGGCATCGAAGAAATATTTATCTCCATCCTGTACAGCCTGCGTACCAGCATCCGTAATGATCGCCAAAAGCTGCTCCCGCCAATTCTTTTCCTTAAGCTCATTAATGGTAACATCAATCTTGTCATCAGGCTTTTTAACCACAGCCGTCATAACCAAATAGCGCTCCGCTCTGGTCATCGCCACGTAAAGCAGACGCATGCGTTCCTCCTGCTCCAGCTCCTTATTCCTTTCCTTTATGCTATGCAGGACGCTGCTTTCCTGCATCACGCCATAAACATCCGCAGCCTGAATGCCCAAGCCCAGCTCCTGCGAATATTTAATACTATCCTTATCACCATTAAGCCTGCCGCCCAAGTACGGCAGAAATACCGTGTGAAATTCCAAGCCCTTGGACTTATGAATCGACATAATCTGTACCTTGTCCTCGGCAGGTACGTTGGCGGTCGTTTCGCGTTCATCATTTTCGCGCCAAGTGGCGATATACCGTAGCCAATCCCTCAGCTCGCCGCCCTTGGCGAAGCTGTATTGCTGTGCCAGCAGACGCAGCTTTTGCACATTCGCTAGCTTATTTACGCCATGCTCCTGACGCATCAGCACCGCCTCCACGCCAAGCCTACGCCATAGGCTGTCCCACAGCTCCGGTAACGCCATATGCGCCGCCTCGCGCCGCAGCTCGCCCAAAAGCCTCCGCGCCCGTTCAAGCAAGCTCTGCTGCTCCTGCACCTGCGCCTGCTCGAGCGCCTCCCACAGGCAGGATGACTTAATCGCGAACAGCCGCGTCAGCGTTTCATCATTCAAGCCGAAGTAGGGCGAACGCAGCACGCCTGCCAAAGCGACATCGTTGAAGCTATCGGACAGAACCTGCAAAAGATTGTAGATATCCAAAATCTCCTGGCGCTCATAAAAGCCACGTCCATCAATCAGCTCGTAGGGAATCCCCTGCTCCTGCAAGGCTGACTCCACCTCGGCGCTATGCGTAAGCGCACGCAGAAGTATAGCCATCCTACCATAGGGAATCGCGCCGAGCTTTAAGAGCTCACCCTGAGAGTTCTTGCCCTCATGCGCGTTTTTGATAATCCTCGCCAAGGCCTTGGCCTCCGCCTCGCTCTCCTTCTCCTCATTTTCGGAGCTATAAATAACGCGTACGAATTCCGGCTTCTGCTCGCTACTATTTTTAGGATCAGCCTGCAATGGCTCAAAATAAACCGGCTCACTCGCATCCGTACCCATCAAAGTCGCGAATTTCTCGTTCACGGCATCCAAAATCTTATCGGCGGAGCGATAATTGATATTAAGCTTGATTTCCACGCCACCACCCTGCACAATGTCGTGCCGCACCCTAGCAAAGGTGCCGACATCCGCACCGCGAAAACGGTAAATCGACTGCTTAGGATCGCCGACCACGAAAAGCTTTTGCCCCTGCAAAGCCTCCACGCTATCGCCGCAAAGCCAATAAACGAGCTGACGCTGCAAATCATTAGTATCCTGAAATTCATCGACCATGATGTATTGATAGCGCTGCTGGTACTTGCGTCGCACGCTCTCATGCTCCTTTAAAAGCCGCACCGTCCAACGCTCCAAATCATCAAAGCCCAGCACATCCTGCTCCCGCTTACGCGCGTTAAGCTCCTCCTGCACCGCCGAGATAACCCGAACCCAAGTCGGCACAAGGTGCTCAGCCAAGATTTTCTTATCCGCTGGCTCTCTTGACAAAGCATCCCTTAGCAATTTCATTGCCTTAATATACTCTTTACCAGAGCTTGCTCTCATTTTGTCAAGATAAAAGGATAGCTGAATAAGATTGGCAGGAGTCTCCTTAATTTCAGCACAAACAGCTTGTAAATGAGTGGCTAATTGCGCAATAGCCTTTTCCGTCGCAGTCACTTTTCCTTTTTTAGGCTTGGGCGGACGGATGTTGCTATTTAACAAATTACATAGCTCTACCTTTTTATTCTGTAAATCCTTTAGGCTATCCTCGTATGACTGCTCCAAAGTCGCTTGCTTGGCGATAAGCTGCTCCGTATTCTTTAAAATGTCGAGCAGCTGAGTGCGTAAATCATAAACACCGTACTCGTCAAGCAATTTCTTTAAATCAGCATATACCGCGTCCTTGGGGTTGCTGATCGTCCTACGCAAAAAGCTATCCAAGCACTCCTCCGTAAATTGCTTGCTGTCGAAGCCTTCAGCCACCTGAAACGCGGGATCAAGCTGCGCCTCCACGGGATTCTCTCTCAAAATGCGACTGCAAAGCGTATGCATGGTGCTTATCTGCGCCCGTTCGAGAGCGTCAAGCTGCCCGCGCCAAAACTCCTTATCCGCATAGCTTATGGCAGCACTCAGCTTTTCCATAATTCCCTTACGCACACGCTCCTTCATCTCGCCCGCCGCCTTACGCGTAAAGGTGATCGCCAGGATATTCGTAGCGTCAAATTGCTGGGAACGCTCCTCGCCGATAGCTGCCTCCTGCTCCGAAAGGCTCTTATTAAGTGCGTTAGCAGGTCTTTGTCGCAAACGCTCCTGCTCCAAAATATAGAGAAAACGCTCCACCAGCACACGCGTTTTACCGCTACCCGCGCCTGCCGAAACGGCAACGTTTTTATCTATAGTCGTCTTAGCCGCGTTCTGCTCCTTATTCAAAGGAAAATTACTCATGAGCGTTCACCTCCTTCACGCACGCAGCCTGCAAATCCTTGAGAAAGCTCTCCATTTCTTCGCTATCAGCCCTTACCAGCTGCTTTCTGCATATATCCTGCAAGGGACAATAAGCATCACAGCGTCGCCGCGAGCCCAAGGCGAAATCGCCCTCACGAATATTCTCTATATAATGCTTGAGCAGCTCCGTAGTAAAGCGCTCAAATTTATGCCAACTCAAGGGGCCCGTCTTGTTCCCGCTATCGGTCAAAAACGTCAGCTTCGCCTTAGAATAATCACTAATTTTCAGCGAAGCATTGGGCGAATCACCAAAAAGAATAGCGTTCTTGTGCTCCGCAGCCTTCAAAACATAGTACATGCCACCGCGAATCCCGCGTCCATAAAGCTTCGCCACCGCCAGCATATAAAGCGGCATCTGCAAATTAAAGCCCCGCGAAATATCTATCGCATTAGGAGCCTTTCCGAGCTTATAATCCGTAATAAAGGCCTCGTTATCCTCGGTAGACGCATCAATACGATCCACCCTGCCCTTAAGCTCGATTTCCGTACCATCAGCCAAGGTTAGGATATAAGGTTTGGCATCGGACTGCTCCGAAAAGCCGAATTTCCATTCCATGGCTTCGGGATTATACGCAGGAGGCGTATAGCTATCGTTTTTAGGTATAGCGATATAAGCATCAGCCTGAGCTACGGGAGCAGCATCGGACTGCTTTGCGGAAGCAAATAAATCATCAACATCTAACTGATCGGGGGAAGCGGTAGTATCAGGACGATAATTATAATCATACTCAACCCTCAGCCATCTTTGCAGCATATTCCGCATACTCTGCTCCTGCCATTGCCAAAAGCTTCCCTTAATGAGCCTGTTCGCGGCTTCCTTTTCCCTTACAACCTGATCAAAGACATCATCCAGCTCCTTCTGTAAATCGGTCAGCGGGTGCGAGGTAATATTCTCATGCAAATGCCTCTTTAAAAATTTTTCCAGTACACTGTGTAAGAGCTCGCCCTCGTCCGCCGGTGTCAAATTCTCGTCCTTATCCTCCTGCTCCGACAAATGCCATACCCTTTGTCCCAAATAAGAGAAGGGGCATTGCGCGTAAAGCTCCAAGGAGGTGGCGCTGAACGAGCTTAGCTTGGACAAATTCACAAGCTCCTGCGCAAGCTTACCATTATAGCATTGCTCTCTCTTACGTCTTTCATCGACCTGCGCTGCCTCCCAAAGCTCCTCGCCCCAATTATTCCTCACAAAGCTATCGGGAAAGCACTGCTCCCGCAATAGCCTTTCCTCCTTCGAGGCAATTCCCTTCTGCGGATTATGCGCCACCTCATCCTGAAAAAGGCTCTTAATCGCGTCAACATAAACGCTGGCACCAGCCTCCTCGTCCTTAACCCAGCTCACCACCAGCTGCTTGGTCGCACTCACCACCACGGAAGCAAAAAAGCAGGCATCGGCAGCGTACAGCGAAGCTGTATCGGGCAGCTCCAAGCCCAAAGCCCGCAGCGCAGCGCGCTCCTTATCGTTATAAATCCAGTTTTCGTTATTCACGCTGGGGAACTCGCCCTCGCGCAAGCCCATGAGGAAAACATAGGGGAACTCCATACCCTGCACGCTGTCCGCGCCACGTACCAGAACACCGTTCGTCCTGCCCTTCGCCAAAAGCACGTCCACGCCCTGCAGGCTATCCGTGAGAAGCTGCTGCCATTCGTTGAAGTCGAGAGGCTTCTCGTCCTGTCCGCAATTATGATAATCACGCTCAATAGCCTGCAAAGCCTCGCGCAGGCTCGCCAACGTCTTTAGACTCGTGCTCAGGGGAGCAAGCTCCAGCTCTCCACGCTGATGCGCCTTCCCCAAGGTCTTTTCGATCTCCAGCTCCTGTAAAAGCTGCTGCAAAAGCCCGCAATAGCTTTTAACGCTGCCTGGCTGAGGCACACCCAATTTATCGATATACTCATCCAAAAGCGTGAGCTTCTCACTGGAAGCTGCTTGCTTAAGCTCCTTCTGTAAATCGCTGCGCTTAGCGAAATAGCTCTTTTTTTGCATACTCCTAAGCTTTTGCGCCACGGTATTTCCCACAAAGGGCTGCATAAAGCTCAGGGAAAGCAGCTTCACATAGGCTTCAGCACCTAACCGCGTATCCTCCACAGCCTGCTGCACAAGCAGAAGCGCCTGCGTCAGCGGCTGCACCGCCAGCTTAGTCTTGAGTGGCAAATTCAGCGGTACGCCGTATTCCTCCGCAATGCTATGCAGACCGCCGTACTGCTCCAAACTGCGCACGGACAGTAAAATATCCTCGGCAGACGTGCCATCCAGCAAAAGCTGCTTAATCCGCGTCATGGCATAGCGCATCTCCTGCTCCCGCGCATCAAAGCTGTAAAGCTGCACGTCGGACTGCGCAGAAATCGTCGTTACGGCATCGCGTCCAAGCTGCTCACGGAGCTGGCGACAGCCAGCAGAAAGCTCCGCTTTCTTCTGCGGCTTATAGGGCTTAATTTCGATAGCAAACTCCTGCTTAGCGCCAAGCATACCCTCTAAGCGCCCATAGGTCTTAGCTGTAGCCTCGAAATAGCGATAGCGTCCGCGAGCGCTATCCTGCAAATTCTTCTCATAGCAAAGACCAATCCTTACCCTGATATGCTGGCTCAGCTCCTTGATCAGCTCCAGCTCCAGAGGCGTGTAATCGTAGAAATCGCTAAAAGCGACCTCGTCCCACGGCAGCTTAGCATTATCCTTCTGCATAACGTGAATCGCCAAACGCAGCTTACCCTCAAGATCGAACCAGTTCTTGCCCTTGATATAATTACGGTAAAATTCATACAGCAGCACGATATCCTTATGCTTGCTAAGCAAATTGCCCTCATAATTACGAAAAACGTTACATATATCCTCTTGCGACATGCCCGTATTCGACAGCTGTCTGAAAAGCGAGGTCATGGATTTCACAAAGCCCGGCTTCTCCACCAGCCTATTAAAATAGCTCAGTGAATACTCCTTTGGCAAATCCTGCAGCAGCTCCGCCACTACCAGCTCCTGCTCATGGGACGTAAGCTTGCGAAAATCCCGATAACCATTCAAATTCAAAATACGGCTCGCGAGCGCGTCCATACTCAGCACGTCCGCATTAAATCGTGGTCTGTTGGCTCGCGTCCGCTGCACCAGCAGCGCGTTCGGCAGTACTAACGCGCCCCTTCCGCCAAGCGGCGTAAGCTTATCGCAAAAATTTTCTCTCGCGCTACAGCCGAGGGACGTAAGATACACCTCGATATTCGCCATTGCTCTCATCTCCTTTCCCTTGTGCCTCTAGTAAAACAAGCAAAAAGCGAAGCACTCTGCTCGCCCTTTGCTTGTCAAATCAGTAAAGCTTTACAATTACCTCACTTGTCGATATTCTTCTCCTTAAAGGGACATTCCTCCAGCACGACGCACCGCTCGCACAAAGGCTTGCGCGCCTTACAAATCCTGCGTCCATGCCAAATGAACCAATGATGCGCGTCGCTCCACTTCTCCTTAGGAATCGCCCTTTGCAGCTCCTTCTCCGTCGCCTCAGGATCCGCGCCCTTAGCCAAGCCCAAGCGATGCGATACGCGGAAAACATGCGTATCCACCGCGATCGCCGGCACGTTGTAAATAATGCTGGCGACCACGTTCGCCGTCTTGCGCCCCACACCCGGCAGCTCCATCAGCGTATCGATGCTGTCGGGGATCACGCTCTGAAAGCGTTCCGTAAGCATATGGCAGGCAGCCAAGAGATTCTTCGCCTTCGCCCGATAAAGCCCGCAATCATGAATCTCCGCCTCCAGCTGCTCCTGCGTCAGCGCGCCCATTTTCTCTGGCGTATTCAGTCGTGGAAAGATGCGCGCCGTGATCACGTTCACCCTTTCATCCGTGCACTGCGCCGAAAGCACGACCGCCACCAAAAGCTCGAAGGGAGAATGATAGATGAGCGCCGTCCCAGTGCCTCGATATTCCTCCTCCAGCTTGTCTAAAACAGCCTGTTTTTGTGCCTTACGCAGCATCAGTTAGTCAGACTCCTTACCGGTGCCGGAATGCGTCCGCCACGGGAAATGAATTTTTCAGCGCTGAATTTATTAACGGAGATAATGGGAGCATAGCCCAAAAGTCCGCCGAACTCCACGGTGTCGCCCACGCCCTTACCAGGTACGGGGATCAGACGCACCGCCGTGGTCTTATTGTTAATCATACCGATAGCCGCCTCATCGGCGATAATAGCGGCGATCGTCGTCGCGCTAGTGTCACCAGGAACCGCGATCATATCCAAGCCGACGGAGCAAACGCAGGTCATAGCCTCCAGCTTCTCCAGCGACAGGCTGCCACGCTCCACCGCGGCGATCATACCAGCATCCTCGCTGACGGGGATGAACGCGCCGCTCAAGCCGCCGACATAGCTGGAAGCCATCAGACCGCCCTTCTTCACCGCGTCATTAAGCATCGCCAAGGTCGCCGTCGTGCCCGGAGCACCGCAGCTCTCCAAGCCGATCTCCTCCAAAATATGCGCCACGGAGTCGCCGATCGCCGGCGTGGGCGCGAGGGAAAGGTCGATAATGCCGAACTGCGTGTTCAAACGACGTGCCGCCTCCTGTGCCACCAGCTGACCTACGCGGGTGATCTTGAACGCCGTCTTTTTGATCGTCTCAGCGACAGTGCCGATATCACCGTCCTTCACCTGCTCCAGCGCGTGCTTCACCACGCCTGGGCCGCTAACGCCGACGTTAATCACCGTCTCCGGCTCGGTCACGCCAAGGAAAGCGCCCGCCATGAAGGGATTATCCGGCACGGCGTTGCAGAAGATAACCAGCTTAGCACAGCCCAATGCGTCCCTATCGGCAGTGCGCTCGGCCGTAGCCTTCACGACCTCGCCCATCTGCTTCACCGCGTCCATATTTATTCCACACTTCGTCGAGCCCACGCTAACGGAGGAGCAAACGATGTCCGTCACCGCCAAGGCTTCAGGAATGGAAGCGATCAAATTGCGATCGCCCTTCGTGTAGCCCTTGTCCACCAAGGCGGAGAAGCCGCCGATGAAGTTTACGCCCACCTGCTTGCCCGCTTTGTCGAGCGCCATCGCCAAGGGAACGTAATCATTAGCGTCGCAGCTTTCGCCCACCATGGAAATCGGCGTTACGGAAATGCGCTTATTGATGATGGGCACGCCCAGCTCAAGCTCCAGATCCTCACCCGTCTTGACGAGCTTTTCCGCCTTCGTGCAAATTTTATCGTAAATTTTCTGCGCCGTTACCTTGATATCCGGATGACAGCAATCACGCAGGCTAATGCCCATGGTGATCGTGCGCACATCCAAATTATGCTCGGTGATCATGCGCGTAGTTTCTAAAACATCCTGTACGTTATATAGCATGGCTGCCTCCTATATACGGTGCATAGCGGTAAAAATTTCCTCGCTCTGCAAACGAATCTCCACGCCGATCTCCTTGCCCAGCTCGGCCATAGCCTCGCGCGCCTTCGCCAGCGTCACGTTCGCACCCTCCATATCGGCGATCAAAACCATGTTGAAAAAGCCCTGCATAATATTTTGATTGATACTGATGATATTGATATTCATGTCTGCCAGGGCATTCGCCACCTTCGCGGTGATACCCACCTTATCCTTACCTACGATTGTTAAAACGACCTGCATCACCAAGTCCCCCTTTAACTAAATTATACACTCTAATTTTATCATAAATCCAAGCAACTGTCTTGTATACATGCTTACATTCGCATGAAAAAAGCGAAGCAAGCTCGGAGTGCGAATATGAATAGATATACGCGCCTAGCATTGTGCGAGAATAAGAAAAAGGCTGATGCTCACGCAATTAAGCTCGCAATACATCAGCCTTAGAAAAATCAAAAATAAAATTTTTTAGCAGATGCTCTCATCCTATTGATTGCAAATGTACTGACATTCTCAACATAGCATCGCCAATAGAGGAATTAGAAATTTTTAAATTTCCTGCTTTATCTCTTCCCTCCTCTACATGCGGATATCCTTGCTCTGATTTTATCTTTGAAATAAAGCTTGAATAGCCTCCGATATCCTTTGCCTTATGCGGACAAGGACCGACAATTATTCCTGCATATTTTCTGCTCCAAGGCTTAATACGTGATACATATTCCTTAACATCATCATAGTCAAGTTGAAAATCAAGCTGATCCTTAGCAAAAGTAAATCCCATGCTCTTAAGTTTTCCCCGCAAATTCGATTCTTTAGTCTCCGAACCACCAATAATGAGAATTTTTTGTCCTCTTTGAAGAAAATTATCAACCGCAAAAACATCCAAATTAGAAGAAGGACTAGAACCTGTAGAAGCATCAGCAGCTGCTATAGGCGCATTATTCGAATGTGTTAATTCTTCAATTTCCTTAACAAACGCTTTTCTCTGGCTCTCAGCATTATCGAGCAATATGCTATTTTGCTGCTTTTGAACCTCATTCAATTCTTTTTGCTTTGTAAGCTCTCTCTTAAGACTATCTATCACATTTTGACACTCTATAAGCCTATTATTAAGCTCACCAAGCTTTTCTTCATAATCTATATCGGCAGATTCTTTAGGTTGAGCTTGCTTTTCAGCTGGAATCTCTTTAATAATTCCTAATGCCAGCTTAAAATTTAAGCATTCTTCTGAATCAGCAAGGTCAAGCTCCTCCGCTTTTTTAATAATGGCATCCTTAGCGATTGTTGATAGGTTCTCGCTTTTCGAAAGCTCGCTTAGCCTATTTAAGAACTCCAAATAAAGGAATTTCCTCCTTCTAACAGAGTCCACATTGCTTTCGTCAATTACATCAATGTGTTTAAACAAAAAATCAATATTTTCTGCCCAATTTAAAATATTTTCCGTTTGAATCTGCACAGAAGCAAAATAAAGATGCACCCAATCTGGTAGCTTTGCTACATTGGCATCTAAAATCATTAGCATATTACTTGCTTCATCATATTTCTGAAATTGAAAATAAATCTTCGCTATCTTTTGAGCAGCATTTAAATAATACTCTCTATTAGTATTAATGTTTAACCCTAATTGGAAAGCCTTTTCATAAGCATCCATAATAAGCTTATCAGCTTCACCCGCCGCCTTCTCATATAAGAAGCTTCCGAGCCAATAAGCATCTTCCCAATCAGTTACCGCCAAAATCTCTCGCTTAATGGTGCTTATATTAGGAGCCTCCGCTTGTGTATGCCATAAGTCCTTATAATTTCGCATTTTTATTCTCCAATATTACTTTAAGTTGATCCTTCCAATATAAAGGATCAGCATTAAAAACAGTCTCGAATCCATCTTCGTTTTCTATGTAATCTTCAAATAATTTTTCTTTAGCAATCTTAAGCTTTTTACAATCCTCACGTAGCTTATCAACTAGCTTCGCAATATCGGTAATCTTATCTCCATAAAATCTATCTCCTTTACTAACATGCAAACTATCGGATATTTCAAGAAAATAATACCCCTTTTTCTCTGCCTTCTTTTTACCTCCACAATTCTTCTCTGCCACCTTTAAAATTTTTTCATACCAATCGCTAGATATTTTCTCTTTTGGCATTTCCAAAATCATTTTCCTGATGTCAGCAATCGTAATAATTTTTTCTTCATTCAATGTGATACCTAAGAGCTTATTTTCAACAATATTCATAGCCGGCTTACTTACCGACAAACTCACTTCAGCATCTTTATCCAATACTTTCCATTCGATAAACTGCCATAACAAAACATTATCCTTATTGAAGCCTTTCCCCGGCATCCCATTCAAAGCGTTAAGATATCCCCATAAAACTGATGCGCGTCTTTTGGTAAGCAAATCCGCATGATATACCTCTAAGCTTCTCAAGAAAAAATCATAATCATTAGGATTCTTTACCACAAACATAAGTGCCTTAAGAACATCTATTTTTTTAATACTTGCCAAAATTTCTTCAAAATCTTTGCTAAAATCATCGGATATAAATCTTTCTATATCTTTTATGATTTTTTCTATATCTTTGTTAACTTTACCAGATGTACTAGCAAGAAAATTCTCCAACAAATCAATTATTAATCCAAATTGCTTATCTATATTATATGGTTTATCCAAAAAAAGCTCTGCCAGCTGATTAAACACACACTGATTCTGCACTTTACTTTTCATTTTATTTACAATGAGAAGCTCTAGGTTTTCTTCACTATTTTGATTTTCTTTATAATGAGGCAAAGCCTTATTTATTTCCTCAATAGATAACCCAAACAGCTTACGCAAACAAGCATCAATATTAAAAGCATATCCATCCTGCTGTTCTTGATA
Source organism: uncultured Phascolarctobacterium sp. (assembly GCA_964480295.1). Taxonomy (GTDB): domain Bacteria; phylum Bacillota; class Negativicutes; order Acidaminococcales; family Acidaminococcaceae; genus Phascolarctobacterium_A. The sequence goes on from CAYZOZ010000021.1 coordinate 25,199, forward strand.
GGTAGCGTTTACAAAATTAAGCAAAGCTGCCCTCTTTTTTTCTCTAACCCTAATTTCAGACAAAACATTTTCGACATATCTAGCATCCTTACCACATTCTTTGAGCATTTTGGTTTCTTCAGCAACGATACTTAATTCATCCCTAAAATCATCCGGTAATATCTCATATTTTTCTGTCGGATACCAATAATCAGAAGATGGCCTAAAAAACATCTTCATATCATCCAGTGTATCAAAATAAATTCTTTGTACACGCGAAAACGGAATCTCACCAATTAAATATGCACCTACATGCTTTTGGGAATCATAATCACACAAATTCCCTAGACTATAGCTATATACTCCATCCTTTTGATTTACTAAAATAGCCTCGCCATCTTCTTTTTGTAAATTAGATAATTCCAGCGTAATTGGACACACAAACTCAGTACTAGCTATACCCCTTTCACGAGATTTTCTATTAAGCTTTTGAGCAGTCACAAACAAAAACGAATCGGAAGCGGTTGCAATAGTACGATTCCTGCTTATATCTTTAACGATTGCGTCTGGTGCAATAAGATTACGACTCAAAAAATCAAAAAGAAGATTTTTATTTATGTATAAATAAAAATTCATGTTATTTCTCCTTACCTCCATTCTACATAATCCCTATGCGAAGTTAACGCTGTCATAGTATCAACTTTTCCTGGACTGGGGTTCTCACTCCAATAGAAAAGATGTAATTCAGAGATAGCTCTGGTTATAGCAACATATACTCTGTTTTTATCAATACTTCCACCATCTCGCATAGGAATCTTATCAAACATCGGAATTAAGACCACATCAAATTCCAATCCCTTCATAGTACCATAAGATACAATTTTTACACCATCTTTATTAAAGGCAATAGTATTATTAGTTTTAGGTTTATACATTTGCACGTTTATCTTTGAGGGGAGCATATTTAGCATTGATGCAAATGTATTGTTTAAAGACTTAAAGTTAACAATAATACCAATATTTTTTTCTTTTTTATTTCTGATAACTTCTGCCATTTTTTGATTCATATAATTAAAATTGCCCTTGGGACATAGATGAATCTTTGGTAGCTTATCATTAATATCTGCATCAACATTGCCAGGTTCTCCATTACTACAATATAACGCAGACAAATCCCTAATAGGCTTTGTATTTCTAAAGTTTTTAGTAAGATTAAAAGGTGCTACAATACACAATGCACTCAAAGCTTGCACAACACCCGTTTGTCCAACTTGAATTGTTTGATTAGGATCAATAAAACAAGTTATATGTTCCGATATGTTTTTTATAATACGGAGTAATTCAACAGGAAAATCTTGAGCCTCATCCACAATAATATGTGCATACTGTTTTCCTAACCACGCTAGATCATTTCTTACTCTATCCCAATTAATATTAAATGATCCACCATTGCTAGGAACCGCTCCCAATCTATGTTCATGATAAATATTATTTATCCATTGATGATAAGTATGTACTTCTACATTGTTAGGGCAACAATTATTTACCGCTGTTTCTAAAAAACTCATAAGTGGCTTGTTATAAACCAGCAAAAGCACCTTTTTACCCGTATAATACTTAGCAGCCTGAGCCGATCTATATATCGCCATTACTGTTTTACCGGTTCCCGGAGCTCCCTGTATTAGCCAATCTCTTTGAAAACCCAAATTAATAATTGCAAGCTGTTCAAAGCTTAACTTAGAACCATTCGGTAATTTAAATCCCATCGTAAGCCCTCCAATCAAATCTTATTTTTCTAA
>CAYZOZ010000022.1:0-3384 GCA_964480295.1 uncultured Phascolarctobacterium sp.
AATGCCGTGGACGTGGGGCTTTACGCCTTGGAGAGCGGCGAGAGCGTGGAAATGATCTCCGGCTTCGACGAGCCCTCCATGCGGCAGTTCGCAAGCTATGCCGGCGGCACGAGTCGTCAGCGCTATCTGCGCGCTTTGCTGCGTGAGGCGATGGAGCGTTACGGCTTCAAGGGCATTGAGATGGAATGGTGGCATTTTGATTATCAGCCCTCAACAAATTGGGCGCATTTAAATAGAGAAATTCAGTAGACGAGGTGATTTTCATGAACGTATATGATAACGCTAACGAGCTGGCTAAGGCCATGCGCGAAAGCCACGAGTTTAAAAAGCTGAAGGAGGCCTCCGCCGCCTTGGCGAAGGACGAAAACGGCAAAAAAATGGTTGATGAGTTTTTGGCGCTGAATCAGCAGGCCGAAATGGAAAAATATCAGGGCAAGGAGCCAGCTAAGGAAACTACGGAAAAGATTCAGAAGCTGTACGGCGTGCTGTCGCTGAACACCGATGCTATGCAGTATCTGAACGCCTTCATGCGCTTTCAGATGATGCTGGCGGACATCACTAATTCCATTCAGGACGTAGTGAAGGAAGCCGTAGGAGAAAAATAATGGGGTTGCAGGCTATTTTTGCCGACTGTACGGCAAGACCGCTTCTGCTTAACGAGCCCATGAGCAGGCACACCTCCTTCCGTATCGGCGGACCGGCGGACGTACTGGCGCTGCCGGCGGACGAGCGCGAGCTACAGGCGCTGCTGCGCACGGCTGACGCGCAGGGCGTTCCCGTGACGCTGATCGGTAACGGCTCGAATCTGCTCGTGCGTGACGGTGGTATTCGCGGATTGGTGATCAAGCTGGGCAATATGCTGAACGCAAGCTCCGCCCAGGGCGAGGAGCTGACCTTCGGCAGCGGCGTATCCTTGGCCATGGCCTCCAAGCGGGCGGCGGCGCTTGGCTTGAGCGGTATGGAGTTCGCGGTTGGCATTCCTGGCACGATCGGTGGCGCGGTGTATATGAACGCCGGTGCCTATGATGGCGAGATGAGCAAGGTCGTTACCTCCGTCAGAGTTATGGATATGCGGGGCGAGCTTAGCGAGTTGAGTGCCGACGAGCTGGACTTTTCCTATCGTCATACTGCCTTGCAGGGTAGCGGCAGGATCGTCGTGTCCGTCACGGTGTGCTTGACGCGGGGCGAGCAGGAGGCGATCATGGCGAAAATGGCTGATTTCAGTCAGCGTCGGCAGAGCAAGCAGCCCTTGGAGCTGCCTAGCGCTGGCAGTATGTTCAAGCGCCCGCCGGGATATTTCGCGGGCACGCTGATCGAGCAAACCGGCCTGAAGGGCTACACCGTCGGCGGCGCGCAGGTGTCGCCTAAGCACGCGGGCTTCGTGGTGAATATCGGCGGGGCTACGGCGAGCGACGTTTTGCGCTTGATCGCGGACGTGCAGGAAAGAGTTTATGCCGCCCATGGCGTGCGCCTGGAGCCCGAGGTTTTGGTTTTGGGCGAGGCATGAGTGAGGTTGACGAACGTGGAAAATATTTTAAATGATCAGGAGATTCATATGCTGGGCTTGCAGGCCCTGATTCCCTGGCTTGAGGGGCACGGCTATACGATCGACTATTTGCAGCCGGAAAAATGCGCCGTGCCACACATCTTCGCTTTAAGCGGCAATGTGCTGACCGTGATCGTGGCGGCGGCGGATATGTATCCGAATAAGGGCAAGGTCACGGAGGCGGATAAGGCGGCGGCGCTGAAGGTCGCTAATCAATTACAGGGATTGTGCGCCGTAGCGTCGATCGGCTTGGTGAATATGGATGGCGTGGCGGCTAACGATAAGGAATTAATGGGAAAGGCGTTGAAAAGCGGTCAGTTCCAGGCTGATTTCAGCGGTTTGGAATATATTCAGTTCGAAGGTTGAGGTGCGAGATGGATCTGTTAAAGGTTGATACGTCTAAATGCTTGCATTGCGGTATTTGTGTTGAATGTTGTCCTTCCTGTATTCTTACTTTGGGCGAGAACGGTCCGGAGTGTCATTTCGATCGCGGCTGTATGAGCTGTGGTCAATGCGTCGCTATTTGTCCCGTGGGCGCGCTGGATAATAAGTACGCGCCATTGGCGGAGCAACGTCCCGTTACCATGCCTTTGCCAAGCCCAGAGCAGGCCTATGAGTTCCTGCGTATGCGTCGCAGCGTGCGCAATTTCAAGCCCCAGCCGCCGACGGAGGAGGAGCTTACGCGTTTGCTGGACGTGGCACGCTATGCGCCCACGGCAGGTAATTCGCAGGGAATGTACTTCGTGGTGATTCGTGATCGGGAAAAAATTCATGCTATCGCGGAGACCGTGGCGCAGTGGATGGAGGAGGAGGTCGCCGCCGGTACGGAGAATAAGCGCTATTTTACGACCGTGCTGCGTGCCTATCGTGAACGCGGACAGGATATTATCGCGCGTCAGGCTCCCTGTTTGATATTCGCGCTGGCGCGTCGACTGAATATCACCGGCGTTTCCAATGCCGAGCAGACCTGGGCCTATGCGGAGCTTTTCGCGCCTACTATTGGCTTGGGAACGACGATCGCCGGCTTTATCCAAAGCTGTGGCATCGCGGGCTATCAGCCGCTCTTGGAGCTGCTGGAGGTGCCGCCCAAGCAGAAGATCGTCGGTACGCTGATAGTAGGCTATCCTAAGTATAAATATAAGAGAATGCCTGAACGTCAGCATTTAAAGGTTGATTTTCAATAGGAGCATGGTCGGGTGAGCTGCTTGCTTGCCCGATTTTTTCTTGCGCAGCTTTCGCTCTCTCTAGTGCAAATTTTTGTTGATTGGTTTATAATAGGCTTAGTAGGATGCAAACGAAGGAGTGGTTCTAATGTCTGAAAGCGTAATTTTAGCCGATTTGGCGAAGCTGGCGGCAAGGGCGGAGCAGCTGGGTGCGACAGCCTCTCGCGTAGCCGAGGTCGCTAAAATCAGGACGGGCGCGTGGACGCGTATGAAATGCCAATTCGGCTGTCCGAATTACGGCGCGACGCTTTGCTGTCCTCCCTATACGCCTGATTTCGAGCAAACGCAAAAATTTCTCGCGGAGTATAAATACGGCTTGATCGTGGAGTATACGGTTAATATCGAGGGCGTGAAGCCTGAGGACTTCGGCAAGGTTGACGCGCAGGTGGGCAAGGGGCTTTTGGAGCTGCTTTTGACGTTGGAGCGCGATGCCTTCTTAATGAATCATTATCGTGCCTTCGCGCTTAAGGCGGGGCGCTGCCGCTTGTGCGACAAGTGTAATTTGCATAAATGCGTGCATCCGACGCAGGCCAGACCGTCGCTGGAGGCTTGCGGTATTGATGTGTTCGCGTTGGCGCAGGACAACGGCTTCGATATGAAGGTCATCACGGGGCC
>CAYZOZ010000022.1:3484-24529 GCA_964480295.1 uncultured Phascolarctobacterium sp.
ATGTGTTCGCGTTGGCGCAGGACAACGGCTTCGATATGAAGGTCATCACGGGGCCGGTCAAGGAGCTGAAAATTTATGGAATGCTGCTGGTGGAGTAGCTTATATTTTGTTTTTTAAGAGGAGAAGATAATATGAAGGTTTTATTGGTTAACGGTAGTCCTCATGCGAAGGGCTGTACCTATACGGCGTTGACGGAGGTCGCGAAGGAGCTGGAGAAGGAGGACATTGAAACGCAGATCTTCCATATCGGCAATAAGCCTGTGCGTGGCTGTATTGCTTGCAGAGCCTGCGCTAAATTGGGTAAATGCGCCTTTGACGACGATGTGGCGAACGAGCTGGGAGCGCTGATGCAGGCTGCCGATGGCATAGTTATCGGCTCGCCGGTGTATTATGCCGGCCCGAACGGTGCGCTGTGCGCGTTGCTGGATCGTGCCTTTTTTTTCGCCGATAAGAGTAAGCTGATCATGAAGCCGGCGGCAGCCGTAGTTAGCTGCAGAAGATCTGGTACGACGGCTACCTTCGACCGTTTGAATAAATATTTTACCATCAATCGTATGCCAGTCGTTTCCTCGCAATATTGGAACGCGGTACATGGTCGCTGCGCCGAGGACGTTTTACAGGATGCCGAGGGCTTGCAAACCATGCGTACCTTGGGTAAGAACATGGCCTGGATGCTGAAGAATCTTGCTCAAGGCAGAGCGAGCCTGCCCGAGGTCGAGCCTGCGATTTATACGAATTTTATCAGATAAGAAGCTTATGATTTTGGTGGGATGCCTGTGTTCGCTGTGAATGTGGCAATTAATTTGCCAGTAAAAAGTTTATTTCGTCAGTTTACCTATACCGTGCCAGAGGAGCTATCCTTTTTGGATATCGGTTGGCGCGTCGTCGTGCCCTTTAGCGGTCAGAAGGTGGAGGGCTTCGTGGTGGAGCGCTGCGCCGTTCCTGCCGAGGCCTCGCTTTTGGCGAAGCTGAAGGACGTGGAGGCGGCCTTGGGCGAGCGTCCGTGGTTTGACGAGGAAATGCTGGCGACCGCGCGTTGGCTTGCTGATTATTATATGTGTAGCTTGGCGGAGGCGATGCGTCTTTTCGTGCCCGGTAAGACGAGCATTAAAAGGCGTGCCGTGCGCGATGAGAGCGGTAGGCTGCTTTTTTATACTTATCAGCAGCGTTTACAGGCTAAGACCGTGCAAAGCTATACCATTACCGCGCAGGGACGCGAGGCATTGGCGCAGGGTGCTTTGGCGAAGCGCGCTAAGTCCCAGCATGCCGCTTTGGAGCTTTTGGCGCAGAGCGAGGCGGGGATGACGGCCTCCGAGCTGGAGCAGCGCGGCTATGGGCGTGGTACCTTGGTGACGCTCACGGAGAAGGGCTTTGCGGCGCGCGGGGTGCAGCGTGTTTTGCGTAATAGCTATCGTCGGCCGGCGGAGCTGGCGGAGAAATTCGTACTGACGGACGAGCAGCGGTACGCCGTGGAGCGTATTAGCGTCGCTTTGCGCGAGCAGGAGCAGGATAAGCAGCAGACCTTTCTTTTGCAGGGCATCACCGGCAGCGGTAAGACGGAGGTTTATCTGCGTGCCGCGGCGGAGGCGTTGGAGCAGGGTAAGCAGGTGCTGATGCTGGTACCGGAGATCGCGTTGACGGCGCAGCTGGTCAATCGCTTTCAGGCGTGGTTCGGCGAGCGGATCGCGGTGGCTCATTCCAAATTGTCGCAGAACGAGCGCGGTGACGTGTGGTACAGAATGCGTACTAATCAGGCGCAGATTCTGATCGGCGTGCGTAGCGCCGTGTTTGCGCCCTTCGCTAGGCTGGGCTTGGTGATTATCGACGAGGAGCATGAAGGCAGCTATAAGCAGGAGGAGCGTCCCAATTATCACGCGCGTGAGGTGGCGCTGGCGCGCTGTCGCCATACGGGTGCGCCCTTGGTTTTGGGCAGCGCTACGCCGGAGCTGACGACCTATTATAGGGCGATCGAGGGCGAGTACACGCATTTACGTTTGACGAAGCGTCCGCATGGGGGCGCGTTGCCCAAGGTGGAGATCGTCGATATGCGGCAGGAGCTGGAGGCTAGGAATTTCAGCGTGCTTTCGCGTAGTCTGCAGCAGGCGCTCATAAAAACGGCGGCGGCAGGCGAGCAAAGCATTGTGCTATTGAACCGTCGCGGCTATTCGACCTTCGTGATGTGCAGGGACTGCGGCTATACGCTGACCTGTCCGCATTGCGCGGTGGCGCTGGTTTATCATAGTGCGAACGAGGATATGCGCTGTCATTATTGTGGTAATACCGCGCCCGTGCCGACGGAGTGCCCGCAGTGCCATAGTAAGCGCATTAAATTCTTCGGTACGGGTACGCAGCGCGCGGAGGCGGAGCTGGAGGAGCTGCCTGGAATCGGCGTGCTACGCATGGATCAGGATTCGACGGCGGCGAAGTTCGCGCATGAGGAGATTTTGCGACGCTTCGCGACGGGCGAGAAAAACGTGCTGATCGGTACGCAGATGGTGGCGAAGGGACACGATATTCCTAATGTGACGCTTGTCGGCGTGCTGGCGGCGGACAGCGCCTTGCATTTGCCCGATTATCACGCGGCGGAGCGTGCCTTTTCCTTGCTCACGCAGGCGGCGGGACGCGCAGGACGCGGCGAGCTTCCTGGCCACGTTATTTTTCAAACCTATGATGCCGAGAATGTGATTCTGCGCTTGGCGGCGCGTCAGGACTACGATCGTTTCGCGCAGGGCGAGCTGCGGGCGCGCAAGGAGTACGGCTATCCGCCCTTTATGCAGATGCTCAAGCTGACGGTTTGGGATAAGGACGAGGGCATGGGCGTGGCCTTGGCGAAGCAGGTGGTGATGTATTTGCAGCGCCTGCTTTTGGAGGGCAACTTGCAGAATGTCGAGGTTCTGGGACCATTTCCCGCTTTGGTGGGGAAGGTGCGCGATATGTACCGCTTTAACGTCCTCCTAAAGTCGCAGGATATGCAGCCTGTGAAGGAGGCGCTCCTGCGAAGCGAGTTCAAGGAGAGGAAGAATCTTTTCTTCGATGTCGATCCTGTTAGCGTGGTTTGAGCGACGAGCTTTTTGTTACGGCTTCCGCTTTTTGCGGAGGTCGTTTTCTTATGCTTATTGGCAAAATGTGTTACGAATTTTACATTACACGGGAGCTAGAAAAATTTTTACTCATATTAGCTGGAATATTAGCAAGCTCTCTATAATTTTCATCTTGAGTATGCTATAATTAAATATATTTTTGGTGAGATATATGCACCTAAAATTTTTGTATAAGCTACAGTCGTGGTTGATTTGTTGACAAATGTACATATAGGGAGATGAGCGGAAAATGAAATTGTCCATGGTTCATATGCTAAGCCTAGTAGCGACCTTGATTATCACGATGCTGCCTGGAATTATCGCCGCGCGTAGGATTAAGTCCGCGGATGATTATAATGTGGGCGGACGCAGCGCTGGCGTGGGTATCGTCGCCGGCAGTATCATCGGCACGATCGTCGGCGGCGCGGCGACGGTGGGAACGGCGCAGCTGGGCTATTCCATCGGTCTGACGGCTTGGTGGTTCACCTTGGGCAGCGGCATCGCGCTTTTCATCATGGCGGCCTTCTATGCCAAGCCCCTGCGTGCCAGCGGTTTGACGACGGTGGCGGAGTTTTTGGTGACGAATTACGGTAAGCCTGCTGGTTGGCTGGCGACGCTTAGCTCCAGTGCCGGTATTTTCTTTAGCGTGGTCGCCAGCACGCTGACCGCGTTGCATTTGGTCACGGGCATTTTCCATGTAAATCTCTATATCTCCGGCTTTATTATTCTGCTGATTACGGCTGGCTTCGTCTTTTTCGGCGGCATTAGCGGCAGCGGTATGGCGGGCATTATCAAGATCGTGCTCATCTTCGCCAGCATCTTCGTGGGCGGCGTTTTGGCGTTCATGGATTTGGGCGCGTGGAGCGGCGTGACGGCGACCTTCCCCGCGCATCCGTGGTTTACTCTTTTCGGACGCGGACTTGAGGACGGCTTGGTGAGCCTGTGCGCCATGGTGGTGGGTGTTATCTCCACGCAGTCCTACGTGCAGGCGATCTTCAGCGCGCGCGACAGCAAAACAGCGGCGGCGGGTTGTGTGGCTGCCGCTATGATCGTTATTCCCGTAGGCTTGCCCTCCGTAATGATCGGTATGTTCATGCATGTTAATCACCCAGGCATCAATTCTATTGACGCGTTGCCCCTGTATCTTTCGCTTTATTTGCCTGATTGGCTGGGCGGTATTGGTTTGGCATCGCTGCTGCTTTCGGCACTCGGCTCGATTGCCGGTTTGTCGCTGGGCATCGGCACGATGATCTCCCGCGATGTAATCGCCAAGCTGTGGAAGAGCGCGACCTCGGTTAATCTTTTGTGGGCGAGCCGCTTTAGCGTGCTTATGGCTACCTTGGCGGCCATCGTTTTCGTTTTCTTCCATTTGAATTCCTCCGTCTTGGAATGGAATTATCTTTCCATGGCTTTGCGTGGCAGCGGCGTGTTTCTGCCCCTGACCTTCTGCGTATTCTTCCCGCAGCGGGTGCGTGCGTCCATGGGCGTTGCTGCGATGGGCGCGGGTATTTTTGCCGCCGTTATGTGGAAATATATCAGTCCATGGCAGATTAACAGCCTTTTCCCCGCCTTGCTTTATAATCTGATCTTCCTTTTGATCGGTCTATGGTGGGGCAGAAAAAAATAATCTTTTGACAAGGAAGCCTTTATGACTCAGTCTTTTACTCATTTACATGTACATACGGAGTACAGTCTTTTGGACGGTGCTTCTAAAATAAAGGAGCTGGTTGCCTATGCCAAGGAGCTTGGCATGGACAGCCTAGCTATTACTGACCACGGCGTAATGTACGGCGTGGTAGAATTTTATAAGGAGTGCGTAGCTCAGGGCATTAAGCCGATTATCGGCTGCGAGGTTTATTTGAGCCGCACTACTCATCGCGACAGGAGCGATCGCGAAAATTATCATCTAATTTTACTGGCGAAAAACGAGGTCGGCTATCATAATTTGATGCGTATCGTTAGTGTGGGCGGCTTGGACGGCTTTTATTACAAGCCACGCGTAGACAAGGACGTTCTGCGCGCGTACAGCGAGGGCTTGATTTGTCTGAGCGCCTGCGTGGCGGGCGAGGTGCCACGCTATATTCTGAATGCCGATTTGGACGGCGCGCGGCGCGCGATTCAGGAGTATATCGATATCTTTGGACGGGAAAACTACTTCCTCGAGGTGCAGAATCATTATCAGAAGGAGGACGCTCTCGTCAATAGCGCTCTGCGTCAGCTGGCACAGGAGTTCGGGCTGGGCTTGGTGGCGACCAACGACGCGCATTACGTGCGCAGGGAGGACGCGGCGGCGCAGGATATTTTGCTGTGCCTGCAAACGAACAGTAAGATTAACGATCCCGATAGATGGCGCTTCGAAAACGACAGCTTCTATTTGAAAAGCGTGGACGAGATGGCGGAGCTTTTCCCCGAATGGCCTGAGGCGTTGAGCAATACCGCGTTGATCGCGGAGCGGTGCAACGTACAGCTGGAGTTCGGCAAGCTGCTTTTGCCAGCGTTCCCCGTACCCGAGGACTATAACGAGCAGAGCTATTTACGCTATCTGTGCGAGGAGGCTCTGCCCAAGCGTTATGAGGCGGTGACGGACGAGGTGCGCGCACGTCTGGAGTTCGAGCTGAAGATCATTCATGATATGGGCTATGATGCCTATTTTCTAATCGTTTGGGATTTCATAAATTATTGCAGGGAGAAGGGGATTCCCGTCGGTCCGGGGCGTGGTAGCGCCGCTGGCAGCGTGGTCGCCTATCTTTTGCATATCACGAATATCGAGCCGCTGCGCTATCATCTGCTTTTTGAACGCTTTTTGAATCCGGAGCGCGTAAGTATGCCGGATATCGATACCGATTTTTGCTACGAGCGTAGGCAGGAGGTGCTGGACTACGTGGTGCGCCGCTACGGTAGTGATCGCGTGGCGCAGATTATTACCTTTGGCACCTTGCAGGCGCGTGCGGCGGTGCGCGATGTCGGTCGCGCTCTGGATATGCCCTATTCCGAGGTGAACAACATCGCGAAGCTCATTCCGCGTGAGTTGGGCATTACCTTGGAGAAGGCGCTGCTCAGCAAGGAGCTGCGTGAGGCGTATGAAACGCGTCCCGAGGTGCAACGTCTAATTGATTTGGCTAAGAGCGTCGAGGGGCTGCCACGTAATTTCGGCACTCATGCCGCGGGCGTAATCATCGCGCCCAGCGATTTGCGCGAATTCGTACCCCTGCGCAGGGGCGCGGAGGGTGACATGAACAGCATGGTAACCCAGTATGATAAGGAGAAGGTCGAGGAGCTGGGCCTGCTAAAAATGGATTTTTTGGGCTTGCGCACGCTGACGGTCATCGCCGATTGCATTAAATTCGTGGAGCAAACCACGGGTGAAAAAATAGATATTGACAATATTCCCTTGGCAGACGAGGCGACCTGCGCCATGCTGCGCCGCGGCGAAACTGACGGCGTGTTCCAGCTGGAGTCCGCCGGCATTACTAAGCTATTGATGGATCTGGAGCCGACGAGCTTCGAGGATCTCATTCCTTTGGTGGCGCTCTATCGCCCAGGACCGCTCGGTACCGGTATGGCGGAGGACTTTATCGCCGGTCGTCACGGTAAGCGCACGGCGGTGGTGCTGCATCCGCTCATGGAGCCTATTTTGCAGGATACCTACGGCGTTATCCTTTATCAGGAGCAGGTTATGCAAATTACCTCCGCGCTGGCAGGCTTCACGCTTGGTCAGGCGGATATTATGCGCCGCGCGATGGGCAAGAAGAAGGCCTACGTGCTAGAAAGCATGCGTCAGGATTTCGTGCAGGGCGCGAAGAAGGAGCATAATATCGATGAGGAGCTTAGTCAGAAGGTCTTTGATCTTTTGCTGCATTTCGCAGGCTATGGCTTCAATAAGTCCCATTCCGTGGCCTACGCGCTGGTGGCGTATCAGACCGCCTATTTAAAGGCGCATTGGCCGGCGCAGTATATGGCGGCCTTCCTGAACAGCGTGATTAGCGACGGCGATAAGCTGGCGAAGTATATCGCCGTGTGCAAAAAGGCCGATATTCCGATTTTGCCGCCGGACGTGAACGAAAGCGGCTTGAATTTCAGCGTGCATCCGCAGGAGGGCAGGCTGGTAATTCGCTTTGGCTTGGCAGGTATCAAGGGCTTGGGCGAGGTCGTCGTGCAGGAGATCATCAAAACGCGCGCGCAGGACGGGCCGTATAAAAGCTTGAGCGATTTTTGCAATCGCGTGAATATGCGCATGGTGAATACAGGTAATTTCGAAAGCCTGATCATGAGCGGCGCGATGGATTCCTTCGGCTATCATCGTTCGCAGCTGATGGCGGTAAAGGAGCTCGCGGCGGGGCAGGGAGCCGCGCTGCAAAGGGATAGCATGAGCGGTCAGCTGGGGCTGTTCGGCGAGGAGGAGCTGCTGGATGCCGCGGAGCTGAGCTATCCCGCTATACCAGAATACGATAAGGATACTATTTTAAAGGCCGAAAACGAGCTTTTGGGCTTTTACGTCACCGGTCATCCCTTGGACGAGTACCGCGCTGTGATGCGTGGCTATATGCCGCTGGTGCAGTTCATGGGGGAGACGGAGTTCAAGGACGGACAGCGCGTAAAGGTTGCGGGTATTTTGACGGGCTGTAATATTAAAATCACGCGTAAGGGCGATCCTATGGCGCTGCTGACGCTGGAGGATTTTACGGGCAGCTATCCCGTGATCGCCTTCTCGCGCACTTATCAAACGGACGCGCGTGCGATTTATGTGGGCAGCGTGGTCGCCATCGAGGGGATGTTGAGTCTTGACGATCGCGAGAATAAGATAATCGCTAATTTCGTGCATGTGTTGCGTAAAAATCCGCCCGAGGAGCTGGAGCTGCGTATTGACGCGCATTTGGAAACGCAGCAGGTGCAAAGACAGCTTATGCGCATTTTCCAAAAGTATAAGGGCGAGAATCCCGTTTATCTGCGCTTGATGGGCTCACGCAAGCTAATTAGGACGACGGAGGATTTTTGGGTGAATGCGCGAAGCGAGGGCTTCGCCGAGGACGTGCAGGCACTTTTGGGAGTCGGTACGATCAAGAAAAGGCAGCGTTGAATCTTTTAAATCAGACGTGGCGAAGCAGGATTAGTGCAAATTTACTTGCAAGTCGCGGTTGAAAAATGATACAATATAACAAGACATATGTAGATAACTATTGCAAGGAGGCTGCAAATGAATATTGTAGTATGTATTAAGCAAACTCCGGATACGGAGAAGGTAAAATTTAATCCCGAAACTCGCACCTTACTGCGTGAAGGTGTAGAAAATATTATGAACCCCTTTGATATGCAGGCTTTGGAAACCGCGTTGATCCTCAAGGATAAGCTGGGCGCGAAGGTAACCTGCATTTCCATGGGCTTGCCCCAGGCAACCGATGTTTTGAAGGAGGCACTGGCTATGGGCGCGGACGATGCCGCGTTGATCAGTGACCGCGCCTTGGCAGGCTCCGATACTTTGGCTACCAGCACCGCTCTGGCTGCCGCGATTAAGAAGATCGGCGATGTCGATTTGATTCTTTGCGGCAAGCAGGCCGTTGACGGCGATACCGCTCAGGTTGGTCCTGAAATCGCCGAGCATTTGGGCTTGCCCCAAATTACCGGCACTCTGAAGGTGGAGTTTACCGACGGTCGCTTCGTCGCCTATCGCGAGAACGACAATTATTCCGAAACCCTGGCCTGTGCCGCACCGCTCTTGATTACTGTGAACACCGCCGAGAAGGAGCCGCGCTTCGCCAGCATCAAGGGTAAGATGAAGGCGCGCAAGGCCGTTATTCCGACCTGGACGATTGCGGATCTTGGCTTGGCAGCTGAGCAGGTGGGCTTGACCGGCTCTCCGACCAAGGTTAGAAAGTCCTTCACTCCGACTCCGCCGCAAATCAACAGCGAGATCATCGCTGAGGAGGATGCGGACGTGGCAGTGGATATGCTGCTGGAAAAGCTTATTAAGGCAGAAATTATTACTCGTTGAGGTGAAGATAAATGGCAATGAAAGTAGATAGAGATAAATGTATCGGTTGTGAATCCTGCACCATGGTGTGTCCCGTGGGCGCGATCTGTATGCAGGACGGTAAGGCGTTGATCGATCCCGAGCAATGCGTTTCCTGCGGTGCCTGCGTGGGCGAATGTCCGGTGGAGGCTATAGCTCCCGAGGCGGCGGCTAAGGCCGAGGTCACCAATAACGTCGGCAAGGACGTATGGGTTATCGCCGAGTTGGACGGCAGCGAGGCTCTGCCCGTGGTCTACGAGCTTTTGGGTGCTGCCAGCGGCTTAGCGGCTAAGTCCGGCGAAAAATGCTGCGCCGTACTCGTGGGCAGCGGTATCGCCGCTTTGCCGGCTAAGATGATCGCCGCCGGTGCGGACAAGGTATATCTTGTGGATGCCGAAAAATATGCCGATTATCATACCGAGCTGTATACGGATGCAGTATGTCAGCTGGTAGAAAAATATAAGCCCTCCGCTTTGATGTTGCCTGCGACCATCGACGGTCGCGATTTGGCACCGCGCATCGCCGCGCGTCTGCATACTGGTCTTTGCGCCGACTGCACCGCCGTGGATATGACCGAGGATAATCTCGTAGCGTGGACGCGTCCCGCATTGGGCGGTAATATCTACGCCACCATCGTTTGCGACGAGCATCGTCCGCAGATGGGCACCGTGCGTCCGAAGGTATTCAAGCCATTGGAGGCTGACGCGTCCCGTCAGGGCGAGGTTATTGCCTTCGCTCCTGAGGACAGAGTGGAAAATAAGGTAGAGATTCTTAGCAAGGTTCCCAATATCGGCACCAACGCGATTAAGCTGGAGGATGCCGAGGTGATCGCTGCTGGCGGTCGCGGCATGGGCAGCAAGGAAAACTTCGATCGTTTGGCAGAGCTGGCAGCGCTCTTCGAGAAGGGTGCCGTAGCAGGCTCCCGCGCCGTTATCGACGCAGGCTGGATGCCGCATTCCCAGCAGGTTGGTCAGTCCGGTAAGACCGTTACGCCGAAGCTGTATTTCGCTTGCGGCATCAGCGGCGCTATTCAGCATATTTCCGGTATGCAGGATTCCGATGTTATCATCGCGATCAATAAGGACGCTTCCGCGCCGATCTTCTCCGTAGCTCATTACGGTATAGTTGGCGACGTAAACGTTATCCTGCCGAAGCTGATTGAAAAAATTAAGTCTTTTAAGGCATAAGCTAATCCCATATCGACAATCTGCTAGAGGCGTTCTATCTTTTAGGATGCCTCTAGCTTGCTAATACGGCAAGCTCCTGCCCCATACTGATAGGTATTGCAGCAAAAACTGACTAGAGGTGTTTGGCTATGTGGAAGGTATTGTACATCGCTCAGACCGCGACGCAGGCGCAAAGGCTCGAAAGCCTGCTGAGCAGGAACGGCTTTTTGGTGAAGGTAAATATTTCGGGCGTTAAGGTCTATGAGATTTGTGTTCCTCCCTCCGAGGCGGAGGACGCGTATGAGGTTTTGTGTGAGTATAAATTTCAAGGCTGAGGAGGTTAGGCTCTGATGAAGAAAACGAAGATCATTTGTACGATGGGCCCCAGCACGGACAGCGTGCCTCTGCTGGTGCGGATGATGCAGGCAGGCATGGATCTGGCGCGCTTTAATTTTTCCCACGGCACGCATGAGGATCATGCCAAACGCTATAATTTAGTGTGTCAGGCTGCCGAGCAGGCGGGCAAGGTGATCGCCACGATTGCCGATACTAAGGGACCGGAGATGCGCTTGGGGCTTTTTGCCGATGACAAGATCTACCTGAACGAGGGCGACGAGTTCACTCTGACGACGCAGGAATATTTGGGTGACCAAAAGCGCGCGCACGTTAATTACGCGGGACTGCCGCAGGAGCTGGAGGTGGGCAGTAGCATTCTCTTGGCTGACGGCTTGCTTTCCCTGCGCGTTACGGCGATCGAGGGGAGCGAGATTCGCACGGTGGTGGTCAACGGCGGCGAGCTTAGCTCGCGTAAGCGCGTGGCCTGCCCCGGCATTGAGCTGAAGCTGCCATTCCTTTCGGATCAGGATAAGGACGATATCCTTTTTGCCGCTCGCTTGGGTATGGATTACGTGGCGGCCTCCTTCGTACAGAAGGCGGACGACGTTATCGCCATTCGCAAGGTGCTGGAGGAGAACGGCTATAGGATGGGCATTATTTCCAAGATTGAAAACGAGGCTGGCGTAAAGAATATTGAGGAGATTATCTATGCGTCCGACGGCGTGATGGTGGCGCGCGGCGACCTTGGCGTGGAGATTCCGACCGAGGACGTTCCGCTGGTGCAAAAGGATATTATTTCCCGTTGCAATCGCGCCGGCAAGCCCGTCATTACGGCGACGCAGATGCTGGAAAGCATGGTGTCCAGCTATCGTGCGACGCGTGCGGAGGCTAGTGATGTCGCTAATTCCATTTTCGACGGTACGGACGTTATTATGCTGAGCGGTGAGACGGCCTCGGGCAGGTATCCCTTAGAGGCGGTGCAGACCATGGCGAAGATCGCCGAGCGCACTGAGCAGTCCTTGGATTACGTTTCGCTTTTCCGCAAGAAGGGTATTAGCGAACGCATTCATTCCACGGACGCGATCAGTCACGCGACCGTGCAGATTGCGCAGGAGATCAAGGCTAACGCCATTCTCACGATTACCGAGTCGGGCTTTACGGCGCGCATGATCGCCAAGTACAAGCCCTGCGCTCCTGTGGTCGCCGTATCGCGCTTGGAAAGCAGCGTGCGCGCCATGCAGCTCTATTGGGGCGTGAACCCCTTGCTCGGCCCCTATAGTAGCAATACCGACGAAATGATCGAGATGTCGCTGCAATGCGCTCTGCGCAACGGGGCGATTAGCGACGGCTCCTCCGTGATTATTACGGCCGGCGTACCCATCGGTACTCCCGGCAGTACGAATTTGATTAAGGTGGTTACTGTGGGTAATAAATTATTGAGTGCTACGGGCATCGGTCGCAGAACCGTTACCGGAAGATTGGCGATTTGTCGCACGGCGGCAGACTTCGCCGAAAAGCTGCATAAGGGCGATATCCTCGTAGTCGATGTTTTGAATGATGAAAACGTTCCTGCCGCCTCCGCTAAGGCAGCGGCGATTATCGCCGAGGAGGGCGGTTTGACCTCGACGACGGCTATCGTCGGGATAAGCTGCGCTTTGCCCGTTATCGTGGGCGCGCAGGATGCCGTAAAGAGCTTGCCCGACGGCGCGCTCGTTACCGTGGATCCGGTCAGCGGCGTGGTTTACGAGGGTGAGATCAGCCTGTGATTTCTTTATAACGGAAGGGTTGAGCTTATGAAAAAGGATTTAGCCTTCGAAATCTCCCTTGCGGTGCGTCAGGAACGCGAGGAGGACGCGCGCGCGTCCTTCGCCAAACTGGAGGAGCTAAAGGATGACGCTGATTTCCTCTACGTTCTACAGGACGCGCTTTTGGCGGCGATTAGGCGACAGCGGAGCGAACTGGCGGGCGAGTGGCTGGACGCGTCCTGGGCGCGACTGAAGCCGCTTTTAATGCTGCCGCAGGAGCTGGGGCGCACGGCGGAGCTTTTGCAGGCGCTGTGCTTCGCCGTCTGCGATAGGCGGCTTTTGGTGCTGGCTCCGCGCTTGACGCGGCTTTTGCACGCTTGGATGTCGGCGCATATTATTCAGCCCGAGGCATTACGCTTTTCCAGCGAGCTTTTGAGTCTGGCGGCGCGCTTGGCGCGACGTGGCTGGCGCGAGGAAACGCGTTTTCTACTGCGCTTTCTTATTTGGAGCGCGGTGCGTAACCCGCAGCCAGCGTTCTGGCGCAGTCTGCTAGCGGACTTCTCCCTGCATTTCACGGTGTACGCGCGTTGGGAAAGCTTCGTGCGCGCCTGCAAGGCGTATCCGGAGCTGCTGGACGTATATCTGCTCCTGCTGCGTCGGGCAGGCAGGGCGCAGGGGGAGCGCGAGCAGCTGCTGCTCCTGCTTTTGCGTAGCATTCGCGATTTGCTGGCGAACGTCGCGCGCGCGACCATGCAGGAGGAGATGGAGGTATTCCGTCAATGGTATCAATATCTTTGGCAGGTAGGCGCGGAGCAACCGAAGCGTAAGCAGCAGCTGTTGATGCTTTTGCAGCTGGCGATCCGCTATTGGCAGGGTACGCGTCCGAAAACCAGTAAAAAGCAGCTCTCCTTCCTTGAGGATTTGCTGAATCCCAATCTGGTGACTGAGGGCTATGAGGAGCTTTTGCAAAGAATTATTTAGCGTAATTCGCGAAAAATCTCCTCAAGCGGTTGTACTCGCGCGTCTTTAGTGGTAAGATATACGCAATGGTTTGCAAGATTATTCAAGAAAACTGTTGAGTTTATACCGGAAGAGGGAATAGTACCGATGATTACGTTTCGTTCTGCGAAATTCAGCGACGTGGAGAGCATCCACAAGCTTTTAAATGATTATGCGAAGGAGGGGCTGATGCTGCCCCGCTCGCGCAACTCGATCTACGAGAATCTGCGCGATTACATTATCGCCGTGGAGGGCACGCACTTCCTCGGCTGCGGCGCGCTTCACTTCGTGTGGGATCGCTTGGCGGAGATCCGCAGTCTGGCGGTCGATCCGACTGTGAAATGCACGGGTATCGGTAGTCAGCTCGTGCATCATTTGGAGCAGGAGGGTATCGAGCGCGGCGTGACGATGTTCTTCACGCTCACCTATCAGCCAGGCTTTTTCGCTAAATGCGATTATATCGAAACGGCGAAGGAAAAGCTGCCGCAGAAGGTGTGGAAGGAATGTGTTTATTGTCCGCAATATCCCTATTGCAATGAGATCGCCTTCGTCAAGACCACGGTGGATTACGAGCCCAGCGATAAGAAATTTTAAAAAGAGAAGCGGTAAGGAGCTTATGCAGAATGAGTTCCTTACCGCTTTTGTTTTTAATTTGGTCTAGAGAGCTTTTTGTCTACCGCGGAGCAGGCTGTAGAGGTAGCCCAGCAGGATGCCGCCGAAGCAGGGCAGCAGCCAGCCGAAGCCCATGTCGAAGAAGGGGAGCTTCGCCGTGAGCAGCTCGTCCAGGGCGCGCAGATTTACGCCGGCGGCACGCAAACCGTCCAGCAGAGCGAAAACCGTGGTCAGACCGAGGCAGAGGCGGAAGATGACCTTATCACGTTGGAAGATGCTTTGTCCCACGTTTAGAATCACGATGGCGATAACGATCGGGTAGAGCATACAAATGACGGGAATGGAGAATTGAATGATATTCGTCAGACCGAAATTAGCGACGATTAAACTAAAGACGCTGATATAGCGACAAAAGGCGACATAGCCGATACGACCGCCACTAAGATCGTTGAAATAGCTACTAATTGAGGTCGTCAAGCCGATGGAGGTCGTGATGCAGGCGAAGAAGATGATCAGCGCCAATACGAGCTGTCCGACGGTGCCCATGTAGTAGACGGCGATCATGTTCAGCAGCTGACCGCCGTTAGCGACGATGCCGAAGGCCGCCGTGCTGACCGCGCCGGTGTAGGCGAGCGCCGTATAGATGAGCGTCAGGCAGATAGCCGCGACGATGCCGGCGTAAACGCACATTCTTGTCAGCGCTCCGCGCTCGGTGATGCCCTGCGCCTCGATCGCCTTGAGCGTTACTGCACCATAGAGCATGGTGCAGAGCAGATCCATGGTGTTGTAGCCCTCCTGAAAGCCCTTGAAGAAGGGCGCGTTCTTATAAATGCCGTTGGCGGGCTGGAGCTCGCTCAGGGGCTGCGTAAGCACGCAGAGAATGAGCAAGCCCAGACAGATGAGCAGCAGGGGGGACATGATTTTGCCGATGTTATCGACGATCTTCGAGGGCTTCACGGAAAGCAGATAGGATAGAGCGAAGAAAAAGAGCGAGTAGAGCGCCAGACCTACAGTCGACGTTCCCTCCGGCAGCAGCGCCAAAATGCCGGTGTCGAAGGAGACGGCGGCGGTGCGGGGAATGGCGAAGCAGGGACCGATGGTCAGCGAGCAGAGGATGATGATCAGCTTGCTGTAAAGCCTGCTGACGGGGGTTGCCAGCTCCTCGGGGTTATCGCTGTGGAGTATCGCTATGGCGAGAATACCTAAAAGCGGCATACCTACGCCACTCAGGCAGAAGCCGAAAACAGCGGCGCTTAGCTCCGCGCCCGCCATTTGTCCCAGCGCTGGCGGAAAGATGAGGTTGCCGGCACCGAAGAAAAAGGAAAAGAGCATAAGACCGATGGGGAGAATTTTGCTTAAATTCTTATCTTGCATGATGCGCTCCTTGCAAATTCTTGCTAAAGAAAGGGACAGACCGTGCGGTCTGCCCCTCGATTGCTTTTATTTTACCAGCAGGCGGAAATATTTCTTTTTGCCCTTGCGGATCAAGAGGCTGCCATCGGCATCGAACAGCTCGGCGCTGAGCATCGCTTCGGGATCCTTGAGTACGGCATCCTTCACGGTCAGACCGCCCTGCGCGATCATTTGGCGTGCTTCGCGCTTGCTGCCGAACACCTTGCCAGCAGTCAGCACGTCGATAACCTTAGCGGACATATCCGCTGCGCTGATCTCGATCGTCGGTACGTTGTCCAGATTTACGCCGCCGCCGAAGAGGGCTTCCGCCGCCTCCTGCGCCTTGCGTGCCTCCTCCTCGCCGTGTACGAGCTTGGTGACCTCGTAGGCCAGTACCTTTTTCGCTTCGTTGATCGCTGCGTCCTTGAGCTCTGCAAGACGATGAACCTCGTCCATGGGCAGATAGGTGAGCAGGCTGAGGCAGTTCTCCACGTCGCCGTCGTCCACGTTGCGCCAGTATTGGTAGAAATCGTAGGGGGATGTTTTTTCGGGATCAAGCCAGAGCGCGCCCTTTTCGGTCTTGCCCATCTTGCGCCCGTCGCTGGTGGTCAGAAGCTTGCAGGTCATGCAGTAGGCGGGCTGCTGCTCCTTGCGACGGATTAGTTCAACGCCAGCGAGCATATTCGACCATTGGTCGTCGCCACCCAGCTCCATGAGGCAGTTATAATCCTGATGTAGCTTCCAGAAATCGTAGGACTGCATGATCATATAGTTGAACTCAAAGAAGGTTAAGCCCTTCTCCCAACGCTTTTTGAAGCATTCGGCGGTCAGCATCCTGTTGACGGAGAAATGCACGCCGACCTCGCGCAGCAGCTGGACGTAGTTCAGACCAAGCAGCCAATCGGCATTGTTGGCGATGATCGCCTTGCCCTCGCTGAAATCGATAAAGCGGCTCATTTGCTTTTTGAAGCATTCGATATTATGAGCGATGAATTCGGGAGTCAGCATCTTGCGCATCTCGTCCTTGCCGCTCGGATCGCCGACCATGCCAGTGCCGCCGCCCAAAAGCACGATGGGACGATGCCCAGCTCTTTGCATATGGCTCATCATCATCAGGGCGATGAAATGACCGACGTGCAGACTGTCGGCGGTGGGATCGAACCCGATATAGAAGGTTATTTTTTCCTTTTCCAGTAATTCCTTAATTTCGTTTTCATGGGACATTTGCTTAATAAAGCCACGTTCCTGTAGTACATCAAAGACAGACATCAGCTGACCTCCTTCAATATTTGAGCTTGTCGGGATGCGGCAAGCGAATAAGCTCCTATTATTATACCTTATTGACTTTCTTTACGCAATTAAAAAAGTATCGGGAGCTATGATGAGCTTCCGATACTTGTAGTGGCTGCTATCCGAGCTTAGTCAAGCTGGGACGTGCAATGCGGACAACGGGTAGCGTCGTCGGCGATTTCGGACTTACAATAGGGGCACAGACGCGGATCTGGTTTGGGAGCGGGCGGGGGCGTGAGCTTATTGATCTGGCGCACCATCATAAAGATAACGAAGGCGAGAATCAAAAAGTCGATAATGGCGTTGATGAAATTACCATAGGCCAGTACGGGAGCGCCTGCCTTCTGCGCTGCCTCCAGCGTCGCGTATTCCTTGCCGTTAAGGCTGATGAACAGGCTCTTGAAATCAATCTTGCCCAAAGCCATACCGATTGGCGGCATGATGATGTCACTGACCAACGAACCGACGATCTTGCCGAAGGCACCGCCGATGATAACGCCGACAGCCATATCTATAACATTACCGCGCATAGCAAATTTTTTAAAATCCTCTTGTAAAGACATACTATTCCTCCTCAGCTTCTTGGATTTTATTTTATTATTCTAGCAAAGCTCTAAAAATCCTGCTGCTTGACTGAAAAGTCGTTGTGGAATATAATTAATGGGAACAAATCCTGCTTTGAGCAGGTTCATGTATATTAACAAGATGGAGGGATAATAATGCGTGATGATTTAGTAGTACCGGGCGAGGGCGAGGAGAATTACGTCCTGGCGCGTGATGCCCGTGTCGTAACCGTGCCTTTCAGTCCGCTGGAGGTTAGAATGCAGAAGGAAAAGCCAGAGGTTTTTGCCCGTTTGCAAAAGCTGAAGGAGCTGACCGGCGAGGAAACCTTCAAGCGCTTGGTGAGCAAGATTCACAATATCAATTACGCCGATACGCGTATCCTGATCGTTGCGGAAAGCGAGCTGCATCGCACCAATATCGAGCGTGAGCTGCTCCCGGCAATCGCGGAGGCCTTCGAGGTAAGCAGCATTCGCGTGGTTACACAGGGATAAAAAAAGTAGGCGATATAAGGCGAAAGGGTGTTGACAAATATACGCTCATGCCTTATAATATTATTCGTTGCTGATGCACTGTCAGTCAATGAAATGTCGGGGCGTGGCGCAGCTTGGTAGCGCGCTTGTTTCGGGTACAAGAGGCCGTGAGTTCGAATCTCGCCGCCCCGACCAAATAAAAAATCAACGTCACACTTGTGTGTGGCGTTTTTGTTTTATATAAATAGGAGGCTCTGATGTGATCGTCAGAGCCTCTGTTTTTTATTCCAAATATAGATAGTTCTCCAGCTTAGGCGTTACATAGCCGATCAGCCTAGTGTCGGGCGCGACCTCCTGGAGCTGCGCGAGGCAGGCTACTGCCTCCTCCTCGGGAATAGCGCATAGTAGGCCACCACTGGTGTTGGGATCGAAAAGAATGTCCAGCAGGGGGCGGGGCACCTCGGTCAGCAGCTTGACGCTGGCTTCGGCGAAGGAGCGGTTGCGGTAGGCACCGGCGGGGACGAAGCCCATGTCCGCCATTTCGTAGGCCTCGGCGTGATAGGGAACGCTTCGCACCTGTAAATGTATGGTAACGTCGCTGCCCTGCGCCATCTCCAGACTGTGGCCGAGCAGGGCGAAGCCTGTGACATCGGTGCAGGCGTGCACGTTGTAATTGACCAAAACATCGCGTGCATATTTGTTGAGCGTGCTCATTTGCTTATAGAGCTTAGTCAGTAGGCGCGCGTCCACCAAATCGGCCTTAGCGGCGGTGGTGAGAATGCCCACACCTAGGGGTTTGGTTAAGAGCAAAACGTCGCCAGGCTGCGCGCCGCTGTTGCACCAAAATTTACGCGGATTGGCGAAGCCTGTTACCGCCAAACCGTAAATCGGCTCCGCGCCGTGGATGGTGTGACCGCCGGTAATGATGATGCCTGCCTCGTAGGCCTTGTCATAGCCGCCACGCAGTATTTCTTGTACGGTGTGCTGCTCCATTTTTTCGGGTATGCACATGATGTTGAGCGCTAGCTTCGGCTCGCCGCCCATGGCGTAAACGTCGCTGATGGCGTTGGTGGCAGCGATTTGCCCATAGAGAAAGGGATCGTCGACGATCGGGGGGAAGAAGTCCGTCGTTTGAATAATGGCGACCTCGTCGCTAATCTCGTAAACGCTGGCATCGTCGCTTTTATCGTAGCCGACCAAAAGCTGGGGATCGTAATGCGTTTTGAAGCCTTGCAAAAGCTGGCTGAGCGTACCAGCGCCGACCTTGGCGCCGCAGCCCGCGCAGCTTGCTAATTTAGTCAGCTTAACTTCGTTTTCCATAGCTGTCCTCCGTTTATTCCTGAGCCTGATAGAGCGTGGTATAGCACGCGTCCGCTCTGACGAGCTGTTCTAATTCGGGCGTTAGCAGAGCCCTCGCTTCCGCCTCCGCGTCCGTAGAAAAGAACACGCAGGTGCCGCAGCTGCTGCTGAGTGAGCGTGGTACGGGAGCAAGGCGTGCTTCCCAATGGCGCGATAGGCAGAGCCTGTGAAAGCGGAGCGCGCCGAAATGGGAGAAGAAGGTGGCGATATATTCCTGCATGATTATTTGCTGAGGGTGAGGGTGAACTCGCCGTCGTTCTCGCTTACGCTGACCTTGAAGCCCTGATGCTCGGCGTAACGGGTGACGTTCTCCTTGGAGGTGTTGTTGTCGACGAGAACCTGATAGGTACCATCAAAATTTTCGTTTTTTATACCACAATATCTTGTATTGTCGATAACGATACTTATATAGCGGTTAGGTTCATTTTTGGCGATTGCTTCACGTGTTAAAATAACGGGTTCGGGGCAGGATAAGCCTCTTGCGTCAATGATGTTCATAATGTGCCTCCTATTTTTTAAAGGTATTCAGATATGCGATAATGCCGACAACGACGATGCCTATGATAACGGAGATTTGACCGTTGGTGGTAGGACCTGCGCCGCTGGAGGCCAAGCCGAAATTGTGCGCGAAGGCCGCGCCGGCGATTAGGCCGAGAATGGTGACGGAGCTATCGGTGTTGCCCTCGCCCGCCAGAATGAGCTGACGCATTGGGCAGCCACCCAAAAGCACGCAGGCAAAGCCAGCGAGGAAGAGTCCGAGCGCGTTCCACAGACCATCGGTGTGGGCGATGGGCTGACCTACGAAGCCAAGCTTAAAGAAGACGCTGCCGGTGGTGGCGGTCAAAGCCATATTGCAGAGCATGGCGGCGATGATGACGCTGACGAAGCCGAGCAGCATTTTGGTTTCCTTAAAGAGAATGAAGTCGCGGATGCCAGCGATCATGCAGAAGCGTGTGCGCTGGGAAAGGTAGCCGACCAAAAGTCCGGCGATCAGGCTGATGCCGAAGGCTGCGTGCTTAGCACCGGGACCGCCGCCTGCCTTGGTAAAGTGGATGAAGGCGGGGGCTGCGGCGACCATGATCAGACCAGCGATCGCGATAGCCGGCATTAAAGACGCGTCGGCGGTGGTCATCTTATAGGTGCGCTTGAGGCTGTAGCCGCGATTGAGAAAGAAGATACCAGCACCGATACCGCCAGCAAAGCCGACTAAGCCAGCAATCGCGTTCAAATCACCGCCAGCGATGCGGAGCAGCATTCTGAAGGGGCAGCCCAAAAACATCAGGCAGCCGATCATTACGAAGAAGCCGAGGACGAAGCGCGTCATCGGCGAGCTGCCGCCCTTGGGCGAAAACTCGCGGTTGAGCAGCGCGGCTCCGAGCGCGCCCAAAAGCAAACCGCTGATCTCTGGACGGATGTACTGCACGGCCTTGGCGGAGTGCAGACCTAAGCCGCCAGCGGTGTCGCGCAAAAAGCAGGCGATGCAAAAGCCCATATTGGCAGGATTGCCGAAATAAACCAGCAGGGAGGCGATGATGCCTACGATCGCGCCGGTTGCAAGAATAGTAGTGCGTTCGTTATTCATTATAAAAACTCCTTTTTACAGTTTGCGTAAAAAAGTATAGCACATATGGATATTATCTTCCAATACTATTTATAGATAAAGCGAATTGATTCATTGGCTTTTCTAATAAAACTGTGTTAAAATGTAGGTGGAGGGATAATTTATGCAACGAATTTATCTGGATAACGCAAGTACGTCGTTCCCCAAGCCTCGCGAGGTGGCGGACGCGGTTTATGAATATATGACGCAGGCGGGCAGCAATATTGGGCGTGGCGGCTATGCGAGCGCCTATGCGACGGAGAACGCCGTCTTTGCGGCGCGGCAGCTGCTGTGCGATTTTTTCGGCGGTGACGATTTAAAGAACGTCGTTTTTATGAAGAACGTGACCGAGGCTCTGAACGTGCTAATCAGGGGCTTTTTGCATAGCGGCGAGCATGTGCTGGTGTCCTCGCTGGAGCATAACG
>CAYZOZ010000022.1:24629-26951 GCA_964480295.1 uncultured Phascolarctobacterium sp.
AGGGGCTTTTTGCATAGCGGCGAGCATGTGCTGGTGTCCTCGCTGGAGCATAACGCGGTGATGCGTCCCCTGCAGGAGCTGGGACGCGAGCTTTTGCCCGATGAGGACGATGACATGGAGAAGCTGAGCTTTACGCGTATTCCCTGCGATGAGCGGGGAGAGCTGCGCTTGGACGCGCTCCCGAGGCTCCTGCGACGCAATACTCGGGCGGTGCTTTTGACGCACGTGAGCAATGTTTGCGGCACGGTGCAGCCCTTGCGCGAGGTGGGAGAATTTTGCGAGCGTCATGGACTGCGCTTTATCGTCGACAGTGCGCAGGGCGCGGGCTTGCTGCCTATCGATATGCGGGAGCTGCGTATCGACGCGCTCGCCTTCACAGGGCATAAGGGGCTGCTTGGACCGCAGGGAGTGGGTGGCTTCGTGCTGCGCGAGAGCATGGTGGAGCAGGTGGAGCCCCTGCTTTTCGGTGGTACCGGGAGCATGAGCCATACGGAGCGGATGCCCGCCTTCATGCCGGACAAATTTGAGGCGGGGACGCTGAACCTGCCAGGGATTATCGGCTTGGCGGCGGGGGTGCGCTGGCTGAGGGAGCAAGGTCTACAGGCGGTGCTGGAGCACGAGCTGGAGCTGACGCGTCGCTTTATCGAGGGCGTGGAGGAGCTGCGCGAGGAGGTACGCATCGTCGGGCATCGCGATTGCGTCAACAGGACGGGCGTTGTTTCCTTGGATATTTTACATCAGGACTGCGCGCGTGTCGCGCAGGCGCTGTCTGAGCGATACGGCATCGCTACGCGTGTAGGGCTGCACTGCGCGCCTAACGCGCATAAGGCGTTGGGCACCTATCCGCGGGGAACGCTGCGCTTTTCCTTCGGCTGGCATAACACGCTCGAGGAGGTCGAGCAGGCGGTGCGCGCGCTGCAGGAGGTGCTTAATAATGGAGTTTAAGCAATTACTCAGCTTCGTTACCGTGGTGCAGCTGCAAAGCTTCACTAGAGCGGCGGAGAAGCTGTTTATTTCCCAACCGACGATTAGCACGCATATTTATCAGCTGGAGGAGGAGCTGCACGTGAAGCTGATCCTGCGGACGACGAAAAGCATTCAGGTCACGCCCAAGGGCAACGAGCTTTACGGCTATGCGCTGAATATTTTGGAGCTGAAGGAAAGAATGCTGCAAAGCTGCTCCCTAAAAAATCAATTCATCATTCATCTGGGAGCCTCGACTATTCCCACTGCCTACGTCCTGCCCCAGCTTTTGCCTGAGTTCGGCAGGCAGAATCCCGATACCTATTTCGTGGTGGAGCAGAGCGATAGTCAGGGTGTGATCAATGGGATGCTGGACGGGCTGTATGATGTCGGACTTATCGGCATGAGCTGCGAGGACGAAAGACTGTGCTGTAAGGCCTTCTGTCAGGATCGCTTGGTGTTGATCACGCCGGTGAACGAGCATTTTTTGCGCTATAAGCAGGGCGGGAAAACGCCGGTCAGCGAGCTTTTGCGTGAGCCTATTATCTTACGCGAGAAGGGCAGCGGTACGGAGAAGCTTGCGGAGCGTTTCCTAAGGGGGAACGGTCTGCGCGAAGAGGAGCTGCATATCGTGGCACGCGCTAATGACCAGGAGGCGATCAAAAATCTGGTGGCAGGCGGCTTGGGCGTGTCCTTGATCTCGGAGAAGGCGGCGCATAATTTCGTGCAGGAAAAGCGCATCCTAGCTTTCGAGCTGCCGGAATATCTTTCCGCACGCAATTTATATGTTATATATAGAAAGAATTATTTGCTTTCGCCCTGCGTGAAGCGTTTTTTGCAGTTCGTTGAGAGGCAAAGCGTTTCTTTTATGTCCTGAGGCAGGATAATCGGGCTTGAGCAAGAATATATATGGCGCGATGGCGGGCAGAAAGTATGAAATGCTGCAAAAAAAATCCTCTCACTATACTAATTACAAAAAACGGTCAAAAAGTACGTATGGTCAAAAAATATTTTTTAAAAATTTTTCGGCGGGCATACGTACTTTTTTGGCAAAAAATGTAATTAGTATAGTGAGAGCTTCTTCTTTTTTCCTTTCTTTACCTGGTTTCTTTCCTTATTTTCTTCTTGCCTTTTTCACTCTAAGAATTTACTTTAGTAAATTCTACCGAGGTTTTAAAAGGGCTTTAGTATAAAAAAGAGTCTGAAGTAGTAAAAACTCTTCAGACTCTCAGGACAGTTAGACTGTCAAATTATAGCTCCGTAGATAGGCTCCAGTGCCAGCTACCTCCTTCGCAAGCATTCGTATCCCAAGGCTATTTAAAGTTTTGTGTCTAAAATTCCCGTTTCAGCCTTTAGGCT
>CAYZOZ010000023.1:0-26835 GCA_964480295.1 uncultured Phascolarctobacterium sp.
TCCGTAGTTTCAGCGGTCGTGCTCTTCGTGGACAGGGCTGCCAAAAAGGCCGCGTTCTGCGTAGCGCTGGTTTCACCGCTCATGATCTCGTTCATGACACCATAGGCTTCTTCATAGCTCAAATCCTGCTTATCAACGATTTTTACAATTGCTTCTTTAATCATTTTACTCTCTCCTTATTTTATAATTTATAAATTCCCCGGCTTTAGAGCTGGAGGAAATTTTTAAGAATAGTACGTCCCTCCGGCGTCATAATGGACTCGGGGTGGAACTGCACGCCGTACACCCTCAGAGTCCTATGCTGCAGGGCCATGATCTCGTGCTTCGCCGTTTCCGCCGTAACCTCCAAGCAATCTGGCAGACTGTCGGGATCGACGATCAGCGAATGATAGCGCGCCGCCTGAAAGCCGTCCTCCATTCCCGCTAGAAGCGGCGTTTCCTTGAGGATATGCACCCTGTCGCTTTTACCGTGAACGATCTCCGGCGCATGGACTACCTTGCCGCCGAACGCCTCGCCAATCGCCTGATGACCGAGGCACACGCCTAGGAGCGGATATTTCCCGCCAAGCTTTTTAATAACCTCCAAGCAGATACCTGCCTGCTGCGGATTACCGGGACCGGGCGAGATAATGATGTGATCGGGCCTCAGCGCGTCGATCTCCTCCACGGTAATCTTATCGTTGCGCACTACTCTGATATCAGGATTAAGCTCGCCGATCAGCTGATAGAGGTTATGAGTAAAGCTGTCGTAATTATCGATTATCAAAATCATTTCACTCCACCTCCGCAGTTTTACGCAGTGCCGTCATGCAGGCACCAGCCTTATTCACGGTTTCCTGGAACTCGTTATCGACCACGCTATCGAAAACGATGCCGCCGCCGGCTTGGATATAAACTCGATCCTGCTTCTTCACCATCGTGCGAATCGTGATGCAAATATCCATATTACCGCCGAAATCCAAATAGCCCATGCCGCCGCCATAAACGCCGCGACGCTCAGGCTCCAGCTCATCGATGATCTCGCAGGCGCGAATCTTGGGCGCGCCGCTTAGCGTTCCTGCCGGGAACACCGCCTTCAGCGCGTCCAACGCATCCTTGCCCTCACTCAGCTGCCCCGTCACCTTGCTGGTGATGTGCATCACATGGGAGAAGCGCTTGATCGCCTTGTAATCGCTCACCCTCACCGTACCGAAATCGCACACCCTACCGACATCGTTACGTCCGAGATCCACCAGCATATTATGCTCGGCGATCTCCTTCTCGTCAGCCAAAAGCTCGCGCTCCAGCGCCAAATCCTCCTCCATGGTTTTACCGCGACGACGAGTGCCAGCGATCGGCATGCTAATCACCTCGCGACCAACGACCTTGACCAAAGTTTCCGGCGAGCTGCCAGCGATTTCCACATCATCGTTATGCAGGAATACCATGTATTGCGAGGGATTCGTGGTACGCAGATAGCGATAGGCGCTAAAGAGATCCTGATCATAGGTAGCGCTGAATTTTTGCGCGTACACGATTTGGAAGGCATCGCCGTTCTTGATATATTCCTTGCACTTCAGCACGTTTCTTTCGTATTGCTCACGGCTTTGGTTGCTGGTAAAGCTGCCCAAACTAGCACGCACTGGCTTGAACGGACGCACAGGCATCAGCAGCATTTCCTCCATAGCGGCGATCTCACGCTCCGCCTTAGCGTAATTGACCTCGACGTTATCGGTCTTGACGTTAACGATCAAGAAAATCTTTTGCTTGAGATGATCGAAGGCAATCAGCTTATCGAAAAGCATCAAATCAACATCGGCGAAGTCCGCCTTACGCGCTCTGTTGACCTTCATGTCGGGCTCACAATAACGCATGAAGTCAAAGCCGAAGGTTCCGACCAAGCCACCCGTAAAATTGGGCAAGCCCTCGATATGCGGTGCCTTATACTCCGCCAAAATATTGCGAATGCAGTTCAGCGGATCCTGCTCCTTGTACTTAACCGCCGCACCGCTGATGATCTCCGCGTTACCGTCCGTCAGCTTCAGGCGCAGCACGGGATCATAGCCCACGAAGGAATAGCGCGCCCAATGCTCGCCGCCCTCGATGCTCTCCAAAAGAAAATAAGAGCGACTGCTGCGGCGCACGTTATCCAAAAAAGCGAGCGGTGTCAGCATATCAGCCAAGCATTCCTTGGCGACGGGCACAGCACCATACTCCTTGCCATACGCCTTGACCTGCTCCAAAGTCAAATTCAACATATTCTCACCTCATCATCTTCTCAATCAAAAAGACCTGTCCTCAACAATGTCAAGGACAGGTCAAAAATACATAAGCCTGCGATACCACCTTGTTTCGTCGCGAACGACGCTCTCTAGCAGGATGCCAACACATCCCTCATTCTTAACGCGAATGTCACGTTGCAGAATACTCTCGAAAAGCTTCGATTTGACTGCACCCTCAATGGTCCATTTGTCGGTCTGCATCTCTACCCGGCTTTCAGCTACCCGGACTCTCTGTAAGCGCATCTACCGATTTGATCTCCATCTCAACGGTTTGTGGTCTTTTTTGAAGTTGTTGCTATTGTACTACCACATGCAGAAGTAGTCAACTCTTTTTTGCGTTTTTTTAATCGCAGCTCATAAATTACACGTTTATGTAAAGCTCTTTACATTTTTACATGGATCAGCTTCGCTCCCGCCGCGTAGCGTCGCGCCAGCTCGCCCTGCTCCGTCGCGGCGCAAGCCTCGCCCAGCAGCACTAGCTCGGGGCGACACAGCGCCTCGCTGATATCGGCGAACATTTGCAAAAGCTGCACGATCATCGCCTCGTCGCCCTCGTTCACCCTGCCGGGAACGCGCGCACTCAAATGCCCGTAAAGTGCCTTGAGTATATAGCTCTCCTGCTTATTATAGCGATTGATATTATCGACGATATTATAGGGATAGATCAGCTCGTCGCGCCACGTCGCCTTGAATACGTCCAGCACCCGCTCCTCATAGCGTGCCTTGTACTCCGCCCAAGCCTCGCGCTCATCCAGCTTCAGCATATCCTCCAGCTTATCGCGACAGCTGATAACCTTGCGGCAGCGCACCAGCATGGCATAGACTAGGGCGCGCTCGGACAACGTGGGACGCGCGCTCGCTCCGCTCACCGCTAAGATAGGCAGCGCCGCGCCATCGTGCAAGGCTCCAGCCTGCGCCGCCGCCCAGCGCAGATGCAGCATCGAGGGACTGCCGTCCGCCACATCGATCGCGATGCCCTCGCGCCGCAGCAGAGCAAGCTCCTCCTCGCTCAAAAATGCCAGTGCCGGCCTACGCAGTCGCGCCAGCTCTCCCTTTATTTCTTCAAACATACTTCTCCCCCTCAAGCACCGACGCTTGTCCGCGTCAGCAATAGCTTCTAAAATTTAAGACCTAAGAAAAAGACTTCTACCACATGATAGAAGTCTTTCTATATTTTTAGTGAATCAAAGCTTCGCCTTCAGCTCCGCCAGCTTCGCGTTCTGCTCTGCCAGCACCCTATCACCGAGCGCGAATTGCTTCTCGTTCTCGGAGAACGCCGGTCCGCCGTAGGAACGACGAGCCTCCACGCAATTTTCGGGATCGAGCGCCGTCAGCAGGTCGCTTTCAAACAGCTCGGAGAACTGCTTGTATTCCTCCAAGGGAATCTCCAGCAGGAACTTACCCTGCTCGATCGCGTAGGCGACGCATTTGCCGACCACCTCATGTGCCTGACGGAAGGGCAAGCCCTTGCGCACCAGATAATCAGCCAAGTCCGTAGCATTGG
The DNA here is from genome assembly GCA_964480295.1 of uncultured Phascolarctobacterium sp. GTDB lineage: Bacteria > Bacillota > Negativicutes > Acidaminococcales > Acidaminococcaceae > Phascolarctobacterium_A. The sequence continues at coordinate 3,766 of CAYZOZ010000023.1, forward strand.
AAAAATCGTGTGCCACGGCCTGCGCCATTTTATCCACGTTCACCGTCATAGTCAGCAGCATATCGCGATAAACAGCCAAGGTAAACTTCACAGTATCGATAGCGTCGAAGAAGCCCTCCTTATCCTCCTGCAAATCCTTATTGTAGGTTAGTGGCAGGCCCTTCGCCGTCGTCAGCATCGCCATCAGATGACCGTACACGCGACCAGTTTTACCGCGCACCAGCTCGGAAATATCTGGATTCTTCTTTTGCGGCATCATGGAGGAGCCGGTAGCGAAAGCATCGTCCAGCTCCACGAAGCCGAACTCCGTGCTGCTCCACAGGCAGATCTCCTCGCTCAAGCGGCTCATGTGCATCATCAGCGTCGAAGCGAAGGACAAAAATTCGATAACATAATCACGATCGCTAACCGCGTCCATGCTATTAGCATAGACCTTACCGAAGTTCAGCTCCTCAGCGACCATAAAGCGATCAATCGGGAAGGTGGTGCCGGCAATCGCGCCCGCACCGAGGGGCATCATGTCCGCGCCCTCCCATACGCCGAGCAAACGGCGGAAATCACGCTGCAGCATATTGAAATACGCCAAAAGATGATGCGCGAAGGTGATCGGCTGCGCACGCTGCAAATGCGTATAGCCCGGCATCAGCGTCTTTTCGTGCTGCTTCGCCACGGTAAGCACCGCTTCCTCGAAGCGCAGCAAAAGCTCCGCGATCTCGGTGACCTCGCGCTTCATATACATGTGCATATCAAGCGCCACCTGATCGTTACGGCTACGCGCGGTGTGCAGACGTGCGCCAGCGCTGCCGATACGCTCGGTCAAGCGTGCCTCGACATTCATGTGAATATCCTCCAAGGCCACGTCGAACTCGAAATTGCCTGCTTCGATATCGGCGAGGATAGCTTTCAAGCCGGCAATAATCTTTTCCCCGTCCTCTGCCGGAATGATGCCCTGCTCGGCCAGCATATGCGCATGAGCCATGCTGCCGCGAATATCCTCGTGATATAAGCGCTTATCAAAATCAATGGACGCATTAAATGCGTCCACCAATTCGTTCGTATTCTTACTGAAACGACCGCCCCAAAGCTTAGCCATTATTTCAGGTTGCCTTTCTTCATCATAGCGCGAACTGCCAGCGGCAGGCCGAACAGATTGATGAAGCCGGTTGCATCAGCCTGGTTGTAAACCTCGTCCTCGCCGAAGGTTACATATTCCTGGCTGTACAGGGAGTACGGGGATTTAACGCCAGCACTGTAAATATTGCCTTTGTACAATTTCATGCGTACAGTACCGGTAACAGTCTTTTGAGTTTCATTAACGAAGCCATCCAATGCCTCACGCAGGGGGCTGAACCACATTCCGTCATAAACCAGCTCGGAATAGCGGATGGATACCTGCTGCTTGAAGGATTGGGTTGCGCGATCCAGGCAGAGATTTTCCAAATCGTTATGGCCGTAGTAGATGATCGCGCCTGCGGGGTTTTCGTAAACGCCGCGGGATTTCATGCCTACCAGACGATCCTCTACCATGTCGGTGATGCCGACAGCGTTACGGATGCCGATCTCGTTCAGCTTCTCTACCAGCTTAGCCGGGCTCAGCTTTTCGCCGTTTACGGAAACAGGAACACCCTCAACATATTCCAGCTCAACATATTCCGGTTTATCAGGAGCCTTTTCGGGGATATTGGTTACGATGAACAGCTCATCCTTCGGAGCGTTCCAAGGATCCTCCAAATCGGAGCCCTCATGGGACAGATGCCACATGTTGCGGTCCATGGAGTAGTCATGGTCATGGGATACGGGAATGGGGATATTATGTGCTGCCGCATAGTCGATCTCCTGATCGCGGGAACGCAGCTCCCATTCACGCCAGGGAGCGATAATTGCCAAATCAGGGTTCAGAGCCTTAACGGAAAGCTCGAAACGAACCTGGTCGTTGCCCTTACCAGTCGCGCCGTGAGCAATAGCGTCAGCACCCTCGGCTTCGGCGATCTCTACCAGCTTTTTAGCGATCAGCGGACGAGCGAAGGAGGTACCCAGCAGGTACTTCTTCTCGTAAACAGCGCCTGCCTTAACGGTCGGCCAAACATAATCCTTAATGAACTCTTCCTTCAAATCCAAAATGTAGCACTTGCTGGCGCCAGTTCTGATAGCCTTATCATGTACCGGGTTCAGCTCATCGCCCTGACCGAGATCCGCACAAGCCGCGATAACCTCGCAGTTGTTGTAGTTTTCCTTCAGCCAAGGAATGATAACGGAGGTGTCCAGACCACCGGAGTACGCCAAAACAACCTTTTTAATATCTTCTTTTTTCATTATAAATGCCTCCTAAATTGCATAATCTAAAAATGCAATGCATAATCTTACAAACTTCTTGTATTATACCACTTTTCCCGTGCTAATCCAATATTTAGCAGAGGATGTATACAAAATTTTTCGTTACAGCACCTCGTCGCTCATCAGCAGCGCCATAATCGCCTTCTGTACGTGCAGACGATTCTCAGCCTCGTCAAAGACCACGGAATGCGGTCCCTCCAGCACGTCCTCAGTGATTTCCTCGCCACGATGCGCTGGCAAGCAGTGCAGTACGATGCACTCGGGGCGGGCTACGTCGAGCAGTGCCTGATTGATCTGATAATTATGCAGCGCCTTAAAGCGGATATCGCGCTCCGCCTCCTCGCCCATGCTCGTCCACACATCGGTGTACAGCACGTCCGCGCCCTTCGCCGCCTTGAAGATATCCTCCTCCACGGTGATGGTGCAGCCGGTATGGGCAGCGTCCTCCTGCGCGTTCGCCAGCACGGTCGGATCGGGCTGATAGCCCTTGGGGCTGGCGCAAACCATGTTCATGCCCACCTTAGCGCAAGCGTACATCAGGGAGTGAGCCATATTATTACCGTCACCCACATAAACGAGCTTGCGTCCCTTCAGCACCTCCATCTTCTCCTGAATGGTGAACATATCGGTCAAGGCCTGACAGGGATGCAGCAGATCCGTCAAGCCGTTAATTACGGGAACGGTGGCGTATTCCGCCAGCTCGATCACGGAATCGTGGGAGAAGGTGCGGATCATGATGCCGTCAACCATGCGCGAAAGCACGCGCGCGGTATCGCGAATCGGCTCGCCGCGACCGATCTGAGAGGACGCGTCGCTCAAATAGATCGGATGACCGCCCAGCTGCCAGAAGCCGACCTCGAAGGAGGTTCTCGTGCGGGTGGAGGCCTTGGAGAAAAGCATTGCTAAGGTCTTACCTTTCAAATATTGATGCGGTTCGCCCGCCTTTTGCTTACGCTTTAATTTCTTCGCTACGTCAAGAATCGTAGCGACCTCGCCAACGCTCAGGTCGTGAATACTGATTAAATCCTTATTTTTTAAGCCCATTTCATTACCTCGCTCACATAGCGGCCAAAGCCTTATCCAAGGCGGCTACTACTACGTCGATCTCCTCCTCCGTGATGATCAGCGGCGGTACGATACGAATAACGCTGCCCGCCGTGCAGTTCACGATTACATGGTTAGCCAAGCAATGCTCGACCACCGGTCTGCCCTCGCTCGTCAGCTCCATGCCCAAAATCAAACCGCGACCGCGCACATCCTTCACCTTGTCGGGATACTTCGCTTGCAGCTTTTTCAGCTCGCCCATAAAGTATTCGCCCTTCGCGGCAACCTTATCAACGAGATTATCCGCCTTGATCGTCGCCAAGGTCGCATAAACAGCGGCGCAGGCCAAGGGGTTACCGCCGAAGGTGCCGCCGTGATCGCCGGGCTTGAATACGTGCGCCAAACGCTCGGGAACGGCGAAGCCGGCAACGGGGAAGCCGCCGCCGATGCCCTTAGCGAAGGTCAGGATGTCGGGCTTCACGCCGCTATGCATATAGCCGAACCATTTGCCGGTACGTGCCACGCCGGTCTGCACCTCGTCAAAAATCAGCAGCGCGTCGTATTTGTCGCACAGCGCGCGCACCTGACGCAAATATTCGTCCGAAGGCACGTGTACACCGCCCTCGCCCTGAATAGGCTCCAGCAGTACCGCGCAAACGTCCTCGTCCATAACCGACTCCAAGGTCTTGATATCGGCATAGGGAACCAGAATATGACCGGGGCTCAGCGGGCCATAGCCCACATGATAATAGTCATGACCAGTAGCCGCCAGCGTATCGAAGGTACGTCCGTGGAAGGACTCGTCGGCGGAAATAATCTTAAACTTCGTCGGCGATTTAGCAACGCCGTATTTACGTGCCAGCTTCATCGCGCCCTCGTTGCCCTCGGCACCGCAATTCGCGAAGAAGATACGATCCATACCGGTAGCCTCGGCAACCAAGCGCAGCGCCTTTGCCTGAATCTCGGTGTAATAAAGATTGGAGCAGTGCATAACCTTAGCTGCCTGCTCGGCGATCGCCTTCACCAGTACGGGATGATTATAGCCCAAGGAGTTTACGGCGATGCCGGCGAAGGCATCGATGTACTCGTTGCCCTCGTTGTCATATACCTTACAGCCCTGACCATGATCCATCACCATCTGGTAACGACCAAAGACGGGCAAATAATATTTCTCTGTTTGTTCGATAACAGTTTTCTTGTCCATTAACACATCTTCCTTTATACGATCGTCAAGCCGATCAAATTTCCTTTACCACCTCGGTGCCGACACCGTTATCGCTGAGGATCTCCATCAGGATGCTGTGCTCCGCACGACCGTCGATGATATGCGTTTTTTTAGCGCCGCCGCTCAGCGCGGTGATACAAGCGCGAACCTTCGGAATCATGCCGCCGTCGATCTTGCCGCGGATGATCAGCTCCTGCGCCTTCTCGAAGCTCAGCGTGGAGAGGAAGCTATTCTCGTCACGATAGTCGGAGTAAATACCACGCACATCCGTCAGTACCAAAAGCTTCTCCGCCTTCAAAGCGCCAGCGATCTCGCCTGCTACGCTGTCGGCGTTGATATTATAGGTCTCGCCCTGCGCGCCCACGCCAGTCGGCGCAATAACGGGGATGAAGCCGTTGTTGAGCAGCACGTCCACCAGCTCGGTGTTGACATGCTCGACATTGCCCACATAGCCGATATCCACGAGATTAACCTCGCCGTTTTCATAAACATCCGCCAAATGCTTCTTCGCCTGAATCAAGCCGGCATCCTTACCGTTCAAGCCCACTGCCTTACCGCCCAAAGTGTTCAGGCGAGCGACCAAATCGGTGTTAATCTTGCCCACGAGCGCCATCTCGGCAATGCCCACGGACTCGGCATCGGTAACGCGCAGGCCGCTAACGAACTCGCTCTTTTTGCCTGCCTGCATCAGCATACGGGTGATTTCGGGACCGCCGCCATGTACCACCACGGGACGCATACCAGCGCATTGCAGGAACACGATATCCTGCAAAACCTTATTTTTCAGCTCATCATTCAGCATAGCGTTGCCGCCGTACTTAACGACGATGGTTTTATTTTTAAATTTACTCAGATACGGTAAGGCCTCCACAAGAGTTTGTACTTGATTGTCATTCATCAACATTGTAAAATCCTCCTTTTAAATAATTTACGCGCTTTTTAAGCATTAGGTGTGATATTCACCGTTGATCTTCACATATTCATAGGAGAAATCGCAGGTCCAAACGGTCGCCTGCTCCTCGCCCGCCGCCAAATCGATCGTCATAGAAATATCGTGCTGGGCCATGGTCGGTGCCAGCTCGGTCGCCGGTACGTTGCAGTTCATGCCGTTTTCCACCAGACGAATGCCGCCGATTTCCAAATTAACCTTGTCGGCAACCATCTCCGCGCCACTGTAGCCCGCCGCGCAAACGATACGTCCCCAGTTGGGATCCTCGCCGAAGAACGCCGTTTTAACCAGCGGGGATTTAGCGATCGCCATAGCCGCGGTCTTAGCGTCCGCCCAGGTGGCAGCGCCCACGACGTTAACCTCGAGGAATTTCGTTGCGCCCTCGCCGTCATGCGCGATCATCTTAGCCAAATCGGTGGCGCAGGCCAGCAAGGCCTCGAAGAAGGCAGGATAATCAGGATGCTCCTCGGAGAGGATGATCTCGTTTTCCGCCAAGCCGTTAGCCAGCACAATCATGCTGTCGTTGGTGGATGTGTCGCCGTCGACTACCACCATGTTGAAGGACTTATCGGCAGCCCTCTTCACCGCGCGCTTCAAAACGTCGGGAGCGATCGCCGCGTCCGTAGTGATAAAGGTCAGCATGGTTGCCATATTGGGGTGGATCATGCCGGCGCCCTTAGCGATGCCGGCGAATTTTACGATCCTACCGCCGATCTCCGCCTCATAAGCCGCACGCTTAATAAAGGTGTCGGTGGTTTGGATAGCCATGGCGCAGCTTTCGCCCTCTGCCTCGTCCAAGCTATCGACAGCGTCGGCAATGCCGGTCAGCAGCTTATCCATGGGCAGGAACTGACCGATAACGCCGGTGGAGCAAACAAAGACCTCCTCCGGCTTAATGCCCAAAAGACCTGCCGCGTGCGCCTGCATTTTGTGTGCGTCCGCCAAGCCCTGCTCGCCCGTGCAAGCATTGGCGCAGCCGCTATTGACCACGATCGCCTGCGCGTAACCGTGCTTGTTAACCTCGCGGCTCACCAGCACTGGCGCGGCGCACATCTTATTTTGCGTAAACACGGCGCCGCAGGCCGCGGGAGCCGTGCTATAAATTACAGCTACATCATGATTACCGCTAACCTTGATTCCTGCCTTCACGCCAGCAGCGATAAAGCCCTGGGGCGCGGTAACCCAACCTTCGATTTTCTTCATCTGTTTTACCTCTTTTTTATAAAATCAGGGCACGATCGGCAGCTGGCGCAAGCCCGCTGTTTCGTCGATACCGAACATGACGTTCATGTTCTGCACGGCCTGACCTGCCGCGCCCTTTACCAAATTATCGATACAGTTCATCACGATAATGCGACCTGTACGCTTATCGGTCTGCCAGCCCAAATCCACGTAATTGGAAGCACGGACATTTTTCAGCTCTGGGCAGCCGCCCTTGCCACGCAGACGGATGAAGAACTCCTTGCCATACATCGCCTGATAGGCCTCCTCGATTTGCGCGTCCGTCACGCCCTCCTTAAGCTGACCATAGCAGGTGGCGAGAATGCCCCTGTCCACGGGCAATAGATGCGGCGTGAACTGAATGACCACGGGCTCGCCAGCGAACTCGCTGTAGGCCTGCTCGATTTCCGGCGTATGACGGTGAGTAGTCACGCCATAGGCCTTGAAGCTTTCGTTAACGCTACAATACAGGCTGCCCGCCTTCAGGCTGCGGCCTGCTCCCGTAGTACCAGACTTCGCGTCGACGATGATGCCCTGATGCTCGATTAAATCGTATTTCAGAAGCGGTACCATCGCCAAAATGCTACAGGTGGTGTAGCAGCCGGGATTAGCTACCAAGGACGCGCCCTTCACCCTGTCACGATAAAGCTCCGTCAAGCCATAAACGGCCTGCGCTTCGGGATCCTCGTGCTTAACCTTATACCATTCCTCGAAAACGCGATAATCCTTAAATCTATAATCACCGCCCAAATCGATAATCTTAGTTTTGCTGCCTCGCAGCCTCTTGCCTATCTTCATCGCATGACCATGGGGTAAAGCGATAAAGATCACGTCGCTATCGGCGGCAATCGCCTCGATATTCTGCATGGACTGTAAATTCTTTTCGATACGACCTGCCAAATGCGGGTACATGGCGGCGATCGCCTCACCCGTGCTGCTTTCAGAGGTAATGGTAGCAATTTCCGCTTCCGGATGCCCGTCCAGCAGACGTAAAAGCTCTACGCCGGCATAGCCTGTCGCCCCTATAACACTCGCTCTCATTTCCATCCTCCCTTATGAGTAATAATTATACATCTTCTCTGTATAAAATTGCAAGAGCTATGTATATTTTCTTTTTATAAAAAGGTCAAGAAACACTCATCCATTTTACGTTATCTATTTTACTACTTTGAGGTGAATTTTCCTAGTATTTTTTTGCTTTACTTTGCAAAAATACCTTATTCCTGCTAAAATAAAGCTAAGAACAGCGAAAGAGGTGCCGCAAATGGTAAAAATCATCGTTTTATCCCTGCTCATCTTCGTCGGCATGGTCGCCTACGACAGCACCGCCGACAGATCCCAGCCGGTCGCGCCTGTGCAAAAGCAGGAGGAAAAAATAAATAAGCATGAGAAATCAGCCGTTATGGCGCTTTTCGTCAGCCTGCTGCCGGAGCAAAGCAACTGGCCCTCGCCCGTGCGCAAATTCTACCTCGCGCTGAATATGGAGGAGGTCATCGAGCCGATCAGACAAAGGCCACAATGGACGCCGCTCAAATCCATGAATCAGGACATACCCAAGGCGCTGATCGCGATCGAGGATCACGACTTCTATAATCACGGAGCGATCGCCGTGGACGGCATTATGCGCGCCACGCTGGTCAACCTCACCGCTGGCGAGGTCGTGCAGGGCGGCAGCACGCTGACGCAGCAATTCGTCAAGAACGTTTTCCTCAGCGACGAGCAAAGCATGGAGCGCAAAATCGAGGAAGCAGTGCTTTCACTCGTGCTGGAGCATAATTATACTAAGGACGAGGTGCTGGAGTTATATTTAAACACCACCTACTTCGGCGCGGGCGCGAATGGCATCAAGGAGGCCTGCGCCAAGTACTTTGGGAAAGCCCCCTCCGCGCTCACGCTGGCGGAGGCGGCGGTAATAGCCTCCCTGCCCTACGCCCCCAGCGCGCTCAATCCACTGGAGAATCCGCAAGCCTGCAAAAAGCGCCAGCAGCTCGTACTCGCCTCCATGCTCAAATACGGCATGATCAACCAAAGCCAGCTGGCGGAGGCTAAGGCGGAAACGATACGCCTTAGCAATGGTATAAAAATGTAGGCATACCGAAAAAATACTAATATAAACAAAGCCAAAGCACGCGAAAGGGCGTTGCCTCAGCTTAGCGTAAAACGCTATTTTGAGACAACGCCCTTAGTGTTTATAATTATTTCGCACTGCTCAGGAAGGCGGCAAAGGCCTTATAGGTATAATATACGTCCAGCTTAGAGGAAAGCTCGAAGGGAGAGTGCATACAGAGAATGGGTACGCCCAAATCCACGACGTCCATATCCATGGAGGCCACATAGAGCGCGACGGTGCCGCCGCCACCCTCGTCGACAGCGCCAAGCTCGCCGATCTGCCAATAAACCTCCGCCTCGTCCATGATGCTGATAATCTTCGCCATGGTTTCCGCGCTGGCATCATTGGAGCCGGACTTACCGCGCGCGCCGGTGTACTTCGTCAGGCAAGGTCCCTTATTCACGAAGCAGCTGTTGCGCTCCTCGTATACGGAGGCGAAGCTAGGATCGTAGGCGCCGTTGACATCGGAGGAAAGAGCCGTCGTATTGCGCAGCAAAGTACGGATATTCGCGTTTTGCAGGGCAGCCAGATCCTCAAGATAATGCAGCACGAAATCGGAGCTAAGGCCCGTGTTACCATAGGAGCCGATCTCCTCCTTGTCCGCCAGCACCGTCACCGTCGTGTAGTACGGAGCCTTGGTATCAATCTCCGCCGTCAGCGCGGTATAGGCGCACACCTTATCATCCTGACCGTAAGCGCCAATCAAGCTGCGATCCAAGCCGATATCCGTCGCCTTCACCGCTGGCACGAATTCGATCTCTGCACGCATAAAGTCCTGCTCGGTAATGCCATACATATCGTTGAGGATCGACAAAACGCTCAGCTTCACGGCGTTTTTGATCTCCTCCTTATCCTCGCCCTCATCCACGAAGGGCAGGCTTCCCAGAACAATGTTCAGCTCCTCGCCACGGATGCCGTCGCTAAGCTTACGCTCGTTCTGCTTCGCGCCCAAATGGGGCAGCAGATCGGTAACGCAGAACTGCGGCTCGCCAGGCTTCTCGCCCAGGCTTACCCGCACCAGCTCGCCATTTCTTTTAATAATCACGCCGTGCATAGCCAAGGGAGTGGTAACCCACTGATATTTACGGATGCCGCCGTAGTAATGCGTTTTAAAATAAGCGATCTCGTTCTTTTCATAGAGCGGATTAGGCTTCAAATCCAAACGCGGAGAATCGATATGCGCGACGTTCAGACGCACGCCCTGCTCCAAGGGAGCGGTGCCGAAGGTACTCATCAGCAGGGATTTACCGCGATTAACGAAGTAAACCTTGTCCCCGGGCGCATAGGCCTTGCCTGCCTCGAAGGGCACATAGCCCGCCGCCTTCAGCAGCTCCACGGCCTTCGCGGTAAATTCGCGCTCCGTTTTCGCCTCGTTCAAAAACTCCTTATAGCCCTCGCAATAGGCAAAGGCTGCCTCCTTATTAGCCGCCGCGGCCTTACCGATATGGGGAAATTCCCAAGTCAAAGCCTTTTGCAGCTCCTTAGCTTTCGTCATTTATACATCCTTCTTTCTTCAAGCTTTATCAAAGGGCTAAAGCTGCTCCTTCATGATGCGCTTATAAACCTCGACGCCAGGCTGGTCATAGGGATCCACGTCCGCCAGCTCGCCCTCGTAGGCCACACTGAGCATCAGGAAATACATCAGCTGTCCCAAAATGAACTCGTTTAATTTAGGCAGGGTGAAGCGCGCGTTATAACGGTTATCCCCCGTCAGCGCCTGCTCGTTGGCATCCAGAGCCAGCTTCAGCACCCTATTCATATTCAAATTTTCGTAGCGGTCAAGATATGGCATATCGGGGAAGGGGTTATGCACCACCGCCTCCTGCTCAGGATCTGCGACCTCCAAAAACTGTACCACCTTGTTCAAGCGCCCGTCCTGATGCTGCTGCGTTTGGGCGTGCATATCTGTCGTGCCCACAGCCACGATCGGCGTTCTGCCGTAATGCACCACCCTGCCCTCGCGATCATGACGCTTGCCCAGGGACTCCGCCAAAAGCTGCACGTACCATTCGCTCAGGGACTTCAGCTGCATACTATAGGGCATGAATACCTCGATATCGCGTCCCTTGCCATACGCCAAATATTTCAGCAAAGCGTTCATCAGCGCGGGGTTCTCCTCCGGTCGCGCCTGCCTGCAATACTCGTCCATTATCCGCGCGCCATGCAGAAACTCCACGATATCGCCGCCCAACGCCGCCAGCGTCACTAAGCCTGGATCAGTCATCACGCAGAAACGACCGCCGATGCCCTCCTTGATGTCAAACTGCTGCCAGCCGTAGCGACGCGCCAGCTTCAGCAGCGGAGCCTGCTCCTCCTTCGCCTGCAAATCGGTGACCACCGCGACCTCCAGCTTAATATTCAAGCCCTGACTCAGCTTATCATAGAAAAAGGTGAAGGCGGAGATCGTCTCCAGCGTCGTGCCTGATTTGGAGATGGGCACCAGCATCACGTTCAGCTCCTCGCCATTACTCAAATGACGATATGCCAAGCGCTGCACCTCGTAGACCAAGCCGTTGCAATCCACGGGATCCAAATTATTACCGGAAAAATAAATGCGCGGCTGATGATGGCGCAGGCTGGCGTTCGTGTTCCAATGACAGCCGCCGAAAACGTCCAAAAGAACCTTGTTGCCCAAATAGGAGCCACCCACGCCCAAAAAGACGACCACGTCCGTTTTTTTCAAATAATGACTGAACTCCTGCAAACGCGCCACGGATTCCATGGTATTGGGGTTACCCTCACGCACATAGGGCATACGCGGAAAATACACATGCTCCGACGTGCCGTCCTTGGAAAGATGCGCCTTCGCCGTACCAGTAACGCGCAGCCTCTCGATCGCCGCGTCCACCTCGGGCGCGCGACGCGCCAACGCCTCCGCGACCTCCTCATGGCTCAATCTATCCGTGCCGAACATATTAGTAAAATCAAAAGTAAGCCCACTGGGCATGACAAAACGATAATTCATAAACCCACACTTCCCATCAATTCACAATTTTCGTCTCTTATAAATATAAGTATAGCCTAGTTGCTTTTAATTATAGCATATTAGCACTGCGCAAGCAAATAATAATACCTTATTTACGCGGTCCCTGCCTTCTGTTGCTGCCTGTTTTGGGGGCTTTGCGCTTATCGGCGACCGCGTTGCGTCCGCGCTTGGGTGCGGTGGGCTTCTTCTTTTTCGGTGCCGCGCTCACACGTCTGGCGACGGTCTCCCCCTCAAGATTCTGGCGCTCCATCAGCACGCCCAGCCTCGTTTCGATATTGCGCAGCCACTTGACCTCCTCCGGCGTATACAGCGTCAGCGCCATGCCCTCGTTGCCGGCGCGTCCCGTTCTACCGATGCGATGTACGTACCAATCCACGTCATGCGGAATATCGTAATTCAAAACATGCGTCACGCCCTCGACATCCAAACCACGCGCCGCTAGATCGCTGGCCACCAAAATTTGAATTTTGGCATCACGGAAGAACTTCATCACCGTCTTACGTTTAGCAGGCGACATTTCGCCATGAAGCACGTCCACGTTGTAGCCCTGCGTTCCCAACCAATCGCCCAGCTCCTTAGTGCGCTCCTTGCTGATGCAGAAGATAATCATCAAATAGGGGTTGAGCCTGTCGATCAGCGCCGCCGTCGCCTTCTGCTTATACTCCTCCGTGGTTTTGATGCAGATCTGCTTAATCTTATCCACGGTCGCCTTCTCGGGATCGATGTCAATCAGCGCGGCGTTCTTCGTCAGCTTGCGTCCGAGCTTGCGCACCTCCTCCGAAAGCGTGGCGCTGCACAGCATCGTCTGATGCTCCGCCGCCGTCATGGCGATCAGCTCCAGCGCCTCGTCCATAAAGCCCTGCTGTAGCATCTCGTCCACCTCGTCCAGTACGAGATACCTCACGCCGCCAAGATCGGTGTTACCCTTTTTTATGTGGTCGAGCAAGCGACCTGACGTGCCGATCAGCACATGGCTGCGCCCGTCAAGCTTATGCTTCTGCTCCTCGAAATCGCGACCACCGGTCACCGCCAGCACCTTGATGCCGCTATCGCCGATGAGCTTCTTTAGCTCGCCCGCGATCTGCTGCGCCAGCTCGCGCGTCGGCGTAATCACCAAGGCCTGCACGTAGGGCTTCGTAATGTCGATCTTCTCCGCCAAGGGTACGAGGAAGGCGAGCGTCTTGCCCGTACCCGTTTGCGCGCGCGCGATCACGTCACGTCCTGCGAACAAAGCGGGAATCGCCTGCTCCTGTACCGGCATGGGCTTCGTAATGCCCATTTTATGCAGCTGCTCCACGGTGCGGTCGCACACCTTCAATGCAGAAAAAGCGTTTTTCATATCTATACCTCTTTTCAATCGTCAAGCGTTATTATCTTTAACTATTTTACACTGTAAAAAGCGTTTTGGCAAATAGCCTGCCTCGCGCAGCAAAAAACGCTCCCTCTCCGAAGAGAAGGAGCGTTAAGCTTTACGTTATTATTTAAACAGGCTCAAGAGTACGCCGCCGTTAGCAGCCATTACAGGAGCGAATACCAAAGCGACAACAGTCATCAATTTGATCAGGATGTTCATCGCAGGTCCGGAGGTATCCTTGAACGGATCGCCTACGGTATCGCCTACTACGGTAGCATCATGCACCGGAGTGTGCTTACGACCAGAAGCCTCGACGAACTTCTTAGCGTTATCCCATGCGCCACCTGCGTTAGCCATCAAAATAGCAACCAGTACGCCGGAAGCCAGAGCGCCGCCCAGCAGGCCGCCCAGTGCCTCGGTGCCGAACAGGAAGCCCATAGCCAAAGGAGCTACGATGGCGATGATACCGGGCATGATCATCTCGTGCAGCGCAGCCGCGGTGGAGATGTCTACGCATTTTTGGTAATCAGCCTTAGCCTTGCCTTCCAGCAGACCGGGGATCTCGTGGAACTGACGACGAACTTCCTCGATCATCTGATAAGCAGCCTTACCAACAGATTCCATGGTCATAGCGCCAAATACGAAGGGCAGAGTTGCGCCAACGAACAGGCCGATCAGGGTTACGGGGTTCAGCAGGTCAATAACCTTCAGATTTACGGTGTGCGCATACGCGGAGAACAGAGCCAACGCGGTCAAAGCAGCGGAACCGATAGCGAAGCCCTTGCCGATTGCGGCAGTGGTGTTACCAACGGAGTCCAGGGTATCGGTGATCTCACGAACTTCGGGAGGCAGCTCGGACATTTCGGCAATGCCGCCTGCGTTATCGGCGATAGGACCATAAGCGTCAACTGCTACGGTCAAGCCGGTGGTGGACAGCATACCTACTGCCGCCAAAGCGATACCGAACAGACCCATGCCGGTATCCTTAGCACCGCCCATGAAGAAGAAGGAGAGAATTACGCCGACGCAGATGAAGATCATCGGCAGGAAGGTGGAATACATGCCTACTGCCAAGCCGGAGATAATGGTGGTCGCAGGACCAGTTTCAGATTGCTGAGCGATCTTCTTAACATAGCCATAATCAGCGGAGGTATAGATCTCGGTAACCTTACCGATCAGCATACCTACGATCAAGCCGGAAGCGATAGCTACGAAAGCGTCGAAGCTACCGAAGAGGCTGGAGGACAGAAAGGCAGCGGCAGCCAAAACCAGAACGCCACCAACATAGGTACCGTGATTTAGGGCAGCCTGCGGATTGGTGGACTTAGTGTTGCGCGCATACATAACGCCTACTACGGAAGCAGCGATACCGGATACAGCCAGACTGAATACGAAGCGCACGCCCTCGCCGCCGGGATATGCTACAGCGCCCAGAGTGATAGCGGAGATAATAGCACCAACATAGGATTCGAACAGGTCGGCACCCATACCAGCAACGTCGCCTACGTTATCGCCTACGTTATCGGCGATAGTAGCCGGGTTACGCGGATCGTCCTCAGGCAGACCTTCCTCGACCTTACCTACCAGGTCGGCACCAACGTCGGCAGCCTTGGTATAAATACCGCCGCCAACACGTGCGAACAAAGCGATGGAGGACGCGCCCAGGGAGAAGCCGGTCACGATATCGATGTTTTGGAAAATCATGTAGGCTGCGGCAACACCAGTGATGCCCAAGCCAACAACGCCCAAGCCCATTACGGCACCGCCGGAGAAGGCGATTTTCAAGGCTTCAGGCATGCCATGACGAGCAGCCTCGGCGGTACGAACGTTAGCCTTGGTGGCAACGGTCATGCCGATATAGCCTGCCGCTACGGAGAAAACAGCGCCTGCGATAAAGCAAATAGCCGTCAACGGCGACAGGAACACGCCGATAATAGCGGCAACAACAATTACAAATACGGACAGAGCTTTGTATTCTCTGTACAGGAACGCCATAGCGCCCTCATGGATATAACCAGAAATTTCCTGCATACGTGCGTTGCCGGCAGGAGCATTACCGATCTGCCTGCCTATCAGCAAAGCAACAATCAAGGTCATTACACCGATCAGGATAGAAGAAATTAAATGATAACTCAAGACCCTAACCCCTTTCTTAATATAAAAGATTTAAAAATTTTTAAAGAGCAGAAACGCCCTTCGTAACATGATGAATTAAGCGTTGATCTTTGCCAGTGCCATCGTAATCACGGCGAAAGCAGCACCCAGATAAATGGTGGCGCGAGCCATCACCGAATCAAGGTCGTTACCCTTGCCGAAAAAAGCACCGTCACTGCCGCCGAAAGTACTACCCATACCGCCGCCTTTGCCGGACTGCAGCAGAACAGCGCCAATGAGAGCAATGCAAACGATAACCTCAAGGACGATCAAGACAGTTTGAATCACAGAGCTTACCTCCTCACATTTTAGTACCATAGTATTTTACCATAAAAGAGGTAAGGTTACAACGTACTTTACCAAAAATATTTTATATATTATAGAAAACCTTCCTGCCGTTGTACTTAGCGGCCTTACCAAGGTCCTCCTCGATGCGTAAAAGCTGATTATATTTAGCCACGCGATCGGTACGAGCGGGCGCGCCCGTCTTAATCTGACCAGCGTTCACAGCCACTGCCAAATCGGCGAGCGTGGTATCCTCGGTCTCGCCGCTGCGGTGAGAAATGATGCAGGTATAGCCCGCACGCTTAGCGGTTTCGATAGCGTTAAAGGTCTCGGTAAGAGTACCGATCTGGTTGACCTTAATCAGAATGGCGTTCGCCACGCCCTTCTTAATGCCTTCCTCCAAGCGTGCTTCATTGGTAACGAAGAGATCGTCGCCCACCAGCTGCACCTTCTTGCCCAGCTTCTTGGTCAGCTTCTTCCAGCCCTCCCAATCGTCCTCGGCCATGCCGTCCTCAATGGAGATGATGGGATACTTAGCGCACAGCTCGGCGAGATAATCGACCATTTCGTCACTGTTCTTGACTACGCCCTCGCCTGCCAGATTATATTTGCCGTTTTCATAAAACTCGCTGCTGGCAACGTCCAAAGCGATCACGATGTCCTTGCCAGGCTTGTAGCCTGCCTTTTCCACAGCCTCGAGGATGACCTCGATCGCCTCAGCGTTGCATTTCAAATTAGGAGCGAAGCCACCCTCGTCGCCCAGCGCGGTGCTCAAGCCCTTAGCCTTCAGCAGTGCCTTCAAATTATGATAGATCTCGGCGTTCATGCGCAGGCATTCGCTAAAGGAGCTAGCGCCCACGGGCATGATCATAAATTCCTGAATGTCGACGTTATTATCGGCATGCTGACCGCCGTTCAAAATATTCATCATCGGCACGGGCAGCTCCTTCGCCGCCACGCCGCCCAAATACAGGTACAGAGGCAGTCCCACGGAGGCGGCGGCAGCCTTGGCTACGGCCATGGACACTCCCAAAATAGCATTAGCGCCCAAGCGTCCCTTGTTCGGCGTGCCGTCCAAGCGCACCAACAGCTCGTCGATTTCGGTCTGGCGAGTAGCCTCCAAGCCAATAACCGCCTCGGCGATAATATCGTTCACATTGTCGACCGCCTTGGTAACGCCCTTGCCCAAATAACGCTCGGCATCACCGTCACGCAGCTCCACGGCCTCGTGTACACCGGTAGAAGCGCCGGAGGGTACGGCGGCACGACCTACGGCGCCGTCCTCCAGGCAAACCTCGACCTCGACGGTCGGATTGCCGCGGGAATCAAGAATCTCACGTGCGTAAACCTCAGTAATCATTGCCATCGTTCATCACCTCAAATAATTTATCCCTCAAGCATCAAGCAGGCTGCGTCCCGTCATCGCCCGCGGCTGCTCAATTCCCAGCAGCTGCAAGAGCGTGGGCGCGATATCCGCCAAAATGCCCTGATGCAGAGTATGTTTTTCCTTGCTTACCAATATAAAGGGTACGGGGTTCGTCGTATGCGCCGTATTCGGCTCACCGTCCGCCTCAGCCATTTTTTCTAAATTTCCGTGATCCGCGGTGATGCACACGCTGCCGCCCAGCGTCAAAACCTTCGCCACGATGCGTCCCGCGCACTCGTCGACCTTCTCCATAGCCTGCACCGCCGCGCTCAGCACGCCCGTGTGCCCAACCATGTCAGGATTAGCGAAGTTCAAAATAATTACCTCGAACCTATCCCGCTCCAGCTCGCCCAAAAGCGCCTGCGTTACCTGCTCGGCGCTCATCTCCGGCTGAAGATCATATGTCGCCACCTTCGGCGAGGCAATCAGCATCCGCTCTTCCAAGGGATTCGGCGCTTCCACGCCGCCGTTGAAAAAGAAGGTCACATGCGCGTACTTCTCCGTTTCGGCGATGCGCAGCTGATGCAGACCATGCTCCGCCAAAACCTCGCCCAGCGTGTCATGCAGCTGCTCCGGAGCGAAGGCGACGGGCGCGTCGATCGTCGCGTCATACTGCGTCATGCAGGCGAAACGCACGGGGCGTGCGCCTGCCTCCCGCGCGAAATGCGGAAACTCCTCGTCCACGAGCGCGCGTGTAAGCTCGCGTGCCCTATCGGGACGGAAATTGGCGAAGATCACGCCGTCGCCTGCATGAATACGCGCGTCCTCGCCATCGATAACGAAGGGCAGAACGAACTCGTCCGTCACACCCTGCGCATAGGACGCCTCGATGCCGGCGCAGGCGGAGGCAGCATGCTCGCCCTCGCCGCGCGCCAAGGCAGCATAGGCACGCGTCACACGCTTCCAGCGCTGATCACGATCCATCGCGTAATAACGACCGCTGACCGTGGCTATTTTGCCAACGCCCAGCTCCGTCATCGCGCTCTCCAGCTGCTTAACATAGGTCAGCGCGCTTTGGGGCGGCACATCACGCCCGTCCAAGAAGGCGTGTACGTAAACGCGCTCCACGCCGCGCTCCCGCGCCAGCCTCAGCAGCGCGATGAGATGCTCGATGTGACTATGCACGCCGCCGTCAGACAGCAGACCGAGAATGTGCAGCGCCCTGCCCTCGCCCGCCTTCACGGCGGTAATCACCTCGTTCAACACGGAATTGGTGAAAAAATCACCGTCCGCGATCGACTTACTAATGCGCGTCAGGCTTTGGTAAACGATGCGTCCCGAGCCTATATTCAAATGCCCGACCTCGGAATTACCTATCTGCCCTGCGGGCAGACCGACCTCTAAGCCACTCGCCGCCAAGCGCGTATGCGGATAAGCGGCGAAATATTTATCAAGATTGGGCGTGCGCGCCAAAGTAGCGGCGTTACTGCCGCCTGCTGGCGCGATTCCCCAACCGTCCAAAATCATTAAAAGCAGCGGTTTCTTCATCTTCGTTAAAAGCTTCTCACGATAGCCGCGAAGCGCTCCGCATCCAAGGACGCGCCACCGACCAAAACGCCGTCGATGCCGCTAATATTGAACTCGGAGGCATTCTTCTCGTTGACGCTGCCGCCATAAAGAATGCGGATCTGACGCGCGATCGCCGGCGTAAAGATCTTGCCCACCTTATCGCGAATCAGACGACAAACCTCCTGCGCGTCGGCAGGGGTGGCAGCCTTACCGCTGCCGATCGCCCAAACTGGCTCATAGGCAATGACCATATTCACAGCGTCCTCGGGCGTAATGCCGCGCAAAGCGCTCTTGAGCTGCATATTGATCTTGCGCGCGGTCTTGCCTGCCTCGCGCTCCGCTAAATTCTCACCCACGCACAGCATCGGCTTCAAGCCGTTGCGATAGGCGGCGATCAGCTTGCTTGCCACGATCTTATCCGTTTCGCCGAAAACGGTACGGCGCTCGCTATGACCGACCATCGCGTATTCACAGCCGATATCGCTCACCATGACGGGAGAGATCGCGCCGGTAAAGGCACCCTTGTCCTCCCAATGAATATCCTGCGCACCATAGCCGACGTGCTTGCCGTCGATCGCGTCCGCAACGGTTTCCAAAGCGGTGAACGGCGGGAAAATAACGACCTCATTCAGCGTACCGTTGGTCTCCATAACGATGTCCTCCGCCAGCTCGACGGATTCGGACACGGTCTTGTGCATCTTCCAGTTACCGGCGATCATCTTGCGACGCAAATCGTCCAGCGCCGCCACGCCCGGCAGCACCTTACCCTCCAAATATTCCAGAGAAGCGCCGCCGCCCGTGGAAATATGGGAAATGCGCTTAGCCAAGCCCAGCTTTTCGATCGCGGCCACGCTGTCGCCGCCGCCAACGATGCTAATCGCGCGACTCTTAGCGACCGCCTTAGCGACAGCCTCCGTGCCCTTACAGAACGCGTCCATCTCGAACACACCCATGGGACCGTTCCAAACAATCATCTTCGCGTCGCTCAAAGCAGCCGCATAAGCCTTCGCCGTTTCCTCGCCGATATCCAAGGCCATGGCGTTCTGCGCCAAATGCTTAACCCTTTGCGTAGCATGAGGAGCATCAGCGGCAAAGGCGTCCGCCATCACCAAATCGGTGGGCAGCAGCAGCTTCACGCCGTTCTTCTTCGCCTTCGCGAGCAGCTCCTTCGCCAGCTCCAGCTTATCCTCCTCGACCAGGGACTTGCCCATAGCGCAGCCCTGCGCCGCAAGGAAGGTGTTCGCCATACCGCCGCCGATTAGAAGCGTGTCGACCTTATCCAAAAGATTGCTGATCACACCGATCTTGTCGCTGACCTTCGCGCCACCGATAATAGCGGCAAAGGGATGCAGCGGCTCGCTTACCGCGCGACCGACGTACTCGATCTCCTTTTCCAAAAGGAAGCCTGCCGCAGCGGGCAGAAAATGCGTCACGCCCTCCACGGAGGCATGGGCGCGATGCGAAACGCCGAAGCCATCATTTACATAAACATCCGCCAAGGAGGCCAGCTCCTCGGCAAATTCCATATCGTTCTTTTCCTCCTCCTTATGGAAGCGCAAATTCTCCAAAAGCAGAATGTGACCGGGCTTCAGCTTCTTAGCGGCAGCCTTAGCCTCCGCGCCCACGCAATCGGAAGCAAAGAGGATCTTCTTGCCCAAGAGCTTGCCCAAATGCTTCGCCACGGGAGCAAGGCTGTACTTCGCGTTCACCTGTCCCTTGGGGCGACCAAGATGCGCCATCAAAATAACGGCGGCCTTCTGCTCCAGCAAATATTGAATAGTATCCAGAGAAGCACGGATACGGGTATCGTCGCTGATCTCTCCCTTATCGTCAAAGGGCACATTGAAATCAACGCGCACCAGCACCTTCTTACCCGACACCTCTAAATCGCGTACAGTTTTCTTATCCAAAACTAAAATCTCCTTTTAATTACAGACCTTTTTTAGCGATATATGCCGCAAGGTCAACCACGCGGTTAGAATAGCCCCATTCGTTATCGTACCAGCTAACTACCTTAGCCATACGCGGACCGACCATCATGGTGGACAGGCCGTCGATAATGGAGCTTAGTGGGCAGCCGTTGTAATCGCGAGATACCAAGGGCAGCTCGTTATAGCCCATAATGCCCTTCAGCTCGCCCTCGGCAGCCTCCTTCAGCACAGCGTTAATCTCCTCGGCGGTGGTATCGGTTTTCAGTAGCACGGTCAAATCGGTAATGGAAACGTTCGGAGTGGGCACACGCATAGCGAAGCCGTTCAGCTTACCCTTCAGCTCCGGCAGAACCAAGGCTACAGCCTTAGCAGCGCCGGTAGTGGTCGGGATGATGGAGCAAGCAGCCGCACGCGCGCGACGCATATCCTTATGCGGCAGATCCAAAATCTTTTGGTCATTGGTGTAGGAATGTACGGTGGTCATCAGACCGCTTTCGATACCGAATTTGTTCAGCAGCACCTTAGTGAAGGGAGCCAAGCAGTTAGTGGTGCAGGAAGCGTTGGAAATAATGTTATGCTTCGCTGGATCGTATTTTTCCTCGTTTACACCCATAACGATGGTGATGTCCTCACCCTTCGCCGGAGCGGAGATGATGACCTTTTTAGCACCGCCCTGCAAATGAGCGGCAGCCTTCGCGCCCTCGGTGAATCGACCAGTGGATTCAACAACGATCTCAGCGCCTGCCTCGCCCCAAGGAATCTTCGCAGGATCAGGAGAAGCAAAAACCTGAACCCTTTTGCCGTCAACGACGATCGCACCATCCTCCACGGTAACGTCGTGCTCGAAGGTACCATGCACGGAATCATATTTCAATAGATGAGCCAAAGACGCGCAATCGCCCAAATCATTAATCGCAACAACCTCTACCTCGGGATTGGAAAAGGCAACACGAAAAACCTCACGGCCGATACGGCCAAAACCATTAATACCAATTTTTGTCATAATAACTTCCTCCTTAAATTACCTAAATAGCTTATAAACTGCACCTAAGTGCCGATTAACTTAAATTGCCGCCATGCGCAGAATCTCATGCGCCGCCGCCTCGTCCGTAACCAAAATGTCCTGACGGGAGGCGCGAATCACGGACAGGATCGCCGCCGCCTTGGACTTACCTCCGGCAATGCCGATGATCGTCCCGATATGCTGCAAATCCTGTAGCATCAAACCGGCGTTATTCGTCATGTAGACCTGCCTGCCGTCAAGCGCGCAGTATTGACCGAAGGCCTCGCCCACGGCTCCCGACCGCTCCAGCTGCTCGATCAGCTCCTGCGGCAAACGCCTGTGACGCGCCATGACGCTGGCACGGCCCACGCCATGCACCAGAATGTCCGCCTTCTTAATGATATTGACGACGGAGCGCACGCCGACGTCCTCCTTCAAAATACTGTTCAAAATGTCCTCGCTCACGCAGTCGGGAACGTAAAGCTGGCGATAATCCGCGCCCAGCTTCTGCGCCAGCACCGTAGCGATCGTATTCGCCTGTAGCTCCACATTGTCGCCCAAGCCGCCGCGCGCGGGCACGATCACGGTATTATTCTGCGAGCCGGTGATATTCGCCGCCATCGCCGCCATCGTCGTACCGCCACTGACCGCGACGATATGCCTTTGACCATCACTCAAAAGCTTGCTCAAAATGTGCGCCGCCGTGCGCCCGATCTCGCGCTTCACGACCTCCTCCTGATCGGAATCACCGGGAAGGATCACCACCCGTCCGATCTTCAGCGTATCGCCCAGCGCCTTCTCCAAAAAGGAAATATCCTGCAATTTGCGCACGTAGTCCGCCAGCTCCTTGAGGATGTCCGCACCCTCGTCCGTAACGCTCATACCGTTGGCGGAAAAAAGCAGCAACCCGCTCTTTTTGAGAAAGTCCACCTGCGCCCGCAGAACGCGCTCGCTCAAGCCCAGCTTAGCCGCCAGCGCGCGCCTGCCGATAGGATACTCATGACTCACCTGACGCAGGATCTGGTACCTTTGCACCAACAAATCCGTCAGCTCCGGCACGATCTTCTTTTGTAAATTGATAATGCTATCCATATATCTGTCCCATTTCTTTTTGACAAGTTTTGTCCCTCATGGAACTTTTTGCGTCCCAGAGGTCAAAAAGCAAAAAATATCCTTTGTCTACGCATTAGTATAGCATACTCTAATGCAGAAATAAAGGATATACTAAAATATTTTTGAAGAAATTTTAAGTCTTGTTAGCCTATGCTAACTTAAATCAGCCCTACGGCTAAATATCTCCCCTGGCGCAAAAAATAAAAAAGCCCTCGGACTACGTCCGAAGGCGGGTTTTGCGTTGGAGCTGGCAATAGGAATCGAACCCACAACCTGCTGATTACAAATTGGCTAGCGGAATAGCGGAAATGCCCGTAAATACGGGCTTTGCGGGCATTTTGCCCTTCCCGATTTTTGCATTTTACCCCATAAAAAAGCCCCTAATTTTAACAAATGGGTACAGTAGTGGGTACAGTAGGCGCTACA
>CAYZOZ010000024.1:0-26546 GCA_964480295.1 uncultured Phascolarctobacterium sp.
TGGAGCTGGCAATAGGAATCGAACCCACAACCTGCTGATTACAAATCAGCTGCTCTGCCTATTGAGCTATGCCAGCAAATCACGTTGACAATTATAAAATACTACGGAGCTTTTGTCAAGCGACAACTCACTCCTCTAATCCTTATCCGTAAGAAAAGCGATAGCGAAATAAACCAAAGCCGTACCGGTAGTCAGCCCCATAAGGTAATCCGTCCGATTTTCAACCTGGTGCATTGTATAAAGTGCCACAAGAGTAATAACTATTAATGCATTAAGGATCCATTTTAACATTTTAAATCCCCCCAGTCTTTAATTTACCTATATTATACAACATTTCTGAGAAAAAATCCTTCTTTTAAAAAATTTTTCTCGGCTTCTATACCAAGGCGACAAGAAAGAGTATAATAAACGTAATTCAAAGAAATTTCTGGGCACGCCCCCTCACATATAAGGAGTAAAAAATGAATCTCGAAGGTCTAACGCTAAAACTAGTCACCGATAATCTACAACGCGAGCTGCTAGGCAGCAAAATCTATCGCGTTTATATGCCGAATCCCCACGCGGTACTGCTACTCGTGCGTCGCACGCGCGACACCTCGGCGCTGCTCGCCGATCTTGGAGGCGGCAGTCCAGCGCTCTATATCCCCGCTAAGCAGCCCGAAAATCCGGAAACGCCGCCAGGCTTTTGTATGCTCCTACGCAAGCATTTGGAGGAGGGACGCATCACCAATATTTATCAGCAGGGGCTCGACCGCGTTATCACGCTAGAGATCGATATGCTAGGACAATCCGGCAAAATCATCACCAAAAAGCTAATCATCGAGCTGGCAGGTAAAAACAGCAACCTTATACTCACGCAGGAGGAGCGCATCATCGACGCGCTCAAGCACGTCAACAGCGCGCAAAACAGCTACCGCACCGTGCTGCCGGGCAAGGAGTACCTCGCCCCGCCCCCACAGGACGGCTTGAATATCCTAACCGCGTCCCCGCAGGAGCTCCTTCAGCGTGCCACCGCACTGCCCGCCGCCAATTTCGCTAAGGCGCTCATCGCCACCACCACGGGCATCGGCAAAATGACCTGCACGCAGCTCCTAGCCGCCGCCGACATCCTGCCCCAAACAGTACGCCCGGAGCAGGCGGAGCTCCGCGCCCTCGCCGACGTCATCGCCAAGCTACAGCAGACGCTCAGCCAAGCGCAGCCCCCGGTCTATACCGTCATCGGGCGTACCAATCAGGTTAAGACCATTCTGCCCCTGCGTCCGCTCGCGCTCGACGAGGGCTGCACGCTAAAGGAGTTCGCCGATATCAACAGCGCTATCAATTACGCAGTCAGCCTACAGCCCATCCAGCTGCCGCGCCACGAGCAGCTGCAAAGACTGGTGAATAGCGAAAGCGCGAAGCTGAATAAAAAGCTCCACGCTCTGCACGAGGACCTGCTCCACGCCGAAAATGCCGAAGCGGAGCGCGTGCTTGCCGACACGATCATGGCGAACCTTTATCAGCTGCGCAAGGGGCAAGCCACAGCGGAGCTGATGAACATTTATACCGGCGACATGATCACCGTCAAGCTCGATCCCCTGCTCACGCCCACCGAAAACGCGCAGGCCTATTATAAACGCTACAATAAATATAAGCGCGCCCAAAACGAGGTGCGTCAGCAAATCGAAGCCACCCAGGAAATGCTCGCCTATTTGGCAAGCCTTGATGCCTCCCTGCTGACCGCAGGCAGCAAAAACGAGGTCGAGGAAATTCGCCAGGAGCTGCTCGCCGTCGGTCTGCTCAAGGAGCAGGGCAAAAGGAAGAGCAAGGGCAGCCTGCCCAAATCCCAGCCCCTGCACCTGCGTCTGCCTAGCGGAACGGAAATTTACATCGGCAAAAACAATAAGCAGAACGATTACGTCACCTTCTCGCTGGGCGCGCCCCGCGACCTTTGGCTGCACACCAAGGATATTCCCGGCTCCCACCTCATCATCAAGGGCGGTATGCCGAGCGACGAGCATGAGCTGGTGCTCGCCCTCCAGCTGGCGGCCTATTTCAGCAAGGCGCGCTACGGTAGCAACGTTCCCGTGGATTGCGTGGAGAAGCGCTATGTCAAAAAGCCAGCAGGCAGCAAGCCCGGCTTCGTCATCTTCACCAATCAGCAAACGTATTACATCAACCCCGACGAGGAGCTACTCGCGCCCTATTTAAAAAAGCTTGAGATTTAAAAGAGCACAAATGGTAAAACGCCAACCACGGCTTTTGACAAAGCTACCATAAAAAACGCTCCCGTCCGCAAGGAACGGGAGCGTTGCTATATACGAATGTAATGCTATGCTACCTGAGAAGCAAAACTCAAGGCGTTATCTTACGCCCATCGCTCTCGCCTGCTCACGTAGCAAACGTACTCTATCCTCCGTGGGCGGATGCGTGCTGAAAAGCTGACGCATATTCACGCCGGAGAAGGGGTTGATAATGAACATATGCGCGGTCGCCTCGGTAGCGCCCGGCATCACGCGACGCTGCGCGAAGGCCTCGATCTTGAGCAAGGCATCCGCCAAAGCGTTAGGGTTGCCGCAAAGCTCGCCACCCGATTTATCCGCCATGTACTCGCGGGAGCGGGACACAGCCATTTGGATTAGCGCCGCCGCCAGGGGAGCCAAAATCATTACCAAAAGCGTAGCGATCGGGTTACGGCTTTCGCCGTTCTCATCCCTGCCGCCGCCGAGGAACATACCCCATTGGGCGATCGTAGAAATCGCGCCCGCCATGGAGGCAGCCACCGTGCTAATCAAAATATCGCGGTGCTTAACGTGGCTCAGCTCGTGTCCAAGCACGCCTGCCAGCTCCTCCTCGGTCAAAATATCCGCCAAAGCGGTGTTCACCGCCACCGCCGCATGCTCCGGATTGCGTCCAGTAGCGAAGGCGTTCGGCACATTACTGTCGATAATATAAACCTTAGGCATGGGAATTTGCGCCTTCTTCGCCAAGCGCTCCACGATACCGTATAGACGCGGCGCGCTACTACGATCGATTTCCTGCGCATTATAATGCGCGAGTACCATCTTATCGCTGTTCCAATAGGTAAAGAAATTCATAGCGACACCGAAGAAGAGCATCATCGTCATGCCCTGTAGGCCACCGAAATAATCGCCGATAAGCATCAAAAGCACGGTCATCAGCGTCATAAGCATAGCTGTTTTCATAAAAAGCTTTCCTCCTCATAAAGTAATTGCATTGTGTATTACAACTGCTTTTATTATAGCAAGAATGTGCTTACTTTTCAATTTGCTCCTTAATGGATTTCAACATATTTTCACTGTTTTCACGAACCTTTTTCTTCAATATCGGGTTCAACAGTCCGGCGATCATGGGAATGCCGAATTCGAAATCCACAGACAGCGTCACCTCGCAGCCATCCTCCTGCTCGACGATGCTCCACTCGCCCTCCATTTTCTTCAAATCACCATCGGTCTGCGCGTAGGTAATCCTGTTTTGCTCGGGATAGAAGGTGTCACGCTCCGTCCAAACTATCTTACGACCGTCGACATTACTCACCCAATGGGACACAGTGTAGTCCTCGCCACGCTCCAAAATCTCCACGCTCACCAAATCCTGCATGAATTCGGGATAGGCAGCCATATCCTTAACGATATCATAAATTTTTTTCGCTTCGCCCCGCATTAGGGACTTTGTTTCTACATAAGGCATCTTACGACCTCCACTTATAAATCCTCAATTACGTCCGCGGTCTGACGTACCGCGTCACGGAACTCCTCTAACACATGATCCAGCACGTCCTTGGGCATAATCAAGGGCGGCTCCATACGAATGACCTTGGGGTTATTCAGCGTATAAGCGACGATGATGTGTTTCATGATCATCAGGCTCATCAGCATACCGCCTGCGCCCTCCTTCGTCAGCTCGATACCCAGCATCATGCCGCGACCGCGCACCTCAGTAATCACGCTGGGGAACTCAACAGCGATGCGCTCCAGCCCCGCCTTCAGATACGCGCCTGCCTCCGCGCCGCGGCGCAGGAGATCCTCCTCCTTAATCGTTTTGATCGCCGCCACGCCTGCCGCGCACGCCAGCTGATTACCGCCGAAGGTGGAGGTATGCAGGAAGGGAGCCTCGATCAGTCCCTGCCATGCGCGAGGCGTACCGATGATCGCGCCGATCGGCATCACGCCGCCGCCCAAGGCCTTCGCGCACGCCATCAGATCAGGCTCCGCGCCGTCATGCTCCACACCGAACCATTTACCCGTGCGACCGATACCGGTCTGCACCTCGTCGGCGATCAAAAGCGCGCCCTTAGCGACGCACGCCTCCTTCACTCGACGCAGATAACCCTCAGGCGGCACGATGATACCGCCCTCGCCCTGAATCGGCTCCAAAATCACAGCAGCGGTGTCCTCATCCAAGGCGTTCTCGATCGCTTCGGCATCACCGTATTCCACATGAGTGAAGCCGTTCAAAAGCGGCTTGAAGGGATCACGGTACAAATCGCGTCCCGTAGCGGTCAGACTCCCGAAGGTCTTGCCATGGAAGGCGTTCTTTGCAGCGATGAACTTGCTGCGTCCAGTCGCCAAGCGCGCCACCTTCAGACAGCCCTCCACCGCCTCCGTACCGCTGTTAACGAAGAAGCTGTACTGCAAGGCTCCAGGAGTGATCTCCGCCAGCGCCTCCGCCAAATCCGCCATTTGGCGATTGAACAGCACCTTGCCGCACATCGGCATGGCGTGCAGCTCGCGCTCCACCGCCTCCACGATTTTGGGATGACGATGGCCGAGCGCGAACATACCGTAGCCGCCCAAGCAGTCGATAAAGCGCTGCCCGTTGCTATCGGTCACCGTCCAGCCCTCGGCGCTGGCCTCCACGCTGTCCAAGCCCATAAAGCGAAACAGCTTCGCCTGCGCCGGATTGATATATTTCTCATATTTACTAATCGTTTCCTCTACAAACATTCTGCTTACCTCTATTGTTTAAAATTAGCGTCGCTCAATACAACAGATCCGTCAGCGACACGAAGGTGATGCCGGTTTTTTTGAACTCCTCGGCATAAAGCTGCCAGCATTTCGCCGTATTGGGGCGCGCATGGCAAATGGCGATCGCGCTGCCGTTTTTCTCCGCCATGACGAACGCCTGATAAACCTGCTTGCGGATGTCCTCCACATTGCTGCTGTTATCCAAGAAGATATCGTTACGCGCCGTGGGAATGCCCATACTCTTAGCCGTATCACGCGCCACGGAGGCGGAATTGGTACGGCTGTCGACGAAGAACAGCCCCTGCGCCTTCAGCACCTTGAGCACGTTCTGCATAGTCGTCCTATCGGCGGTAGCGCGCGAGCCTTGATGATTATTAACGCCAACAACGCCCGTCAGCCCCGCCAAATGCTTACGCACGAGCGCCTGCTGCGCGCTCGCGCCGTCGCCCACCATAACTGTACGCGAGCCCTCGCTCATCGCACTGCGGCTGAGTGGCTCCATGGGCAAATGCAGCATCGGCACGCGTCCCTTGGAGCGCACCATCTCCAACACGTCGCTACTATACTGCTTCTCGGGCAAAATCGCGTAGCAGAAGGGCAGCCCCGTATTCAGCAGGGTGCGCACGGAGTCCATGTCCGCGCCGCAATCATCGATTAGAATGGCTATCTTTCCCTTGTATTGCCTGACAGACTCCTTCACGGCTTCCTCAGGCAGGTCCTTAACATCCTTGTCCTGCTTCTTGAGATTGCCGTTATGGAAGAAGGTGACCGTGTCCGTAACAAAGGACTTCGTACCCTCGCCCGCCTTCACCTTAATACCGACCTCGGCCTTGAAGGCGTCCCATTTCTTATACTTCGTCATATTACCGGAGATATAGGTCAGGCCTGCCGCCTCCACCTTCTCCTTGAGCCAATCGCCGGCTCCGGTCAAGCTCGTGCTGTTGGGCACGCCCACAGCCAAATTGCGTTGATTAAGCTGCACCTTAGCGCCAGACTCCTCAACCTCGACGTTCTTCTTGCCGTGATCGTTTTCGATCAGCTGCCAATTATCCTTTTGCAGCAAAATATTATCCACCAAGCGCTGCGCCTCCGTCGATTCGTCCAACAGGCTGATCTCCTTGGTCGAAGCGCCACCGCTCTTGCCGTCGCCGACATCCTTCTTGCCGCGATCGTTCGCATAGAACATACCGCAGGCCACGGACAGCACGGCGATGATTCCGATCAACGCCAGAATGATATATTTCCCACCTGAGCTGCTCTTTTTATTCTTCGTCATCTACATCACTCCTTCTCCGCTAGGCACGCGGATGTGCTTTATCATAAACATCCCTCAATCTGGCGATATCGAGATGCGTATAGATCTGTGTCGTTTGAATATTGGCATGTCCCAAAAGCTCCTGCACCACGCGCAAATCCGTGCCATTATTCAGCAGGTGCGTCGCAAAAGAATGACGCAGCATATGGGGCGTGACTCTGCGCGTAATGCCAGCCTCCGCGGCATAACCCTCGATTAGCTCGTTCACCCGCTGACGCGTAAGCGCGCCGCCGCGTCTGCTAACGAAGAGCTCCTCCACGCCCTCGCTCCGATCGTGCAAAAGCTGCGGACGCACGCTGCTCAAATAGGTCGTCAGATACTTCAGCGCCGTGCGTCCCAAGGGCAGCATTCTTTCCTTGGAGCCCTTGCCCATAACGATCAAATACTGCATCTTCAGATCCACGCTGCGCACGGGCAAACGCACCAGCTCGGAAACACGCATTCCCGTAGCATAAAGCGTCTCCAGCATCGTCTTATCACGATAGCCCTCCAACGTGCCCAAATTGGGCTGCTCCAAAAGGCTGTCCACCTCCGCGATGCTCAGCACCTTCGGCAAATGCAGTCCCTTCTGCGCCGCCTCCAAAACCGCCGCTGGATCGCGACGCAAAAAATTCTCGGCGACCAAGAAGCGATAGAACGCCTTGATCGAGGCTAAGCGCCGCGCGATCGTCGAAGCCCTGCGCCCCGCCTGCTTCTGCTGCACCAAATATGCCAAAAGCTGCCGCCGCGTGACCTGTAAAAGCTCCTCGCTGTCCCGCAGCCCCAAAGCCTGCTGCAAAAGACGCAGATCGCGCAAATAGGCCTTGCGCGTGTTCTCGGACAAGCCAAGCTCCACCAAAAGATATTGCTCAAAAAGAGCAGGATAATCAAACATCTTCCACTCCAAAAAGAAAAACAACGCCGCAGCGCCGTTTTTCTTTTGCACATCTTAAATTACCGAAGCTATTCCTTGCGCTCCGGCTGCATAATAGTGATATTGGTCGCAGGAGCAATAGTGGAAATAGCGTGCTTATAAACCAACTGCTGCTTGCCCTCGTTCTCGATGATAACGGTGAAATTATCAAAGCCGCGCACCAAGCCGCGAATTTGAAAGCCGTTTACCAAATAGATGATCACGCCAAGGTTTTCCTTGCGCACGTGATTTAAAAAGCTGTCCTGCAAATTCATTGCCGGTTTTACAACATTATTCATTATTAGTCCCCTCCATTCTTGTTAAGTATAATTTTACAACGAAATCTTTGTTTCTACAAGTATTTCACAAATTATTTCCACGATGCGCCGATAATCAGGCTCGGGCTCCAGCTCCAGCCAATGAATATAGGGCATTTTTCTGTACCAGGTCTGCTGACGCTTAGCGAAATTGCGCGTCGCCTGCTTCAGCTTCGCCACCGCCTCGTCATAGGGCATGCCGCCCTGCAAATACCACACGAGCTGACGATAGCCGATGCTTTGCATGCTTTGGCAAGCAGGGCTCACTCCCCGCGCCAAAAGCCCGCGCACCTCGTCCTCCAGCCCCGCCGCGAGCATCAGCTCCACACGCCTATTGATGCGCTCGTAAAGCGCAGCGCGCTCCATCTGCAAACCGATCACCACAGCGTCATAGGGACATTCCTCCGCGCCGTGCTGATTGATAGCCTCGCCCTGTAGCGCCGCCTCCAACGCGCGCACCACCCGGCGCACGTTATTAGGATGAATACGTGCGGCAGCCGCCGCGTCAAGCTCCGCCAAACGTGCGTGCAAAGCCTCAGCGCCCTGCTTCTCCGCCTCACGCAGCAGCTGCTCGCGTAGCTCGCCGTCCTCCTCCACGCTGTTAAAGGCATAGTCCTCCAGCAGCGCCTTAATGTACAGGCCCGTACCGCCAGCGATAATCGGCAAATGCCCACGCGCGTCGATCTCCTTAATCAGCTCCTTCGCACGCGTCACGAAGTCGACCACACTAAAGCTCGCGTCCGGCGGCAGAATATCCACCAAATGATGGGGCACGCTCGCCAGCTCCGCCGCCGTAGGCTTTGCCGTACCGATATTCATATCGCGATAGACGAGCATCGAATCGCCGGAAATGATTTCTCCGTTAAAGCGCTTAGCGACCTCGATCGCGCAATGGCTTTTGCCCGTCGCCGTCGCGCCCAAAATAACCAAAAGTCTGGGCTTACACGAGTCCGCGCTCTCCTCCTGCCTCATCGACGCTCACCTCCTCAAAATACCGTACTTCACTCTGCTATACCTGCCACCGACGAATTCACGGCAGCCCAGCTCCGCCAATAAATACTCCGCGCGCTCCTTAATCACCACGCGCGGCGCGACGCGCAAAGCCTGACGCACAAGCTCCGCGTTCAACGGCTCGGCGTAGGCCAAGGGGCGCAGCGCGTCCATCGCCCTAGAGCCTGCCACAGGTCGCTTGAACATGGGATCAAAATACACCACGTCAAAGCTATCCTCGGCGCAGCGCGTCAAATAAGCGCCTGCCTCTGTGCGCAACGCCTCGATGCGACGTAGCGCCTGCGTCAGCAGCGGCGCCTTACTTTCGTAATGCTGCAAACCATAGCTGACAGCGAAATGCACCAGGGGCGAGGCCTCCAAGCCGACCACGCGCCCCGTCGCGCCGACGGCGAACGCCGCCACCGCCGCATCGCTCGCCAGCCCTAGCGTGCAATCCAAAACTCGAGCGCCCTCGCGCACGCCCAAAGCCTCCACGAAGTGATCATGCCCGCCGTTCAGCATTTGCTGAATCCGCAAAAGCGCCATGCTCGGATGATAGGCGAAGGTGCCTGCCTCGCTGTGAACGCGCGGACCATCCTTCTCCATGACGATGAGCGCGCTCAAGCCCTGCTCCCGCAAAAGCTCCGTCAGCGTGCGATCGTGCGCCCGCTCCACGTACACCGCTCCCAGCTCCGTCGCCAGGGCGCGCGCCTCCGCGAAGGGCTCGCTGCCACGCGCATTCCGCGAGCAGGTCACGCCAAATTTACCATTTAGCATTAAAAGCCCGTCCTTTTAAACATTTTGTACAGCTGATCGCTGTCGATCGCGATCATGCAGGGACGACCGTGCGGACAGGTAAAGGGATGCGTCGTATTACACAGCTCGATAATCAGCTGACGCATCTGTCGCATCGTCAGCAGCTGTCCCGCCTTAATCGCCGCCTTGCACGCCGTCATATGCAGCACCTCCTGCCGCAAATCGCCGGCGTTCGGCTCGCGCAGCTCGCCTAGCATTTTCGCGATCTCCTGAATATAGCTTTCCGCGTCCTCCGCCTTGATATCCGTCGGCAGGCAGGAAACGCGCAAAATACGCTCGCCGCCCGCCTCCGCGTCCACGCCC
Source organism: uncultured Phascolarctobacterium sp. (assembly GCA_964480295.1). Classification (GTDB taxonomy): domain Bacteria; phylum Bacillota; class Negativicutes; order Acidaminococcales; family Acidaminococcaceae; genus Phascolarctobacterium_A. The sequence continues at coordinate 9,601 of CAYZOZ010000024.1, forward strand.
AGCTTGAGAAACTCCTCGCGGTGCTCCTCGATGCGACTGATATCATCGGGCTGTAAATCGATATACAAAGGAATCAAAAGCTGCTGCGCAGGCACATGCTCATGCGCGGCGACCAGCTTATCGTATAGAATACGCTCGTGCGCCGCGTGCTGATCAATCAAATACAGTGTATCCTCGGACTGGGCGATGATGAAGGTCTTATCCACCTGACCAATCGGCCAAATAGTCGCCATACCGCTATCAGTATCCGTAAAGGCGATCGTCTCGCGCGCCGCCGCGGGAGCGTTTTGCTCGGACTCCGCGCGTGCCTCATGCACCGCGAGCACCGTATCCTGCCGCGCGTCGTACACGGTCGGCTCCGCCTGCCAAATATTCTGCTCCTCCGTCCGCGGCTCCCTCGGTGCCTTTTGCGCCTGCAAAAGTTCCTCCTCGGGCGCGGGAACGACGCGTTCCTCCGCCGGAGCGGTCTCCGCCCTACTCAAGCCTTCGGAAGCAGCGTCCGCCTCGGGAGTTTTGAAGATTTGCTCGCCACCCATACGGAAGGCAGGCTTCGCTGCGACAGGCGCGTTCTGCGGTCTACTATTCTGCGCACTCAGGCTGGCGTATAGCGGCGGGCGCTCCTGCGTCGCCACGCTCGCCTTTTGCACGTACACGTTCAGCTCCGAATCCGGCAAAAGCGTCATCGTCGTCTTTTGCGCGCTCATAGGCTTCGTCAAGGCCTCCGTCAACGCGTGGAACATAGCTCTATAAACGCATCCCTCGTCGCTGAATTTGATCTCGCTCTTTTGCGGATGCACGTTCACGTCCACGGAGGCAGTATCCACCCTGATATTCAAAACGGCGAAGGGAAAGCCGCTCTTGGGAATCTGCGATTGATACGCATGATCAATCGCCTTCGCCAGCATCTTGCTACCGATACTGCGTCCGTTGACGAACAGCGTCTGCCACTGACGCGTACTCTTGAGCAAGGTCGGCTTACCGATGAAGCCCGTGATCCGCACCACGTCATCCATATAATCGACCTCCAAAAGCTCCTGCGCCACGTCGCGTCCGTAAAGCGCCCGGATCGTGCCCTTCAAATCGCCGTCCCCAGGAGTGTGCAGAACCTCCTTATCGTTATTAAGCAAACGGAAGCGCACATCGGGACGGGACAGTGCCAGCTTCGTCAAAAGCTCGCTGATATAACGTCCCTCGGTCGCCGGCGTTTTCAAAAACTTACGTCTGGCAGGCACGTTGAAAAACAAATTCTCCACAAGAATCGTTGTGCCTGCCGCCGCGCCCGTGCTGCCGACCTCCATGTTCTCGCCGCCGTCGATTTTAATCGAGGTCGCCATGTCCTCATCGGCAGGTCGCGTCAGCAGAGTGAAATTGGCAACAGAGGCGATACTGGGCAGTGCCTCGCCGCGAAAGCCCAGCGTGTGCAGCTGCAACAAATCCTCCGCCTTAACGATCTTACTCGTCGCATGGCGCAAAATCGCCAAGCGCGCGTTAGCCTCGCTCATACCGCAGCCGTTATCCGTCACACGGATATACTCGATGCCGCCCGCGTAGGCCGTCACGTCGATCTGTGTAGCGCCCGCGTCCAAGGCGTTCTCCACCAATTCCTTCACCACGGAGGCAGGCCTTTCCACAACCTCGCCCGCCGCGATTTGGTTCGCCGTATTGATATCTAGTATTTGAACCTGCGGTGAAACAGCCATCAGCAACCGCTCTCCTTTCGCGCCTCATCCTGCAATTTATATAAGGTATTCATCGCCTCGATTGGCGTCATACTCATTACGTCCAAATGTAAAAGCTGCTCGGCTAGGGAGCTGGTGAACAGCGAACCCATGCCGCTCTCCTCGTGCGCAGGAGTGGGAGTGGGAGCCACGCTACGCCCGTTCTCCTGATCGTAATCCTGTAGGATCGCCTCCGCGCGCTCTAAAACCTTCTTCGGCAGTCCTGCCAAGCGCGCCACGTGAATGCCGTAGCTGCGATCCGTACCGCCGGCGACAATGCGACGCAGAAATACTATGTCCTTACCACGCTCCTTCACCGCCACGCTGTAATTTTTTACGCCGCTCAGCTCCTGCTCCATAGCGATCAGCTGATGGTAATGCGTAGCAAAGAGCGTTTTCGCCTTCACCTTGTCATGAATATACTCCATGACCGCACGCGCGATGCTCATGCCGTCGAAGGTGGACGTACCGCGTCCGACCTCGTCCAAAATAATCAAGCTCTTAGAGGTCGCATAGCGCAGAATCTGTGCCACCTCGTTCATCTCCACCATGAAGGTGCTCTGTCCAGTCGCCAAATCGTCGCTCGCGCCCACGCGCGTAAAAATGCGATCCACGGGGCAGATATTCGCCTGACGCGCGGGGATGAAGCTACCCATCTGCGTCATCAGCACTAGCAGCGCCACCTGTCGCATATAGGTGGACTTACCCGCCATATTCGGACCGGTGATGATGATGATCCTCTCATCCTTATTGTTCAAATTAACGTTATTCGGGACGAAGATCTCCTTCTCCAGCAGGCGCTCCACCACGGGGTGCCGTCCATCCGTAATTTTCAGCTCGCCCTGCTTATTCAGCTCGGGGCGCACATAATTATATTTATCGGCGGCGATCGCCAAGCCGTTCAGCACGTCCAAAACGCTGATCGCGCGTGCCGTCTGCTGCAATTCCGGAATCATGCCGCGAATCAGAGTGCGCAATTCATCAAAGAGATAATACTCCAGGCTTTGAATCTTTTCGCGCGCGCCCAGAATCTTGTTTTCGTAATCCTTCAGCTCGGGCACTATGTAGCGCTCGGCATTGACCAGCGTCTGCTTGCGCATGAAGCTGTCGGGAACGCTCTTGCTCTGCCCCTTCGACACCTCGATATAGTAGCCGAAAACCTTATTGAAGCCCACCTTGAGCGTCTTGATGCCGGTTTCCTCCTTCACCCTCTGCTCAAAGCTTTGCATCCAGCTCTTATTATCGGCGGCGATAAGCTGAAGCTCGTCCAGCTCCGCATTATAGCCGGTACGAATCATACCGCCCTCGCGCACGGAGAACGGCGGCTCGTCCACAATCGCCTCCTGCAAGCGCGCAGTCAGCTCACCATGCTCGCCGATGCCTCGGCACAGCCTTTGCAAAAGCCTGTCCTCGCAGGGCACGAGCTGCGCCTTCAGCTCTGGCAGCACCGCCAGCGAGCTGCGCAGGGCGACCAAATCACGCGCATTCGCGCTGCCAACGTCGATACGGCTAATAATACGCTCCAAATCGGCGACAGACTTAAGCTGCTCGCCCACTGCCTCACGCAGGGAGGCATTCCGTACCAGCTCCGCCACCGCTGACTGACGCTCGTAAATGCGTCCGATATCCAAAAGCGGTTCCTCAATCCAGCTGCGCAGACGACGCGCGCCCATGCTCGTCCTAGTGAAATCCAGCACTGAAAGCAGCGTGCCGCGCCGACCGCCGTCCGCCATATTGCGCACCAGCTCCAAATTGCGAATCGCCGTCACGTCGAGATTCATAAAGCTGTCGCGCACGACCTCGCTCAAGCGATTGATATGCGTCAAATCCGACATCACCGTCGCGTGCAGATAGCGCAGCAGAAGCTCGACCGTGGAACGCACCTCGTCCGCACACTCCTCGTTCGGAAAATGCGTAGCGAAATAGCTTGCCTCAGGCTCCTCCTCCACATAACGCGAAAGCGAGCAATCGGGCAGCTTGGCAGCCAGCCATTCGCACAGCTCCCGCTCCTGCTCGAAGCCCTCCGTCAGCACCAGCTCGGCAGGCTGCAAACGATAAAGCTGCTCGGTAAGCGCCAAAAGCGCCTCGCCTCCTTCAGCGCAAAACCACTGGCATTCGCCCGTGGACACGTCGGCAGCCGCCAAATAAAGCTTATCCCCCTCCGCACGCACCAGCGTCAGATAGCGATTGTGCTTATCCTGCAAAACCTGATCGTTGATCACCGTACCTGGCGTAATGATCTTGATAACCTTACGCTCCACGAGCCCCTTAGCGAAGCGAGGATCCTCCATCTGCTCGCAAATAGCGATCCTATAGCCCTTATTGACCAGCTTAGCGATATACCCGTCCACGGAGTGATAGGGCACGCCGCACATCGGCATTACCTCGGAGCCGCCCGTGCGCTTAGTCAGCGTCAGATTCAGCTCGCGCGACGCGGTGATCGCGTCATCAAAAAACATCTCGTAAAAATCACCCAAGCGGAAAAAGAGTAACTCCTTCTGATGCTCCCTTTTCACCGTCATGTACTGCTGTAACATGGGTGTATAGCTACCTTCCCCTGCCATTAGCACGCCTCGCCTTTCACCAACCAGGTCTGCGCGGTCGTAATCCTTACCTCGACCTTCTCACCCGGTTTATACTCACGTTCGCCAACGGGCCACAGCACCAGCACGCCGGTACGCGTCCTACCCGTCCAAATATCCGCCTGCTTGCTCGGTCCCTCCGCCAGCACCTCCAGCGTTTTGCCCACCAGCTGCTCATGACAGCGCAGGCTGGCGGCGTTTTGCAGCTCCATCAAGCGATTCAGGCGCTCCTTCTTCACCGTCAGCGGCACCTGCTCCTCCATTTTCGCGGCGGGCGTACCGCTGCGTTTGGAATAGATAAAGGTGAAGGCGGAGGTGAAGCCCACCTGTCGCACCACGTCCAGCGTTTCCTCGAAATCCGCCTCCGTCTCGCCGGGAAAGCCCACGATGATATCCGTCGTAATCGCCGCCTCGGGCACGTATTGACGGATCAAACGCACTAGCTGCAAATATTTCTCCTTCGTATAGCCGCGATTCATACGGCGCAGGATCTCGTCGCTGCCCGCCTGGAACGGCACGTGGAAATTCTCGCATACATGCTCGCACTCGGCGACCGCCTTGATAACCTCCTCGCTCATATCGCGAGGATGACTGGTCATGTAATGGATACGCTCCACGCCGGGGATCTCGTTCACGCGACGCAAAAGCTTAGCGAAAGCCTCCGGCACGTCCAAATCCTTACCGTAGGAGTTAACGTTCTGCCCCAGCAGTGTGAACTCCTTATAGCCCTCGCGTACCGCCGCCTCGATCTCCTCCACGATGTTTTCGATGCTACGGCTGCGCTCCCTGCCGCGCACATAGGGCACGATGCAATAGGTGCAGAAATTATTGCAGCCGTACATAATGGGAATCCACGCTGCGAAGCTGCTCTGACGCACCCTGTGCCCCTCGAACTCGCTTTGATGAATCGTCAAATCCGTAAAGCTGCCGCCCTTGCGATCAGCCAAATAATCCAAAAGCACCTGCTTAAAATCGTTGACATAGGCCGTACCCAGCAAAAGATCCACCTGCGGATGCTTCTTTTGCAGCTTATCGCCATCCTTCTGCGCCATGCAACCGGCGACGCAAATCACCACGTCGGGATTACGCTTCTTCTCCGCCTTCAGCTCGCCGATCTTGCCAGCGATCTTCTTCTCCGCGCTCTCGCGCACGCAACAGGTATTGAGCAAAATAACGTCGGCACCATGATAATCGGCGACCGGCTTATAGCCAAGCTCCTCCAGCTGCCCCGCGTAATGCTCCGTATCGGACTGATTCATCTGACAGCCGTAATTTAACAAGCAATAGGTCTTTTCCTGCATTCAACTAACCTCCGTAATCTATAAAAACGTAATTTAAACCTACTTATCTAGTATTATATTATACTAAATTCACTGCTCCTCCCGCAAGGAAAAAATATTTTAGGACTAGGTATTGAAAACTGCCTCTATAATGATTACAATATAAATAGCGTAAGGATATTTTATTATTATTAATAGCCTTGCGCTTATATTCACCACTCCATTTTGATGACAAATAAGAAGGTATACTCATGAAAAAGAAAACAGGCATCGCCATCATCCTAATTCTACTCGCGCTAGCGGCAGGCGCGGCATTCTATTTCCTCTACTTCGTCCGCACGCCGGTCTACGCCCTCAACGAGGCGCGCGTCGCGCTCAAGGAGCATGACGCAGCCAAATTCCAACGCTACGTCGACCTCGACTCGGTCATGGGCAATGCCTTCGAGGATATCATTAAAGCGGAAAGCAAGATCAACAACACCGATATTTTCTCCAACCCCTTCGCCCTCGGCATCCTGCATATGCTCAAGCCCTCCGTGGTCGAGCTGATGAAGCAGGAGGCAGTCGACAGGATCGCCGCCAAAAAGGAGGAGCAGCAGCGCCCCGCCGATCCCGTTCCCGACGCTATGAAGCGCAATATGCAGCGTCACATCCCGCTCAGCAAGCTAAAGCTCAAGAACCTACAGCTCAGCCAGCAGGAAGGCGGCGAGACGAACGCCGATCTGGTGCTGCATAACACCGATCTGGACAAGGACTTCATCGCCAAGCTAGAAATGCAAAAGCATGAGGACGGCAGCTGGCAAATCATCAGAATCAAGAACCTGCCCGAGCTGATCGTGCAATTTTCCGCCGCCGAAAAGGCCAAGCTAGCAGCCGCCAACAAGCCGATCATCGAGCGACTGAATCAATCCGTGCAGACCTCGGACGTAACGCTGCACATCTTTCAGGACAGCCTCAGCAAGGATCCCAAGGCGAAAAACGTGCTGACCGCGATCACCTCCGTCAAGAATCTCACCGCCGTAACCATTAACAGAATGTACTACGACGTGACGCTTACGGACGAGAGCGGCAAGGACATCTACTCCTACCCCGAGCACTTCCGCGGCGCGATCGAGCCAGGACAGACCAGGGAGCTGAACACCAGCAAAAGCCTCAACGAGCTGCTGCCCGACGACAAAAAGCTGATCGGCACGGAGCTTAGCAAGCTCAAGGCACGCATCCAGGTCACCTACATCGCCTTCGACGACGGCAACGTGCTTTCCCCCAACACCTTCATGCAATAAGGCTACGCCCCTAAATGCCGATTTACCGCGCATTCGGGGCGTATTTCTTTTTTCCTGCTGTTTTAAACGCCAAAATGTGGTATAATGTTTTGTACAAATTCTGAAATGCGGAGGATAATTATGAGAATAGACGGTGCAGGCGCGTGCTTTGACAATCGTGTCTACGAACTGGATTTAGAAACTGCGTGGAGCATTGCCATGCTCAGCATCAACGAAATGGGCGTAACTCTTGACGAGATCGACCACGAGCATTGGATTATCCATTTCCATAACAAAAACAAGATTATGCAGGTCGCCCTCCAGCAGCTGGATTCCGAAACCCTACAGGTCATCATGGACTCCACCGGCAAGCGCTTGCAGATCTACAGCTGGAAGCGCGAGGATATCGAGGTCAACCTTTTCTACGAGCTTTTCGAGAAGAAGCTGCGCGAATTCCGCGCCTTCATCCTTTGTCCGAGCTGCTCAGCGAAGATCTCCTCGCTCGCCAAATTCTGTCCCGAATGCGGCTACAAAATTAAATAGGCCGTGAAAGCATAAAAAAAGAAACCAAATACCACTGGTATTTGGCTTCTTTTTAAATCCGAAGATTAATTTGCGCGGTCAACTTTACCGGAACGCAGGCAGCGGGTGCAAACGTTTACACGCTTTACAGAGCCTTCAACAACTGCTCTTACTTGTTGGATGTTCGGGCTCCAAGCACGTTTGGTGTGTCTATTGGAATGGCTGACGTTGTTGCCAGACAATTTTCCTTTACCGCAGATTTCGCAGATAGATGCCATAATTTCCCACCTCCTTAAACGTGATAAGGCATAAGGCACATTCAAATTTAACATGAGTATCATACCATAAAGAAGTAATAAAAGCAAGTGAAATTTACAAATAGGGCAGGTAATTTATATGTGGTGGCAAGAACCGATAACGATCCTCAAGGGCTTTGGTCCGAAAAAGGCTGCCGAATTCGCCGCGATTAACGTTTCCACCGTCGGCGAGCTTTTGGAATACTACCCAAGGCAGGACGCGTATATCGACTACGGACAGCTAAAAAAGATTAACGAGCTGAGTATCAACGGCGAGCGCCAGCTTTTTCGCGCCCAAGTAGTCAGCACGCGCAGGGGCATGGGCGCGCACGGCAGACACTACGTGCTGGTGACGGTGCGCGACGACACCGCCTACGCCTCCCTCTTTCTCTTCGCCTCTCAAGGCTATTTAGCGCAAAAGCTCAAGCCAGGCGACGAGCTGCTCATCACGGGCAGAGTGCGCCCCGGCAAAACCTCTCGCACTGTAAGCGAGATCAGCTTCCAACAGATGACGGAGGAGGAGCTCTCTCAGCCGAAGCTCGAGCCAGTCTACGCTCTGGCTGGCGAGCTTACACAGGGACTACTGCGTAAGGCCGTACACGCCGCGCTAAAGCTGGCGGAGCAGGGACTACCGGAAAGCCTGCCAGAGGGCATTCTGCGTCATTACGGACTTCCCGATCGCCTAACGGCGCTGCGCAATATCCACTTTCCTCCGAATTGGCAGGCGCTTTATCAAGCGCGCAGACGCTTTATTTTGGAGGAGCTTTTCCTGCTGCAATGCGGGCTGCTCTACTACCGCCGCCACAACAGCGACCACAGGCAGGGCATCGCCCACGCGCCTAATGATGTCAAAATGACGACGCTGATCAAGCAGCTCCCCTTCAGCCTCACGCCGCAGCAGGAGCAGGTCTGGCGAGAGATTAACGGCGATATGGAGGCAGAACGTCCCATGCACCGCATTTTACAAGGCGACGTCGGCAGCGGTAAGACCGTAGTCAGCTCCCTCGCTCTAGCGAAGGCAGCCTTCAGCGGACATCAGGCGTGCATCATGGTGCCCACGGAGATTTTAGCGCGTCAGCATTATGCCACACTGCGCGAATACTTAGAGCCCTCGGGACTGCGAATCGCCCTGCTGGTCGGCGGTATGCCGCTCAAGGCTCGGCGCAGACTGCTGGAGGAGCTGGAGCTGGGCATGGTCGACATCGTCGTCGGCACGCACGCGCTCCTGCAGGAGGACGTGCGCTTCGCCGACCTCTCCCTCGCCGTGACGGACGAGCAGCACCGCTTCGGCGTGGAGCAGCGCGCCAAGCTGCTCAATAAAAGCACCCTGCTCCCCGACATCCTCATCATGACCGCCACCCCCATTCCCCGCACGCTCGCGCTGACGGTGTACGGCGATTTGGACATCTCCGTCATGAAGGGACGACCGCCGGGACGCAAGCCCGTGCAAACGCTCTGCTATAACGAAAGCAAGCGGCAGGAGGTCTACCGCGGACTTTTGCGCCAAATCAAGCTCGGACGGCAGGCGTACATCGTCTGTCCCCTGATCGAGGAAAGCGAGGGAATGGACAGCCACAGCGCGGAACAGGTCTACGTGGAGCTTAGCGGTGGCGTGCTACGCGAGGTTCCCTGTGCGCTGCTGCACGGACGGCTGAAGGCAGCGGAAAAGGATGCCGTCATGAACGCCTTCGCCGCCGGCGAGATCAAGGTTCTAGTCAGCACCACAGTCATCGAGGTCGGAGTGAACGTGCCCAACGCCACGCTCATGGTAATTGAAAACGCCGAGCGTTTCGGTCTTTCCCAGCTGCATCAGCTGCGTGGGCGCGTAGGGCGCGGCAGCGAGCAATCCTACTGCGTGCTTTTCGCTGGCACGGACGCACCAGAGGCCTTGGCGCGCCTACAAGTGCTGCGCGACAGCGAGGACGGCTTCTACCTCGCGGAAAAGGATCTAGAGCTGCGCGGAGCCGGTCAGCTCTTCGGACTACGGCAGCACGGCTTGCCAGATCTGCGGATTGCTGATATAATTCGAGATACCGATCTAATTAAGGAAGCACGTCGATTGGCAGAGGAACAGCTCGCCATGCCCGGTGCGGAGGAACAGATTCGCCAGCTGCTGAGCAAGCAATTCGGACAACGCTTCGACATGATCTTCAATAGCTAAAATAACTCTCACAGAGGTAATCCATACATGCTTCATAAATATCTGCGTAACCCCGATACGCTGACCAAGATAGTCGCCGCGGCTCTGCTGCTCGGCATAATCATAACGATTCAATGCTGCGACAGCGGCTTTTTCAGCACCACCTTCAAGCTGGCGATCAGTGGCAACGTCGACGGACTGGTCTGCTATCTGCGTTCCTTCGGTCCTTGGGCGATTCTGATTAGCTTTCTGCTGGACGTACTAATTAACGCCGGCAGCATCTTCCCCTCGATCTTCCTTTCAACCGCCAACGGTCTGATCTTCGGACTGCCGCTTGGCATCCTCATCTCGTGGCTAGCGGAAACAACGGGCGTAGTGATCAGCTTTTTTCTCATGCGCTTTTTCTTCCGTAGCGCCGCCGAGGCCATCATCGCCAAAAGCAACTGCTTGCAAAACATCGATGAAGCTAGCGGTAAGCATGGCTTGGAGTGGATGGCGTTCGCCAGAGCGCTGCCCTACTTTCCCTCCGGCATCTTGACCGCCGTGGGCGCGGTGAGCCGCATCAGCGCTAGGGACTACATTATCGCCAATCTAATCGGCAAATTCCCCTCTACCGCGCTGGAGGTCGTAATCGGGCATGACATCGTCAATTTTCAGGAAAACTCCCACCGCCTGACGATCCTAATTCTGCTCGTCGCCTGCATCTTCTACGGATATAAAAAATATCGCGAAAGAAAGAAATAAACGCTAAAGTTTTTATTGACAATCAACGTCAATGTTGTATAATAAGCATAGAAAAGGTGCTACCGATAGACGGTTGCTCCCTTATTTACAGATTATAAAAATGACCGTAACTTTGGAAGAGCTGGCGGTCGTTTTTATTTTTGCTCTTTTAGAGCATATGGTGCAACCAAAGCTTATACAGCTTAAGCAAAAGCTTACAGCTGATATAAATTCAGTTATACTCATAGCATCCCCCTCCTTTCTTCAATTTTCATATTCCGGCTTACGCCGCAATACGAAGCTTGCTTAATTGGAGGGCTTCACCCTCCATCGGAGGGAACAACCGCCTACCGTTATGATAACACCTTAGTAATATTATAATTGCGCTAAAGAAAAAGCACAAGCAAAAACGTAATTTTTTGCCTGTGCTTTTCTTCTTTTTACATATTACTTACTCACGTCCCTCACTCAGCCGTCTGTGGCGCATACGCCGTCTTCACGCTCACCCCGCTCAGGCTTCCCAGCTTACCAGACATGGCACTAATCACGTCGAGTGGCGCGTCCACGGCGACGCAAATAATGTTTACCCCCTTCTCACGATAGGGTAAGCCCATGCGTCCGACAATATAGCCGGCATATCTGTGCAGCACGGCGTTCAAGCCCTCGACCGAGCCCTGCTTCCTACCGCCCTCCGATACGATCAGCGAAATTACCGCTACCCGCGTTTCCATAGCTCTCGCCCCCATTATCCGCTTCACGCGTCCCTTTGCGCCGTATAATCCTCACGCTTATACTCGGGAAATCTGGTATAGAACAAACGCTTATCGTCATACATTTCCTTCTCCGCCTCGCGATACGCCATCTGGAACTCCCCCGGTCCGCCAATGGAATAGCCCAAGCTAGTGATCGGCGGCTGCGCGTTAATCCACAGCGACTTATGAAAGGCGATCGCCTTGCGCAAAAATTTATGCAGCGAAGCGCCGAAGGCGCAAACCACGAATTCATCGCCGCAAATATGATAGCAGCTGTACTCATTGAAATTGATCGTCAAGAGATTAGCCAGCTTGAGGATCAGCTCGTCGCCCGCCCTATGCCCGAAATGATCATTCGTGTATTTCAACGCGTTCAAATCGCAGAAAATAATGCCCACGCTGTCATTAATATGCTTTTTCTGGTCACGCTCCAGCGCCACCTTATTATACAGCCCCGTCATGCTGTCCGTCATGCCGATGCGTTCCGCCACGTTTTCATATTCCAAGGCGTAAATATCGTTGAAATCGCGCACGTAAAGGATACAGCTCTTGTTGTTATCGGCATAATCCTTCGCTGGAATGACCTCCAGTAGTACCCAATGCCACACTCCGTTAAAATTGCGACGATACAGCGTATGGCTGTTAGGCTGAAGGCTTTTGCCAAACTCGATAAAATTATCGCGATCATCGTCATGAATCAAATCGCTATGAGCGAACCAATCAAAATAGCCGCTGACGCTCCGAATATTATAGGCATCAAGCTCCGACCACTCGTCATCTGATATCGTGATCGGCTTGAAGGTATCATCTGTAAGATTAATCAAGAGTATCTTATGATAATTACTTTTTAAGTTTTCCATAGCATCGCCCAGCATGGACTTATCAAACAACATCTAATGCCTCCTGAAAACAAAACATCCTCACAAAATAGCTAAAGGACGGTGTACTTTCGTAACCGTCCTTTACAATAAGGCGAAAACCGGTCGGCTTCCCGCATGGGAAACCCCTTCGCGACTTCTGTTTTCGCAAATTCTCCAAATTGGTGGAGATGAGGGGAGTCGAACCCCTGTCCGAAAATATTGCCATACAACCTTCTCCGAGCGCAGACGACATATTAAATTTCGCTTCCCGACTGCCTATCGACGGGCCTTCGAGTCGCTATCCCGCAGTGCTTCCCAAGAGGTCTACGGGCATCGACCTCAAGGTATCCTACATAGTGACTGCCTCTCCTCGCCTATAGGAGGAGCTCAGAGGACAGTTAGCAGTTAAGCTGCTAAAGCGTATTCTTTATCAGCGTTTATATTTAAACGTCCCAACAGTTAGCGTGTGCCAGACCACGGCTCGCTTATCATACCGCACCTACCCCCGTCGAAACCAGTACATCCCCAAAGATGTGCCTTTCGCTTTTGCGAAATAACGGTAAATCAAGAATAAGCAGATACGCTTTGCTTTGGATAATATTTTACCATGTTTAGCCTTAAATTACAATTGACTTTTCTGTGAAATAAGCCGAAAGCGCTGGAAAAATCAGTGATTGCGCTCCTTTAGCGCCCTCTCCATCTCTCTCTTGGCATCCTTCTTCGCCAAATCCTGACGCTTATCGTAATTTTTCTTACCGACCGCCAGCGCCAGCTCCATTTTTACCAAACCATGCTTGAAGTACAGCTTCAGTGGCACGAGCGCGTAGCCCTTCTCCTTCACCTTACCGATGAGCTTGTTAATCTCCGCACGGTGCAAAAGCAATCTTCTGCTGCGCAGGGGATCGTGATTAAAAATATTTCCGTGATCATAGGGACTGATATGCAAATTAAAAACAAAGACCTCCGCCTGCCTAGTGACCTGCGCGTAGCTGTCCTTCATATTCGCCTTGCCAGCGCGCAGGGATTTCACCTCCGTACCCGTCAACGCGATGCCTGCCTCAAAGGTTTCGAATATCGTAAAATCATGTCGCGCCTTGCGATTTTCCGCGATAATTTTTATTTTAGTTTCTGCCATTATTCACTGCTCCTTATCGGTGCTATCTTCTCCTCTTACGCTTCTTGGCACCGCTCTTGCTCTTCTTCGGCGCTGCGGCGACCTTCTCCGCCTGCTTACCGCCGTGTCTTAACGACGCTCCTCCCTTCGCGCTCTTAGACTTGGAGTGCTTTTTCTTCTTCGTCTCCGCGCTCAAGGCAGCGCGCTGCTTCGCATAACCACTGGCAGGCTTCTGCTTCGCCAAAAGCTGCTGACGAATGTGCTCGCGCACGCCCTCGTTCTCGCCTGCCATAATGAAATCAATAGCGACATCGCTCAAATTAACCTGCAAAACCTCGATCCGCACCTTGTCGCCCAAGCGATAGGTACGTCCAGTGTGCATCCCGACAAGCGCGTAACGCTCCTCGTAATAATCGTAGTAATCGTCCATCAGGCTAGAGATATGCACCAAGCCCTCCACGCCGTTCGCCAGCTCGACAAACATGCCGAAGGCTGTCACGCCGCTGATCACGCCGTCATACTCCTCGCCTAGATGATCCGCCATATACTCGCACTTCTTCAGCTCCACTGTCGCACGCTCAGCATCAGCCGCCGCCCGCTCGCGCAGGGACGCGTGCTCGGCGATGCTCTCCAGGCTATCGCTCAGCTGCTCCGCCTCGTCCGCCTTCAGCTTAGGCTGCTTCATCCACGCCCGCAGCAGGCGATGTACGATCAAATCTGGGTAACGCCTGATCGGCGAGGTGAAATGCGTATAATACTTCGCCGCCAAGCCGAAATGCCCCACGTTCTCCGTCTGATAAACAGCCTGACGCATGGAGCGCAGCGCCACCGTCGTGATCAAGCGCTCCTCCGGCTTACCGGCGACCGCCTGCACCGCGCGCTGAATCTCCTTAGGCTTCGTTTCCTCGCTCGCCTTAAACTTGATATTGAAATTGGCCAAAAGCTTCGCCAAATCCTGCATCTTTTCCTCGGCAGGGATCTCATGCACGCGATAAATAAACGGCCAATGCTTTCTAAACATATGCTGGGCGACGGTCTCGTTAGCCGCCAGCATGAACTCCTCGATTAGGGACTCCGCGTTGCCATGAACGCGCTGCACGATTTCCACGGGGTGCAGCTTCTCGTCCAAAATAACCTTCTGCTCCGGCAAATCGAAATCTACCGCGCCGCGACGTGCGCGCTTATCGTGCAAAATCTGACGCAGCACGTCCATTTTACGAAGCATCTCCAGTACGTCCGCATACCTCGCGCACAGCTCGTCATCCCCTGCCAGCATCCCGCGCACGATATTATAACTCAAACGATGACGCACGTTGATCACCGCGGGAAAAATCTCATAGCTCTTCACCGCGCCCTTAGCATCAATACGCATCTCGCACGCCATCGCCAAGCGATCCTCGCCGGCATTCAAGCTGCAAATGCCGTTGGACAAGCGCTCCGGCAGCATGGGCAGCACCCTATCGACCAAATAAACGCTCGTACCACGCGCCCGTGCCTCACGATCAAGAATATCGTCCTCGGTCACATAATAGCTTACATCGGCAATATAAACGCCCAGAAGGTACTCGCCGCCCTCCAGCTCCTCCAGATAAACAGCATCGTCCAAATCCTTCGCGTCCTCGCCATCGACAGTCACGACAGCACGCTCACGCAAATCGCGTCTGCCCTCCAGCTCGCTCTTTCTGATAGCCTTAGGCACCCTGCGCGAGGCCTCCAGCACCTCCTCCGGGAATTCCAAAGGCAGGTCGTTCTGCTTGATAATGGAAAGAATCTCCAAGCCTACATCGCCAATATTACCCAACACCTCGACCACGCGGCCCTCGGCCTTACGCTGCTCCTGCGGCCAGGATGTAATCTCCACGACGACCTTCTGCCCGTTCTTCGCGTTATTAAAATCGCGGCGCATCACGTACACGTCCTGCCCGATACGCTTATCATCGGGCGTAACGAAGGCAAAATCGCCACTTTGGCAGAACACGCCCACCACCTTGTTGTTGGCATGGGTAATAATGCGCAGAATCTCGCCCTCCGGCTTCTTGCCATGGGTATCGTTATTCACGCGCGCCAACACGCGGTCATTATTCATCGCTCCGTTCAAGGCGCGCGGCGGGATAAACACGTCCGGACGATCACCCTTGTTATCGGGAATCACGAAGCCGAAGCCCTTGCTCGTCAGCTGGAAGCGACCTGCCACCAAGCCCATCTTCTCCGGCAGACCATAGGTTTCAAAGCGCGTCTTGATGACCTCGCCGTTCTGCTCTAGCTCCAGCAGCTCCTGCCAAAAGCGAGTAGCGCTGCACTCGCCCGCCAAAGCGTCCAAAAGCTCCTCACTCGTCATGGGAGCGTAGCTACCGTCACGCATAAACGCGATGATTTTCTCCTTAATATCCTTCTTTTGCATAATTTAATCCTCTTTTATCATCATCTTTGATAAGGACTCCGCCAAAACGGTCCCATCCTTTTTACAAATCTTACCTTCCATTTCTACCATCCGTCCCCTACGCTTCACCTCACGTCCGATACAAATAACCTCCTCGCCGATAAGCAGGGGCTGACGATAACGAATTTCTATTTTAGCCGTATAGGACGGCCTACCTTCCTTACAATAAAGATAATTGCCCGTCACCTCGTCCAGTAGCACCGCCACCAAGCCACCGTGCATTCTGCCGGTATAGCTTTGATGCTCCTTTCTCGGAGTAAAATAGGCGGTACATTGCTCGTCATCTATCTCAAAACGCATTTTTAAGCCGGCTGGATTATCCTTGCCGCAGGCAAAGCACCAGCTATATTCATTATTTTCCAATAGGCTTTTATCCATAATCTATATCGCTCTCTCCGAAAAATCTTCCGCATATATATCAGGCAAAGCGTCGGAAAAACTCCGCTATGCTCCTGAATACCGCCTCATGCTCGCTGTCAAGCGTCAAAATATGACCGCTCCGCTCAAACCACACTAGCTCCTTGTCATGCGCCGCCGTCGCCAAATGCTCGAATATATACTGAGCGCTGCGCGGATCGACGGTGTGCTCTATTTTTGACTGCAAAATGACGCAGGGTACGCTGATCTGCGGAATAAGCTGCTTGCGGCAGGTCTTACTCAAAGCAAACAGGCTCGTCAAAGGCTTGGTCGGCATTTTCTCATAGGCCTGACAATAGGCCTGCAAATCGTGATAATTACGCTTACGCTTTGGCAGATAGCGAATAAAATGACGCAAAAGCGGCAGAAATGGCACACGCCTGTCCTTGACGAAGATTGGCGCGGCGAGAAAGGCCGCCGCTTTCACCTTCTCCGTGGCCGCTATGACGATTGCCAAAAGCGCGCCCATGGAAAGACCAGCAACGTAAATTTTATCGTAGGACTTCGCGAGCAAGGCGTAGCCCAGCTTAGCAGCCGTAACCCATTGCCCCGCCACGGTCTGCTCCAAATCGTCCACGCTAGTCCCATGCCCAGGCAGACGCGGGCACAGCACCGTGTAGCCCAAAGAGTGCAAATAATCACCAAAGGGACGCATCTCCGCCGTAGTACCAGTGTAGCCATGCAAAAGCAGCACCGCCCTGCCGTTAGTTCCCTTTAACAAAAATGTCTCCGCACCTTCCATAATCTGCACGCTGACTACCACCTTTACGCAAAATATACTTATCTAATTTATATTATAGCACATATCTGTGAAATATATGTGAACTGAGTAAGCTATAT
>CAYZOZ010000025.1:0-25158 GCA_964480295.1 uncultured Phascolarctobacterium sp.
TGGAGCTACTGACGGGATTCGAACCTGCGACCTACTGATTACGAATCAGTTGCTCTACCAGCTGAGCTACAGTAGCATATCTCATGCCGACGCTAGTACGACATGAAGTATTTTAAATTAAGCATTAACGGCTTGGAACGCTTCAGCGGCTCTGGCAGCTGCCATCTCCGCCTTCGTGCGGCGTTTACGCGCCTTCTTCGCACTGTTAATACCGGATTTCTTTACAACCTTGGCCAACTCGGAAATAATATGCAGCTCATCCACGGTGCAATCCTGCAATAAATCGGACAGCTCGTGGGAATAAATCTGCTCACTACGATGGACATTATCACACAATAATTCATCTACAGAAACATCCAAAACATTAGCTAAATGAATGATGGTCGGCAATCCCAATTTGGTGTTGCCGGTTTCTATATTACTAATATGCGGAGTAGACAGGCCGGTTAATTGGGCTATATTTCCCTGAGTCAAACCCTTACGTGCACGCGCGACTTTTATCCTCAGGCCGATAGCCTTATAATCAATGTCTAACTTCAAAAAGCTCTCTCCTTTAACGCGATTCGTTTTTTATAACGCTCTAATTATATCCGAATTCGTTTAAAAAGGCAAGCATTATTCGCAATGATTTTGAGAAAAAGTAAACTATTTCTGCGGAATCGGCACTGTCAGGCTTCCTTGCGGCATAAGAAGGATTTTATAGTCCGAGCCAACATAGCTCTCAGCTAATTTCAGCGCCTCCTCAAGCGTATCGACAGCATCAAAGAGTAATTTCTTCGCCAGCCGCTTGTCCAACGCCGAAACAAGGATGAAGCGTGCCTTTTTCATCAAGCGAGTGATGGCGAAGGCCTTATTAGCGCCAATCCTAAAATCCTTTTCCAAGGCTTCCTTAATGGCATCTGGCGAGGGATTCTCCTCCAGCGCACGCTCCAGCGCCGCGCTGCCGCTTCCCTCCTCGCATTCGCCGAGAATGATGACCACACCGCCCTCGCGCACGGCGCACCAAGCGTTATCCATCGTCTTTTGCAGCTGATAAACGTTGATATCCTTAGGATAGCCGCCACAGCTAGCGATAACGATGTCCGCCTCGCGCGCCACTGGCACGCCATACACCTGCTCCACAAATTTGCAGGCCTGCAAATGCGATTCCAGCCAATGTCCGGCGAAGATTCTCAGAAAACGCTTCTGCGCGTCCAGAATCACGTTAAAATTGAACAGTCTGTGCTTCGCGGCAAAGAGTGCCACGCCCTCAACCTGATCATCATAGACTGGATTGCCCTCCAGCTTACCCAGCTGCGAAGCGGGGCTCATCATCAGGCTATGGTTACGACGCACGGTCTCCATCGCCGCCACACCAGGCAACACGGACTTACGCCCGCCGCCGAAGCCGCTGAAATAATGATAAACGACGGTTCCAGTCATAATGACCAGATCCACGTCACAAATAAGCTTGTTGAGCAAAACCGGCGTACCAAAGGAGGTCGCGCCGAAATAGGCGAAGTCCTCGGGCTTATTGCAATCGCTATTATACATCGGCAGACGCGAGGCGACCTCCTCGCCCACCTGCTCCACCATTTCCTCATGGCTCATCAGGCGATGCGTCCCCAAGGCGAAAACCACACGCATATCCTCATCACGCACGCCTAGCCGATTCATCTCGTTTACCAAAAGCGGCATAAAGTCATGCGTATTGGCGACACGAGTCGCGTCGTTACAAATGAAGGCGATTCTCATACCGGGCTTCACTAACGCGTCGATCGACTCACAGCCTATCGGATGATAAAGAGCGTCCTTAACTGCAGCCTCCAAATCGACCAAGGGCGGTACCTGCGCGATCTTTATTTCCTGTAAAATATGCTCCTCTTTCAAGGAAAAACGCTGATAGCCATGACCATATTTATACTTGAACTCAACCGTCGCCATTTGCCGCACCTCCGTTAAAGCCCTATATATATTGTACCATAAATTTACGCTCGCGTGTACATCTCTCCGTAATTTTTTATTTTTTGGGCAAGGATAACAGCAGTACGGTAAAAATAATGCACGCCATACCGATATAATCAGGCAAAAGCAGGCGCGTTCCCAACAGCAGGACGACCGCTATGATGGAAGCCAAGGGCTCGGCGCAGGAAATCAGGCTCGCCTTCGTCGAACCGACCAACTTCAGCCCCGCCAAATACAGCGCGTAGCTAGCGATCGTCGCACCAGCGATCAAATAGCCCATGGCGAAATAAGCATCAGCGTGCCAGCTCTCCAGCCCCGCCAAGGGCTGACGCACGCACAAAAGCGATAATCCCGACAGTAGCTGCCCCCAGCCCACGATAACGGTCGCGGGATAGGTTTTCAGCAGCTCGACAGGCTGAATGCAATAGAAGGCATAGGACACCGCCGAAATCAGCCCGCTGACGAGTGCCACGGGCGAAAGCGCCAAACTGCTCAGACTGCCATGCGTAGCGATTAAAAACACGCCCGTCAGCGCGCCGATGATGCCGACTAGCTCGCGTGGCTCAGGCAGGGCGCGCGCTCGATAGCTCATATAGATCATCACCCAAACGGGAGCGGTATACTGCAAAACCGTGGACGTGGCGGCATTGCACAGCGAAATGGTGTAATAAAAGCCCAGCTGCGAGCCAAGTATGCCGACGAAGGAAAAAATCAGCACGGAAACAGGCCTTGCGCGCAGTATAAGCAGGATATTGTGCTTCTCCGCCACCAGCGTATAGCCAAGGAAGAGCAGTCCGGCGATAATTTGGCGCACCATGACCAGCCAAACGGGATCCGTATGATAATTTTGGAAAAGATATTGCCCGGCAACGCCGCCCAAGCCCCAGCAAACGGCGGCACCGACGATCAAAAAGATACCCCTCAGCATACTCCTGCTCCTATCACGTTCAAAATACGAGTTTAATATTTTCATTATCGCACTTTTGTCAACGTTTGTCCACAAAGAAAAAGCGGACACCGAAGCGTCCGCTTAAAGTAGTCCTATTGCATTTTCGCGATAAAGTAGGCGATACTGCTGACCAGCACCGTTAGTGTGATCATCATCGGATCGGCGATCGAGGTACGATAATTTTCCGGATTATAATGATTGCGCTTTCTGAAGGGCTTCGCGTCGAGGAAGTCCATGGGATTAGCAGTCAAATCCATAAATTTTTCGTAGAGCACCTGCCAAGCGCCGCCCAAGCCATTGCACAGAGCGCAGAAGAGCGCGCTGGTATGCCCGATGAAGAAGGCGAAGGGCTTACGATAGAACCAATCGGTATCCAAGCTGATCGCCGTATGCGGCTCCATCTTAGTCAAATACATCAGGAAGGGAATCATCGCCATGCCCAGCATTTGTACCGGCTGCAAAAGATGCGGCGCGGTAAACGGCTGGTAGGGTGTCATCTCGAAGGGCAGATGACTGTACAAAAGTTCCGGATAAACACCGTAGAGAAAGCAGAGGAAGGCGCTGATGCTCATCGCCAGCTTCATATTGAATGGCAGAGGCGTAACGACCTTGGCTCCCTTGTCGTCCTTGCGCAGGAAGATGAAGTAGCCCATCTTGAGCGGAATCGACAAAAACGTACCGATGGCAGCCAGCTCCAGCAGGGTGAATACCCACGGCTGCCCCGCCGCCGCCGCCGCGTTCACGGTGATATTCTTACTGATAAAGCCGTTGAACAACGGAATGCCAGCGATAGAGAAGGCTGCGGAGAAGAAGCAAACGCAAACCAAGGGCAGCTTGCGCGCCATACCGCCAAGTCTATTAATCTCCTTAATGCCCGTCGCGTAGATCACCGCTCCGGCGCACATAAAGAGCAGGGATTTAAAGAGGATGTCGCAGAAGGCATGCGCCGTCGCGCCGTTCAGCGCCATCGCCGTACCGATGCCGGCACCTGCCACCATGAAGCCCGTCTGCGAGATAATGTGATGCGCCAAAAGCTTACGCATATCATTCTCCATAATCGCGTAGAGCGCGCCGTAAAGCGCCATCAGCACGCCGCCCCACATGAGCAGCTCCGTGCCCGCGAAAACGCGAATTAGCGCGTACACCGCCACCTTCGTAGTCAGACAGCTCATGAATACGCCGCCCGTAAGCGTGGAATTAGCGTAAGCATCGACCAGCCAGGCGTTAACCGGAGGCATAGCCACGTTCACGAACATACCCAACATCACCAAATAATACGCCCAATCACGCACGCGATCCGTGAAGCTATGAATCAACAGATCATGATTACCAGTAACGAACGTCACGAAGATACCGGCGAGCAAAATGCCGCCACCAAGCATATGCACGAGCATATAGCGGAAGCCCGCACGCCGCGCCTCATGCGTGGGATTGCACCAAACCAAAAACAGCGAGGTAATCGCCAAGGATTCCCAAAAGAAGATGAAGGTCAGCCAATCCTGCGCCAGACAGACGCAAATCGCGCCACCGGCATAGGCCATGCAGCACAGTGCCTCCATACGATTGGTGTTATGCGCGGCGTAGATGCCGCTAACCGTCGCCAAAATCGAGAAGATGAAGGCGAAAATCCAAGAAAGCCTGTCCACGTACATCAAATGCAGCTGAATATCATGCACGAAGGGAAGCACCAGCTGGTAGCCGATGGGCAGCTTCCATGCGGCATAGACCGCCGCTAAAGGTCCGAGCGCCAAAACGAATTTGCGCAGCAGCTTGGGTACCAGCATCGCCACAAAGCCCACCAGCCACAGAATCAGACCGGGATGCAGAAGTGCTTCATTCATTTTCCGTCACCTCCGTCATCATCACTGGCGTTATCGCCCGAAATAGTAAAGTCCTTATTATAGTACTCCTTGTCCCTTTGCAGAATGGGAGCCATGATCAGCTTCGACATAATGATCAGCACCCAAGCGCCGACGAAGCCGAAGAAGATATCATAGCCGAAGGGCAATGGCCACCACGCCGCCGCGTGCATATGCACACCGCCGATCTCGGCAGCCAACGAGGCGAGCAATATAACCGCCACCAGTACATAAACCGTTTTCTTAGTCATTACAGCCACCCCCCATGCCAGCCTGCGCAGACGGCGTTCGAGGCCATCGTCGCTAATTTATAGAAATGCGGGTAAATGTCGGGGAAGCAGCCCAAAATCATGGCGATCAAGGTCGTGATGCAGATAGGAATCAGCATCGCGTAGCTAATCTCGCCGTACTCGCGGAATTTTTCCTGCGGATCCTTCACGAAGAACGCCATCTGCGATACCGGAATCAGATACGCCGCCGCCAGCAAACCACTCGCTACCCACAGCAGCACGTACAGAGGCTTACCAGCCTGCAAAGCACCGATGCACAGATTCCACTTGCTAATAAAGCCCACTAGGAATGGTACGCCCGCGATGCCGAGCGAGGCTATCGTGAAGCACGCCATCGTTACTGGCAGCTTCTTGCCGATGCCATAAAGCTCGCTAATATTGTTGCGATGCGTGCGCGCGATGATTAGACCGGCGCACATAAAGAGGGTGATCTTCATTACGGCGTGCGCCACCAAATGCAGGTACGCGCCCTTAATGCTAATCGGCGAGATCAACGCCGCGCCCAAAACTATGTAGGAAAGCTGACCGATCGTAGAGAACGCCAAGCGACGCTTCAAATGATCCTGCCGCAGCGCGATCAACGAGGAAACGATGATGCTCGTCGCCGCCGCCCACGCCAGCACGTCGGTCACGCCGATCTCCGCCAGCAGCTTCGGTCCGAACACGAAGCCGATGATGCGCAGAACGGCGAACACGCCCGTCTTAACGACCGCCACGGCGTGCAGCAGCGCGGATACCGGAGTCGGCGCGATCATCGCCGCCGGCAGCCAGCCATGCAGGGGCATAACCGCCGCCTTAACGGAGCCCGCCAAAATCATCAGCACGAAGATGGCCTGCAATACCCATCTCGGCGCCATGTCCGGCTTTAGGAAGCCGCCCGGAGTGAAGTCCATCGTACCGCTAATGCAGTAAACAGCAATCACGCCGGCTAGGAAGAGCTGACCGGAGATCAGCGTATAAATCAAATACTTGCGGCTGGCCATCAGCGCCTCCTGATTGCGCTTATGCAGCACCAAAGGATAGCTTGCCAGAGTCAGCAATTCATAGAAAATGAAGAAGGTCAGCAGGTTCTCCGCCATGGCGATGCCCATTACCGCGGACATACATACGGCGAAGGCGGCGAAATAGCCAGTCTGCTCACGCTCCTGATTACAACGCATATAGCCTATGGAGTAGAAATTCATCGGTACCCAAAGCATGGAGGCCAAGGTCGCGAAGATCATACCAGCTGGATCGGTGCGCAGCGTCAAGCCCACGGTATCGGTAATTTGGCACAGCGTCCACTGATATTGGTCGCCCGCCAAAACCGCCGGCAGCATGGAAAGAATGATGCCGAATTTTATTAGGGAGGCCAGCACGCTCCAAGCCTCGCGCAGGTTAGGCCAACGTCTGCTGAAGGCGATCAGCACCGCCGCGAGGAAGGAAACTCCCACTGCCAGAAATGGTCTGCAATCTAGAATCGTCATCTCAAGAACACCTCCGGCAAGCCTAATTTAATGATATCCGTAACGATATCCACGCTGTAGAAGCCCAGTACCAAGATACCGATGCCCATGATGAAGATCGGCAGCGCCATGGCGAAGGGCAGTCCCAGCTTACCCGTATGCGGATGTACCTCCGTCAGCGAGGCTTCACGCTGTACGAACATCTGCTCAATGATACGGAAGAAGTAAATCGCGTTCAAAAGCGAGCTTATTACCAGCACCGCGATGTAGAAATACTGCTTGCCGGTATAAGCGCCCAGCATAAGATACCATTTACTGAAGAAGCCAGCGGTCGGCGGCAGGCCAATCATAGAAAGAGCCGCCAGCGTGACCGTGATCGTGCTGATCGTCATCTTCTTGTTCATGCCGCCCAAGCGATAAAGATTAACCTCACCGAAGCGATGCTCGATACCGCCGATAACGAGAAAGAGACTACATTTCATAAAGGCGTGATTGATGATGTGCAGCACCGCACCGATGAAGCCGTACATATTGCCCATCGCCATGCCGATCGCGATATAGCCGATCTGAGCAACGGAGGAATATGCCAACATACGACGGAAATCGTACTGCGCCATCGCCATAATGGAGCCGATCAGGATACCCGCGACGCCCAAGATGCCCAGCACGTTCAGCGCGCTCTCCATAACCGGACTATTCACATGGAAGATATAGTACAAAAAGCGTAGCAGCGCATAGGCGGGAGCCTTACTCATGCAGCCAGCGATGAACGCCGCCGCGCCAGGATGCGCGAAGGTGTACGCGTCAGGCTGCCAGCCATGCAAGGGGAACAGCGCCATCTTGATACCGAAGGCGATGATCAAGCAGGCGACCGCGATCGCGAACAGCGGCGAGTGCATGAAGGGTATCACCCGCTGCGCCAAGTCCGCCATATTCAGAGTACCCGTCAACGCATACAGATAGCCGATGCCCAAGAGGTACAGCGAAGCGCCGATCGTGCCGATCAACAGATAGCGGAACGCCGCCAGCATGGACTTCTTACCACCAAGAGCGATCAAGCCGTAGCCCGAAAGCGACATAATCTCTAAATATACGTAAAGATTGAACACGTCGCCAGTGATAATCATACCGCACAGGCCGACGGTTAAAAGTCCGAACAAAGTGTAATAGCCGCCCACATGGAGCCAATCCTCTTCCTTAACGAAGGGCTTACTATATAGGGCGACCATCATCGAGATGAAGGTTACCAGCACCGCCAGCACGCTATTCAGCGGATCGAGCGCGAACTCGATGCCGATCGGCGGTGCCCAACCGCCCATCCAATAGTGCCAGGTCTGCCCGCCGCTCGTAATGACGCGGTGCAGCACCGTACAGGCGCTCAGGAACGCGCCCACGATGGAGGCCATGACGATCCACGAGCCCAAATCCTTCTTAATGCGACTGAACAGCATACACAGAAGCGACGCAGTCAGCGGCAGGAGGACGATAAAAACAGGAGCATGTTGTGTCACTTGCTTGCCCTCCTCAATACCTCGACTTCCTCAACCGAGCCGTAGATTTCCTTAATGCGCATCAAAAGCGCGATCGCCACGCCGGTGGTACCAAGGCTAACTACGATCGCCGTCAGCATCAAGCCATGAGGAAGGGGGTTAATATAGGCATTGGGATCGGTCGTGATGCCGTTTTGAATAGGAATCATCGCCCCGTCCTTCTGCGCGAAGCACAGATAGAAATAAATCACCGCGACCTGCATGACGTTCATCGCCATGAGCTTCTTCATATAATTCTTACTCAGCACCATGCCGTAAACGCCAAGGAAAAATAGAATCATCACCAAGGAGTAGATGCCTTTGGTCTTTAGAAACTCATTCAACACTTCCATCATCTTCACCCCTCTTCACAATCGCATCCAGCAGATTGATGATCGTCATCATAACGCAGATCGCCACGCCGATCTCGATCAGAAAAATGCCCAAGGCATGCATCTCATGCTTCGGCTCCAAATGCAATGGCATATAATCATAATTTAAGAAAAAGTCCGCGCCACCGAAAAGCGTCAGCCAACCAGTAAAAGCGTACAAAAAGGTGCCAACGCCCGCCAGCACGACGGAGGTCTTGCCCAAAACGTTGAATTTGGCATCGCTGCCCATGATCAAACGCGCCAAAAGCACGCCGACCGAAAGGAGCGCGCCCGCCTGAAAGCCGCCGCCCGGCGAGAACTCGCCCAAGCAAAGTACGTAAATCGCGTACACGATGGTAAACGGAACGAGCATACGGAAGGCCACATTCAAAATGAGACCGCCAAAGGGATCCTTCATCATTTGATAATTACTCCTTCCTCCGGATCTTCCGGTTCCTCCTCCGGTCTTCTGCCGACGGGATTACTGGTCAGCACCAGCACCGTGGTCAGGCCCGCGAGAAACATTACCGAGGTCTCCCACATCGTATCGAAGCCTCTGTAATCGATGATTACGCCAGTAACGATGTTGGGCGAGCCGGTATCCTCCGCGCTACGGGAAATATAGGTCGGCGTAACGTGCCGGTTAGGTGCCGTGTCGGCAGAGCCGATCTCCGGCAGATAGGTCACAACGGAGCAAAACATGCCCGTCATAATCGCAAGAATAACTGCTACCAAGCCGCGCATTATTTACACCACCTATCAATTTTCTTCAGGGACGCTACGAAGAAGATCGTAGAGATAGTGCCGATGACCGCTTCCGTAAACGCCACGTCCGGCGAGCCCATCATCAGATAGAGCAACACGGCGCAGAAGCTAAAGGCGCTGTAAATAATAGCGGCGCTCAAAATATCCTTACAAAAGATCACGGCACAGGTAATGAGAATAAGGAAAATCAATAAAATCGCTTCAATGATGTATATCTGCATCTTAATGCTCCTCCTTCTTTTCTTCGATATGTCCGACAGGCTCGTCGGCGCTGTGACCGGGCTTTTCCAAGCCGAGGAACTGCTTAGCTCCCTTGCTCTCCAGCGTCCACACGGGATGACCTGATTTATAGGCCGCCTTACTCAAAATATGCGAGCCGATCGGATTCGCCATAAAGACGATTAAAAATACAAACGCCATCTTCACCGCCGTCAGCGTCGGTCCCTCATAAATAATCAAACCGATGAAGGACAGTGTGCAGCCCAAGGTCTCGCTGTTGCCAGAGGCGTGGATTCTGCTATAAAAATCAGGCAGGCGCAGCATGCCGATAGCGGAGCCGATGAAGAACACCAGCCCGCCCAGCAAAAAGAGCGCCGCGATAACCTCCCTCAGGGAGTTAAAACCAATTGCTTCGATCATATGCGCTTACCTCCCAAGAATTTCGCCACGATCACCGAGCCGATAAAGCCGAGCAGGGCATAGGAGATCGCGATATCGACATACATATCGGGACGACCATCGATATAGCCGAACAGCACCAAAAGCAGAATAACATCCGCGCCGATCACGCCCAAGGCGTTCATGCGGTCGTAAATCGTCGGCCCGTTAAACAGGCGCTGGAGCATCGTGCCGATCACGAAGACTATGGCAAGCATCAATACGAAAAATACTACCTGCATCGTCATACCTCACTCTCCGCTACGGCAAAATTAAATTTTTCACCATATAAATCAGCGACCTTTCTCTGCATCGAGCCGTCAAGCACGCCCGCCGCAGCACCCTTGGTCAGCGCGTGGATCTCATACAGACCGTCATCGCCGACGTTCATCGTCACCGTGCCCGGCGTAAGGGTTATGGAGTTCGCCAGCACCACCGACGCCATCGGGTTATCCGCCTTAAAATAGAAGCGCACCACCTTGGGATCTATATCCAGCTCCTGGGCGGTCGTGGCCAGCAGCACGTCAACGTTGGCGAGTACCAGCTGCCACATCAGCCAGAAGAAATAAGCGATAAATTTCGGCAGGGACACGCCGAACACGAAGTAATGCCTGCTGCCGTCCTTATTCGGCACCAAAAGCAGAGGATAGGTCACGTATACCGTCACCGCCGCCGTGATAATGCCGTAAACGATAAATTTAGTTTCCGTTCTTCCAGACAAAATCATCCAAAAAGCAAAAAGAACCACGCCCATGGCAAGCTTATGGACCATCGGCGAGCCTACTATATTCTTTTTGGCTGCCACACCCTGTTCTGCCACAGCTACCACCTTCCTTTAATATATTTACTTAATTTATTCTCACGTATATATTAGACGAAAAAAGAAAGTTTCCTGCCCATATTCGTATTTAAGGCTCAAATATCTTAAATTAATTCTCATTTAGCACGATCTTCTCGAAGGAGCAGCCCTCCAAGGGCAGCATTCTCGCCGTCAAGCGCTTGACGCGCTCGATATCCGCCGTCGCGCACACTCGCGTCGCACCCTCGCCCTCGCTGCGCAGCAGGTCCGCGCTCCGCAGAGCCTCCAGCGCCGTCTGCGAGGTTTCCTCGGCAGGATCGACGATGCGCACGCCCGCGCCCAGCTCTGCCGCGATCTGCTCGCGCAGGAAGGGGAAATGCGTGCAGGAGAGGATCAGCGCGTCCGCCCCCGCCGCCCGCAGCTCGCAGGCGTATTCACGAATCGCGTCCCGCAGCTCCTCGCTATCGAACTGCTCGCGTTCCACCAGGGTAACGAATTTGGCGCAGCCCGTAGTCACGACCTCAGCCCGCGGCTCCGCCTCCAAAAGCAGACGCTTATGCGTTCCCGTAGAGATCGTGAAGGGCGTCGCCCACACCGCTACCCGTTTGCTCGCGCTCGCCGCCAAAAGCTGACGCGTTCCCTTCGACATACCGATGATTTTGAAGCTTCTGCCCCGCTCCAGCGACTCCGTGCCCAACATCGTCAGCGTATTGCAGGCAATGACGAGCAACTTCACGCCCTGTGCCTCCAAATAGTCGAGCATCTCGTTCACGAAGCCGCGAATCTCCGCCTCTGGTCGCACGCCGTAGGGAGTACGGGCGGTGTCGCCCAAATATATAAAGCGCTCATGCGGCATTAAGCGACGCAAGCAGCGCAGTACGGAAAGACCGCCCACGCCCGAATCGATAACGCCGATAGGCTCACTAATTCTCATAGTAAAAAAACCTCCTTTTACGCTACTTTTATTATAGCACTAATGACCTGTCAAGCCAATAAAAATAAAGAAAAACCGTCGACACGATAGTATCGACGGTGATAAAAGCTTAACAAGCTTAAATAATGGTTCTCAAATAATCCTTAAATCTGTCGCGCAAATCATCACGGCGCAGAGCATACTCCACCGTAGCCTCCAAATAGCCCAGCTTATCGCCCACGTCATAGCGACGACCGACGAAATCATAGGCATACATGGGCTGCTTCTTCGCCAAAACCTTGAGCGCGTCGGTCAGCTGAATCTCGCCGCCGCGACCGGGCTCGGTATGCTTAAGAATGTCGAAGATCTCAGGCATGATGACATAGCGTCCCAAAACCGCCAATCTGCTGGGAGCCTCCGCCACAGGCGGCTTCTCCACCATGTCGCGCACGCGGAAGATACGCTCGTTGTCCGTAGCATCGCTGGCAACGATACCATAGGAGGATACCTTCTCCTGCGGCACGGTCTGGCAGCCAAGCACACTGCCGCCACGCTCCTCGTATACGTCCATCAGCTGGCGCAGGCAGGGATATTCGTCATTATAAACCACATCGTCGCCCAAAAGCACAGCGAAGGGCTCATGACCGATGAAGGCCTTAGCGCAGAGGATCGCGTGTCCCAAGCCGCGCGGCTCCTTTTGACGGATATAATGGATATTGATATTGGCGATGTCCTTCACCTGCTGCAAAAGATCCAGCTTATCATGCTCCAAAAGATTCATTTCCAGCTCTGGACTGCGGTCGAAATGATCCTCGATCGCCCTCTTAGTGCGACCGCTGATGATCAGAATATCGGTAATTCCGCTCGCCAGAGCCTCCTCGATGATATATTGAATAGTCGGCTTATCGACGATGGGCAGCATCTCCTTCGGACATGCCTTCGTCGCAGGCAAAAAGCGCGTGCCCAAGCCTGCTGCCGGAATAACGGCCTTTGTAATTTTTTGCATAATACACCCTCCTAAGTTAGTATAAGTATACACTATTTGCTTTAATTAGTCAAAAAATTATCACGCCACAGTGTTCTAATTATAGTGATGCTTAATCACGCTCAAAGATAGCGCAGAATCTCCTTCGCATGGGGCAGGACGATGTCGGGCTTAATATTTCCCCGCTCCACGTCCTCCATGCTCGCCTCGCCAGTAAGCACCATAATCGAAAGAATATCGTTGTTCAGTCCGAAGGCGATGTCCGTCGCCAGGCGGTCGCCTACCATGGCGATCTCGTGCTTCGCATAGCCTGTTTTATCCAACACCACGTCCACCATGTATTGGTACGGCTTGCCGAAGATCAGACTCGGCTCCTTGCCGGTCGCCGTTTTGATCAGCTCCAGCATCGCTCCCGTATCGGGAATGAACTCGCCTCCCTCGATAGGGCAGCGCACGTCGGGGTGCGTCGCCACATAGGGCACGCCCCTGTCGATTAGGCGACAGGCAATCGCCAAACGCTCGTAGGTCAACGTCTGGTCGAAGCCCACCACGACGAAATCGGTTTGCTCCTCCAAGCTATTCGTCAGCGTGAAGCCTGCCTCGCGCACAGTCGCCAAAAGCTGCGGCGTACCCAGCACGAAAAGCCTTGCCTGCGGCTTGTTCTTCGCCAGCCAATTAGTCAGCGCGTCGGAGGAGATCAAAATCTCGCGTCGCGTCACGGGCACGCCCAAGCCGTTCATCTTCTGCACGTAATGCTCGTGACTGCGGGAGGAGTTGTTCGTCAGCAGATAATAATCCCTGCCCGCCGCACGTAGCCTCTCGAAAAAGCCCTCCATTCCCGGAATCAGCTCATTACCCAAATTTATCGTTCCGTCCATATCGAAAAGGAAGCATTTAATGCCCCTGATACGTTCATAATCGTAGCTCATACCTTGCCTCCGTCACTTTTTCTCTTACCGGCACAGCGGCAAAACATCCTCCACGCGCTCCGCCAAAAGCGTCGCTCCGTGCGCCAACAAAAACTCCCTGCCGCGAAAGCCCCAGCAGGCAGCAATGCAGGGAACGCCAGTATTCGCCGCCGTCAGTAGATCCGTATCCGAATCGCCGATGTACACCGTACTCCCTGGCTCAGCCCCCAGCTTACGCATCACCGCCAGCAGCATATCGGGAGCAGGCTTACGCGCGATGCCTGCCTGCTCGCCACAGGCGGTGTCCAGCAGTCCGTCGAAGTAACGCGTCGCCAGCTCCTGCACCGCGTAATCCGCCTTATTGGAAACGATCGCCGTTTTGCAGCCCAGCTCACGCGCCGTACGCAAAAGCTCCAGCGCGCCGGCGTAAACGCAGGTCGTATCGGCGCAATGCTCCTTATAATAGGCGTTGAAATCGGCAAAAACAGCCTCCTGCTCCGCCTCGTCCGTGCCCTCGGGCACCGCCAGCGTAATTAGGCGACGAATGCCGTTGCCCACGAACATGCGCACCTCGTCCACGCTCCGCTCGGGCAAGCCGTGCCTGCGCAAGGTATAATTCGTCGCCGCCGCTAAATCCTGCAGGGTATCTAGCAGCGTTCCGTCCAAATCAAAAATCAAGGTCTTATATTTCAAGGCTCTGCCTCCCTTTCCAAAAAATACAACATCTATATGATAATATGGATACACGGGAAATGCAATGCCCAAAAAACGGAAAAGGTGCGCCGATACCCGTGTACCGACACACCCGATTCCATGAATAATGCATTGAGGGTTAAGCGTGACCTATTTATTTCTTTTGTTTTAGCAATTTAACTATTTGAAGGACTTCATCCAGACTGAGTTCTTTTTCCTTCTGCTCCGGCGCATCATCCAAATCAACAAAGAAACTGGACATATTGCAACCCAATAAACTGTGAAGCTTGAGCAGGTTAGGCAAAGTTACAGGGACACGACCACATTCGATATTGCACAAATGTGTCTGAGAAATGCCCATTTCCTTAGCCAAGCCTGTCTGAGTTAAATTCTTTGCAGTACGCAACAATCTGATTCTTCGACCTATTAAGCGAATCTTCTCCTGCATCCTTTCCACCGCCTTCCCGTCAAAATACACCACAGACTATTATCCTTAACGCAATTATTCTTATATACACCTATAGTATAGCACGAAATGTAAATTTTTCAAGTCTTTTTAGCTATTTTTTTATTTGCGGTTCAGTATAATTTCGCCTTGTGGATAATATTTCGGCAAGTATGATATGGAAAGCTATGAATGCAACATCTTTATTCCTGTAGAAAAAACATTTTTCCACAGATAAAGTTCATGGAGCTAGCCTAGAAGCAGACGGTCGCTCGCCATCTCAGCGCCGCTCGCCTTCTCGAACATCTCTAGAAGATCGGGAATTTGCAGATGCCGCTTCTCCTCGCCTTGTACATCGACAATCACGCGACCGTTATGCAGCATGATCAAGCGATTGCCGTAGCGCAACGCGTCGCGCATATTATGCGTGATCATCAGCGTGGTCAGGCTATCGCGCTCCACTATCGTCTCCGTGAGCGCAAGCACCTTCGCCGCCGTCTTGGGATCCAGCGCCGCCGTATGCTCGTCCAAAAGCAGCACCTTCGGCTTCTTCAGCGTCGCCATCAACAGTGTCAGCGCCTGACGCTGACCACCGCTCAGCAGGCCGACCTTCGCCGTCATGCGCTCCTCCAAGCCCAGATCCAGCTCCCTTAGCAGCTCGTAGAAATACTCATGCTGATCCGCCGACAGGCTCCAGCCCAAGCCCGGCGTTTCACCGCGTCTGGCGGCGAGAGCGAGATTCTCCTCGATCATCATGCCCGCCGCCGTGCCCAGCATAGGATCCTGAAAAACGCGACCGATGTACTTAGCGCGCTTATGCTCAGACTGCTTCGTGATATCCGTGCCATCGATCAGCACGCGTCCCTTATCAATGGGAAATACGCCAGCAATCGCGTTCAGCGAGGTCGACTTGCCCGCGCCGTTACCGCCGATAACCGTCGCGAAATCACCGGGCTGCAAATGCAGGGAAAAATCCTGCAAGGCTCGCTTCTCATTGATCGTGCCTGGAAAAAAGGTTTTAGATACGTTCTCCACTCTCAGCATCAGCGCACCGCCTTTCTGCTACCCAATTTAGACTTAATCAGCGGCATGGACAGCGCCAACGCCACCAAAACGGAGGTAAAAAGCTTCAAATCGTTGGGCGGCATACCCAGCGCCAGCACCACGGCGATCACGATACGATAGACGATCGAGCCCAGCACCACCGAGATCAAGCAATTTTTAAAGGAACGCGTCCCGAACAGCACCTCGCCGATGATGACGGAGGCCAAGCCGATAACGATCGTGCCCGTACCCATGCCCACGTCCGCGAAGCCGTTGGACTGCGCCACCAGCGCGCCGCTGACGGCGACCAAGCCGTTGCTGAGCAAAAGTCCGAGGATGATCGTAATATCGGTATCCACTCCCTGCGCGCGGATCATCTGCGGATTAAAGCCCGTCGCGCGAATAGCGGCGCCGATCTGCGTACCGAAGAACCAGTAGAGGAACGCGCCTACCACCAGCGTCACAACCGCGCCCACAATCAGCGTCGTCTGCGCCATGTTCATAGCCAAAAGCTCGCGCGCCAGCTTAAAGGTCGTGTCCACGCCAAGCAGGGAAATATTCGCCTTACCCATAATGCGCAGGTTCACGGAGTACAGCGCGATCATCGTCAGAATGCCCGCCAAAAGCGCGGGAATCCGCATCTTCGTATGCAGCACGCCCGTCACCACGCCTGCCAGCGTACCCGTCACGAACGCGCCGAGCAAAGCAGCCACCGGACCGTAACCGGCAGCCATCAGCGAGGCAGCCATCGCCGCTCCTAGCGGAAAGCTGCCCTCCACCGTCAGGTCGGCGATATCCAAAACCCTATAGGTCACGTAAACCCCCAACGCCATCACCGCCCACAGCAGCCCCTGTGCCACCGTAGGTATCAATAGATCAATCATCATTAAGCTCCTCTCATCATATTTTTAAGCCATGCGTCATGCGCAAGCCAATAAACCATTTTTATTATAACATTTCCTAATAGCAAGAACAAGAAAGCCCCGCACTTTAATTTATAGAATCAAAAAGAGCCTGCCACCACGGTGACAGGCTCCTACGTCCTTAACGAATTATTTGATTACCTCGGCACCCTTCAGTACGTCCTCGGGAATTTTCAAGCCGATCTTCTCGGCCTCCTTAAGATTTACTAAAGCCTTGAATTCCTTCTGCGCCTGAATAGCCATGTCGGCAGGCTTGGACTTACCGCTCAAAATATCGGCAGCCATCTCGCCAGCCTGGAAGCCCAGCTTATAATAGTCAACGCCCAGCGTCGCCACGCCGCCTGCCTTCACCATGCCGCCCTCGCCGCAAATAACGGGGAGCTTAGCCTCCTCGGTCACGCTCGCCAGGGTGGGCATAGCGGATGCCAGCACGTTATCGGTGGGCACGTAGATCGCCTGCACCTTGCCTACGAGGCTGCGCGCCGCCTGCTGAATATCATTAACGTTGGAAACGGTCGCCTCATGCACGGTCACGCCCTTAGCGGTGGCAGCCTTCTTGAGAATATCCACCTGTAATTGGGAGTTGACCTCGCTGGAGCAGTAGATAACGCCCACGGATTTAGCGTTAGGCACGAGCTTGAGCAAAAGGTCGAGCTGCTGCTCCACGGGATTCATATCGGTCGTACCGGTAACGTTAGTTCCCGGCTTAGCGTTGTCCTTGACCAGCTTCGCCGTCTTATAATCGGTAACGGCGGTCGCCACGATGGGAATATCGCTCGTCACGTTCGCCACGGTCTGAGCCGCCGGCGTAGCGATAGCGCAAATCAAATTAACCTTATTATTCACGAAGCGATGCGCGATGTTCTGCAAATTGGACTGATCAGCCTGCGCGTTTTGACGATCATAGCTGATGTTCTGTCCCTCTTTATAGCCCTTAGATGCCAAAGCGTCCACAAAGCCCCTGTTAGCCGCGTCCAAAGCGGCATGCTCCACCAGCTGTACGATACCGACGCTGACCTTGTCCGCCTTCTTCGGTGCTTCCTTCTTATCGCCGCCACAGCCGACAACGCCCAAAGCGAGAGTCAGCAAAAGTCCGGCAGCCACTGCCTTCAGCTTAGAACTCTTTAATGAAATCATGTAAACCATCCTTCCGTACTGCATTTGTAATTTCATATTACAGATAATTTTATTGTAGCGTGTTTCCGTGCAAATGTAAATATCCCGACGCGCTTTTCTCGCGCCGACGCTTAAATATAGCGCAGGGGGTTAACCTGCCGACCGTTTTCCAGCACCTCGAAATGCAGGTGCGGTCCCGTGCTATAGCCACTGCTGCCCACGTAGCCGATCACCTGTCCCTTATGCACGTAGCTGCCCTCGCTCACCGCCAGACTGCTCATGTGACCATAGGCCGTCTGCACGCCGTAGTCATGCCCGATGCGGATATAGCGACCATAGCCTCCGTACCAGCCAGCCTGCTGCACGTAGCCCGCCGCCGCCGCGTACACCGGCGCGCCATAGTCGTTGGCGATGTCCAGTCCCGGATGCCAATCGCCACCGTAGCCGCCGAAGGGGTTCGCGCGACCGCCGAAGTACGAGCTAATCTCGCCACCGCTCGTAGGCCATTGGCTAGGCGTTACGTCCTTACGATAATTCTCCGTCTCGATCACGTCAAGCAGCTTCTCCAAATCAGCCTTCTTAGCCTTCGCCTCGCTGGAAATGTTTTTTTCCTGCTCCATGATATAGCCCACGGGAGAAGCGTCGCCTAGGCTAGGACCACCCTTGCCATAGGCGCTGCTGTCGCTCTTGGGAGGCAGCTCCGTGCCGTTCTTCGCCATTTCCTTGCGCACCTTATCCTCCAGCTTGGACAGATAAGCAAGCTCCTTCTGATTCTTCTCCGCCATCTTTTGCAAATCCTGAATCTTCTGCTCCTGCGCCTCCTTGGTCGCCTTAAACTCCGCGATCTCCTGCTTCTGCGTCTCGTTTTGAATAGCGAAATGCGCCAGCACGCCGATCGTCACAGAGATCATGACCAAAAACGCCGCCACGCCGCTTAACGCGTAACGCAAATGCGTCTTTTTGATATGCGTCTTGGCGATGTGCGAGCCATCCGCCGGGATCAGCCAAAAGGTGAAATGCTGATTGGCACGCCACATTCCGCGCCAAATATCGATGCGTCTGCCCGCCTCGGCGGAAAGTACCCGCGCCTTCGTCGCCGCGCACGCATAGGCAGCCCCCATGCGAGCGCTCAACCGCGCGTAAAGCTCGCGTGCGCCCGACCATGCCGATTTGCAGACCGCGCCCGTCCTAACGCGCGCCTCCTGCAAGAACGGCACCGCCACACGACAAAAACGTCTTTTCAGCATCGCTGCCTGTAATCTAAGAATAACGCAGATAATCTGCACTTTTTCACATAATAAGTCTAACATTTCTCTAAGCTTTTCCATGTAATCTCCCTGCATAGCTACTCTCCTTCCCTCGTCCGAAACAGCTTTTTCCTAGTCCGCAATATGTTTATTGCCTTGTCTTTTTCGCAAAAAGACAATATTATTATAATACTTTTCGTAGTTTCCGTCAAAAATTTTCAAGGTCGAACGCGTGAAAAATCACATAAGCCTCACAAAAAGCTTCTTTCCAAAGCCTAGGCACAAAAAATGACCGTGGTCAACGCCACGGTCATGCGCATATTTTAATGCTGATTTTTATTGCTGATTCGGTCCCAAGCCGTACTTTTTCAAATAGCGATACAGCGTCACGCGGCTCACGCCCAGCATGGAGGCTAGCTTGCTGATATTACCGCCGGCGCTCTTCCACGCCGCGATGAAGGCCTCCTTGTCGTACTTCCAAGAACGCTCCAAGGTTCTATCGCCCGGCAGCTTGATATTATCCGCCTCGATAATGCTTCCCGGAGTGTGGAAGAAGGCCTGCTCGATCACGCCCTGCAGCTGCTTGATATTGCCCGGCCAGCTGCAGCTAAGCAGGAGCGCCACCGCGTCGGGAGAAAGCTTCTTCTGCGGCAGGTTATGCTGCACGCTCATCTCCACCAAGATATGGGCAGCGATGACCTCGATATCCTTCACGCGCTCACGCAGGGGCGGTACGCGCATGGTGGTATCCAGCACGATCTCGTAAAGCTTACGGCTGAACAAGCCCTTGTCCGCCAAGCGCTTCAAATTGGAGTCGCAGGCGGCGATGACGCGCACGTCCAAGCGACGCGGCTGTCCGCCCTTCTTCAGCGGCGGCAGACCGTTCTTCAGCGCGTCCGCCACCCTGTCGCCCATCTCTAGCGGTAGCTTCTCCACCTCGTCGAGGAAGAGCGTACCGCCGATCGCCAGCTCCAGCTTGCCTGCCGACTGCTGCTCGCCATCATTCGTACCAAAGAACTCCTCCTCCAGCTCGGAAAGCTCCGCATTGCGGCAGCGCACCGCGATCAAAGGCGCGGCGGCGCGGGGGCTGGCCTGATGAATGCCGTGCGCCAGGCGCTGCTTGCCCGTACCAGGCTCGCCCTGCAAAAGAATATTATTATCCGTGCGCGCGATGCGGCTCGCCTTGTGCTGCAAGGCGAGGAACTCACTCGTCTTGCCCACCATGCTGTAAAGACTGTAGCGGCTGCTGTAGCCCGTCGCGTGCGCGATCGTCGTTTTCAAATCCTCAATCGACATGGACAGCACTAGCGCGCTCTCCACCTCGCTGCCCACGGAAATAGGCATAACAGTGGTAATATCCTCATAGGTTCTGTCCTGCGTGATCCAGGTAATCTCGCGACGCTGCGTCGCCACGCCGTTCAACGCCTTCTTAATGGGAATATGCTCGTAGTTCAGGAACACGTTCTCCAATCTACTCTGCCCGTCCAAGCGCCGACGACCGTTCTCGTTAGCGTATTTCAGCTCTCCCTGCTTGCCCAGCCAGTACACCGTCACCGGCAGCTGATTCATCATGATATGGTTGATCGTCCAGGTTTCCAGCATCGCCATGTGCTGCTCGATCGCGTACTTCATCGTTAACAGCAGGCTCAAAAGCAGGTCGTAGGGCAGATCGTTCTGATCCAGCGAGAAGAAGGAAATGATATAGCGAATCCTGCCGTTGATGCAAATCGGCGCGCTACACGCGTCGCCGCTATGGCTGTCGCGAATCCACATCTCCGGTCCGAACATCAAAAAGGGTACGTTATGCTCGCGCGCCACGCTGATGCTGGACGTACCCACGTCCTCCTCCAGCACGCGCATACCCTGAATATCCTCGATAATGCGCTGGAAAAACGGCATCGCGTAGTTTTTGATAACGTAGCCGTTTTCGTCGATCAGCAGCATACTCAGATTATGAATATTGAAATGCTGCTTGCTTTGCTCATAAAGACCGTCCACGTATTTCATAATGAACTCGTGCGCCTTCTGATGCTCGGCGATCTCCTCGCGCGTCAGCTTATTGATCTTGGGCATCGTCTCATGGGGCAGATTCATCGCCCGGCAGCGCTGCCAGCTTTCCGCCACCCAAGGATGCACGTTGGGATCGACAATGCCCTCCTCCATGAACTTCTTGTAATACATCGCCAGCTTTTCTTTGTTACGTCTTTCACGAATCATAACGCAAACCCTCCCCCTGCTTATGTAAGCAGCTTCTCAAATTATATCTCTCCGTTAGTCACCAATACTCTGCGCGCGCCGTAATAACGCGCCTTCCAATAGCTGTCCTGCAAGGAGCACAGCATCACGCCCTTCGACGAGGACGCGTTCCAAAACCTGCCCTGACCAGCGTAAATGCCCACATGGGACGCGCCGGGCGCGTAGGTGCTGAAAAACACCAAATCACCGGGCTTGAGCTGGCGCTGCGTCACGAAAACGCCCTTGAGCACCTGCTCGTCCGCCACACGCGGCAGCTCCGCCTTGCAATTTTTAAATACGTATTGCACATAGCCCGAGCAATCGAAGCCCTGCGGCGTGGTGCCGCCGAATTTATAGGGTACGCCCTGATAGCGCGCCGCCTGCTTCACCACGTCCTGACCCTGCACATTAGTAATACCGGTTTTCGCGAACGCCTCCCAGTTCAGCTTGCGGTAGGTCGCATCGTCCAGCTTGCCACTGGCGCTTAGCTTATACTGCTGCTGAAATTTTTTCAGCGCCATCTCCGTCGCCGCCGTCATGCGTCCGCTAGGCTTCTCGTTATAAAGCTTCAGCTCGCCGAGCTTCTGCTGAGCGACCTTCAAGCGCCAGTTACTTTGCTGCACGCTCACCTTAGCATCGCTGCTCACCACCGCGGGCTTGGTGCTTACCTTTGCGGTTTTTCTTTTCGCCTCCGCAGCCAGCGGCAGGCTACAAAGCAGCGCGCACAGCGTCAGTAGGCTTAGCAATTTATTTTTCATCAAATCTCCATTAACCTCTAGCAAACCTTTCAAAAAGAGTGTTACGTATAGAACACTTTTCCTGATAATTATATTATACCTCATTTCCCGTATTTGGGAATATACCTCGGAAAACTTTTTGTTACTTTTTTTGAATTTGGCACACCAAAACGGCGAAAATGTTAAAAGCAAGCGCCTTTTTCCGCAAGCACGCGAGGAAAAAAGCGCGATTCAAACAGTCAGCGTCATCATTAACACGTCAAAGACGCTAAACGCTGCAACACAAATTTTTCACCTCCGCGCTAATGACTTTTAATGCTATTTATTTTATAATTAGAGATATATTTTAGAAAGCGAGGTTCATCCGTTCCCATGCGTAAGCTCACCCTATTACTTCTCCTGCTCCTCTCCTGCGTCCTCTCCGCCTGCGGCAGCGCGCCCCAAAGCGCCACCGCCGCCAAGCTGCACGAGGTCACGGCACCGGCGCAGGGCAAAGTGCTCGGGCTAATCGTCGAGCAGGGCGAGCGCATCAGCGCTGGACAGCCGCTTTTCGCCATCGCTGATCCCACGCTCGACACACAGGTGAAGGAGCTGCAAACGGCGCTCGCTAAGGCGGAGGCGCAGCTCAAGCGCATGGAAATGGGCGAAACGACCGCCGCCCCCGCCGCGGACACCACGGCTGCGCAGGCACGCGTCACCGCCGCCCAGCAGCAGGCGGCGCGCATGAACGCCCTATATGCTCAGGGCGCGGTCGCACGCAACAAAGCGCAGGCAGCCCAAGCCGAGCTGGCGCAGGCAGTCGCCCAGCTGGAAGCGGCCACCAAACTCGTAATCAGCACGCGTCCGGCGACGGCGGAGGAAAAGACCGCCCAGCAGCAGCAAATACTTCAGCTCAAAACACAGCTTGAAGAAAAGCTTAGGCTCCAACAGAGCAACGAGGCGCTCAGTCCCTGCACCGGCATGGTCAGCGAGCTGAAGGCGCAAAATAACGATTCCGTGGAGCGCGAGCAGCTCGTGCTCATTATAAAAGAAGAAAGCAATTAACCGTTCATCAAAGGAGAACTATATGCTCAATCAATTTTCCCGCACCGCCCTTTTGGTCGGTAACGAAGCCATTGAAAAACTGCAAAAAAGCCGCGTCGCCGTTTTCGGCATAGGCGGCGTGGGTGGCAACGTCGTAGAAGCGCTAGTGCGTAGCGGCGTGGGCACGCTCGACCTCATCGACAACGACACGGTCGCCCTCACTAATCTCAATCGTCAGATCATCGCCACCCATGACAGCATCGGTCGCCCCAAGGTGCAGGTCATGGCGGAGCGCGTCGCCTCGATCAACCCCGAGGCGCGCGTCAACGTGCATCAATGCTTCTTCCTGCCAGAAACGGCGGATCGCTTCAGCTTCGCCGATTATGATTACGTGGTCGACGCGGTGGACACCGTCGCCGCCAAGCTCGCGATCGTAATCACCGCAAAGGAAGCGGGAGTGCCCGTCATCAGCAGCATGGGCGCGGGCAACAAGATGGATCCAAGCAAGTTTCAGGTGGCGGACATCTATAAAACGAGCATCGACCCCTTGGCGCGCGTTATGCGTCAGGAGCTAAAAAAGCGTCGCATTAAGAAGCTCAAGGTCGTCTACTCCACCGAGCTACCGCTCACGCCCGTGGACGAGCTGACCGCGGAATGTGGCGCGGAGGCCCCCAAGCGTCGCGCTCTCCCCGGAAGCACGGCGTTCGTTCCCTCCGTTGCCGGACTGATCATCGCCTCCGAGGTCATCAAGGATCTAATCGGCTGGCAGGGAGGTACGCGCAAGGGCATCGCCTAAGAGACGAGATAGCTATATAACGGCATAACGAAAAACGTCCCCAACCAATTGGCTGAGGACGTTACTTTTTTTTTAACAGAGCTTATTCAACAATACACATTACGATCAAAGCGAAGAGAAATACCAGACTAACACCCATTGCGCTGAACATTATGTGCTCACCTCCGAAAGAAATTCGCTATGCTCTCCTTGTCTGCCTCCCGGTAGTCAAGGTTATTTTTCTTTATGCCCCTATTATACCACGTTTTTGTATTTTGTATACAGTATGCGAGAAAAAATTTGTGAATTTTTTTCGGCAAAATTTAGCTTGCCAGATTCGGTGCTTTATACTATAATTGATACATGGTCTTTGCGGGCATAGCTTAGTGGTAAAGCTCCAGCTTCCCAAGCTGGCCATGCGGGTTCGATTCCCGTTGCCCGCTCCAAAGAAAACCTCGCTCCAAAGCTCGTTCCTTCGGGAAGAGCGTTTGGAGCTTTTTTATCAGGCACCCCATGCCTCCGCGATGCTCGGTATCGGATTAGCTTAGCTAATTATTTTATTATTTATTCTAATTTGTGTTAAATTACGTTTTAGTATAAAATTATGTTAAAGCATTTATTAACAAAACTTATACAAAAATCGGGGGGGGGTATATAAATAATTATGTTGTTACGCCAAATGAGATATTTCTTAGCGGTTGCCGAATGCCAAAGTTTCAGCGAGGCCGCTGAACAATGCTACATCTCCCAATCCGCGATTAGTCAGCAGATTAAGATTCTGGAGGAGGATTTAGGAACGGAGCTGATTTTGCGCGGCAACCGTCGCTTTCAGCTTACCGAAGCAGGTGAATTCTTCTATAACCGCAGCCGCGCGATCGTGCAGGAGGCGGATACTTTGCGCGAGCAGCTACAGGAGCTGGCGCAGAAGAAGGGTAGGCGCGTGCGCCTGGGCTGTCCGCTCGGCGCGGAACTGACCGCTATTTATCAGGCGGTGAACCGCTTTTTGGACGAGCATCGCAGGACGCGCGTGGAGCTCGTTCTCGGCACGCATGACGAGCTTATGCAGGCGTTGCGCAATAACGAGCTGGAGCTAGTACTCAGCACTCTGCGCCATGCCGATGAGCCCGAGGAGTTCGGCACTTTGCCCGTACGCGAGGTGCCCCTAGCGGTCGCCGTATCCCAGCGCTCCGAGGTGGCGCTACGCAGCTCGCTCGAGCTGAAGGAGCTGAGCAAGCTGCCCTGCATCGTTATCGCTGACGAGCGCCAGCAGGAGAAGGAGTCGCAGCATTATCGCCGCGTGCTACATTTGGATAGCGGCTGCGTTTGCGCGCGCGATTGGCAGAGCGCCTGTACGCTGCTGCTCAACAACGCCGGCTATCTGCCGCTTGCCTTCCCTGGGACGCTGTCCGCGAGTATGAGCGAGCTGGTCAACGTGCTGCCAATTACTAAGCAGGAGCAGCCAATCACCGTGCCCTATTACCTATTCTATAATAAGGAGGCTGCCAA
>CAYZOZ010000026.1:0-23197 GCA_964480295.1 uncultured Phascolarctobacterium sp.
AGCACCTTGAAGGAAAATTGCAAATCACTGCGTCCGCACACCGCCGCCAAGCGCTGACCGATTC
The DNA here is from genome assembly GCA_964480295.1 of uncultured Phascolarctobacterium sp. Lineage (GTDB taxonomy): Bacteria > Bacillota > Negativicutes > Acidaminococcales > Acidaminococcaceae > Phascolarctobacterium_A. Next base: position 65 of record CAYZOZ010000026.1, read on the forward strand.
TATCGACGCGCTCCTGAAGCACCATATCCTGCGAAAGGCCGTACTTCGCCTCCAAGCTTTTGGCGGTCTCGCGTCCCATTTCTATCTCCTGCTGTTGACTGATGATGCCTGCCTCCGCCGTCTGCACGCCAAAGCTCAGGCAGCACGCCACCGCCAGCGCCAAGAAAAATTTTTTGATAATTTTCATGCTAAGCTCCTTAAATCGCACCCTCGTCCCGCAGCGCCGCGATCCGCTCCGCCGTATAGCCGAGCTCCGCAAGCACCTCCTGCGTATGCTCACCCAAATAAGGCGCGCGGAAGCGCTGCTCGCTCGCCGCCGCGGAGAATTTCACCGGTCCGCCGATATAACGCAGCCTACCCAAATCGGTGTCCGCCTCCTGCACTATCCGCTCCTGCTCCGTCAGCTCGCTGCGCAGAGCCTCGTCAAGGCTGCACACCGGCGTAACGCAGAACTCCGCTCCACCGATCAGCTCCAGCCACTCCGCCTGCGTTTTTTCCGCGATCCTCGCTCCCACAAGCTTCTGCAGTTCCTCGCCATGAGCGAAATCGAACTGGCGCTGCTCCAGCTCAGGACAGCCGAGCAAATCGCAGAAGCGCTGCCAAAACTTCGGCTCGATCGTGCCCACGGTCAAAAAGCGTCCGTCCTTCGTTTTATAAATATTATAATAATGCGCGATGCGTCCGAAGGGCTGCTCGCCCGTTTCCGCACAGCCCCACAGGGAGCTGATATTCGTCACCTGCAGGGACAGAGCGGTAGCGTAAAGATTCACGTCCAGCCATTGCCCCTCGCCCATGCGTTCGCGTGCCAAAAGCGCCATAGCAATGCCGCTTAAAGCGTTCAACGCGCTGCCCAGCGCGGAAACCTGCACCTCGCTCACGCAGGCGTTTCCCGTATCATCCAAGCTGTTCAAGCCCGCTAAGCCGATAACGTTCAAATCATGCGCTGGCTTGTGGCAATTCTGCCCAAAACCCGTAATCGAGCAATACACCAAGCGCGGATTCAGCTCATGCACGGTCGCGTAATCCAAGCCGTAGCGCGCCAAATAGCCGGGGCGGAAGCCCTCTAAGAAAACGTCCGCCTCGCTTAAAAGCTTGAGCAACGCCTCCCTGCCGCCCTCCCTCCTCAAATTCAGCGCCACGCCGCGCTTATTACGATTCAGCATCATATGCCAATAGCTCATTCCCGGAGCCTTCGCCGGCCAAAACCTGCGCGTAGCGTCGCCTGCCAAATCCTCCACCTTGATTATATCGGCACCGTAATCGCCCATCAGCATACCGCAATACTGCCCAGGCAGCCATTTCGAAAAATCAACAACCTTTATTCCGCTCAAAAGCTTCACAAGCATCACTCCCATATTACTAAATCCGGATAATACTCTTTTTTATTCTACAAAAAAAGAGTAATTTCCTTTTTTACATCCACAAAAGAGGTTAAAAATGGTATAATAACATCTATAAACAAAATCTTGCTACACGGAGGTCCTTTTATGAAAACACGTAAGCTTACATCCGCAGCTCTTTTGATCGCTATCGGCACGCTCAGTGCCCATCTCGTATATATTCCGGCAGGCGTTTCCAAATGCTTCCCCGTACAGCACGCCATCAACGTCATCGGCGGCATCCTGCTCGGTCCCGACTACGCCGTAGCCATCGCCTTCGTCATCTCCTGCCTGCGCAACATGCTCGGCACCGGCTCCCTGCTGGCCTTCCCCGGCAGTATGATCGGCGCGCTGCTGGCAGGTCTGGCCTTCAAGCGCTGGCACAGCATCCCAGCCGCCATGGCAGGCGAGATCTTCGGCACTGGCATCCTCGGCGGCTTCGTCGCTTGGATCATCGCCTCCACCCTGCTCGGCAGCAAGGCCGTGGCTTGGTTCTTCATTCCGCCCTTCCTCGTAAGCACGATCGGCGGCAGCATCATCGCCGGTCTCCTGCTCAAGAGCACCGCCTTCGTTCAGGCGCGCGTCAAGGCAGATAAATAAAATGAGCTTCCACGAGATCATTACCTGGCTTCTCTATGGTTTAAGCGGTATCTTCTTCGGCATCTTCGCCTCCCGCTACAGCGTGCTGTCCATGCGTCGCTTAAAACAGGCGTGGAAGGAGGAGGGCGCGGTCGGACTTATCTCCTGCCTACCCCAAATACTGTTCATCTTCATCAGCTTCTTCCTCTTTCCCTCATGGTTTTTAACGCGCACAACTACAGGCGGCTTCGCCTATTACGTTTGCCTGCTCCTTTTCTTCAATAAGGGTATGCGCAATAACGATCAACAAAAGTGAGTGATATCATGCACACGCATCCGCACAAGCTCCTGCTCACCGAGCAGAATAACGAAAAATACATCCAGCCCATGGCGGACATCTTCAAGGTTCTCAGCGATTCGACACGCATCCGCATACTTTCCCTGCTATCGCAGGAGGAAATGTGCGTCACCTGCATCGCCACGGAGCTGGAGATGACGCACTCCGCGATCAGTCACCAGCTGCGCCTCCTACGCAACGCTGGTCTGGTGAAATTCACCAAGGACGGCAAGGAGGTCATCTACTCGCTGGACGACGCGCACGTGCTCATGCTCTTCGACCAAGCGCTGGATCACGTCAAACACAAATTTAATCTCTAAAGCAAAAGGACTCAGGAACGCCGCAAGCGTCACCTGAGTCCTTCTTTTATTCCAATTCGCGAATGCACGCCAGCGTCCGTTCCCATTCAGGCTTAATGCGCGCCACCTCGTCCTGCACCTGCCGCGCGGTGAAGCCCTGCGTGCGCAGCAACCGCACCAGCTCGCCCAACAGCTCCTGCAAGCGACGCAGCCCCAGACTGGCGCACACGCCCTTGAGATTATGGGCGCGCCGCAGCGTTTCCTGCCAATCCTCCAGCTCCGCCATCAGCTCCACCTCGGCGAAATCATTACTTTCCGCCAGCCTGCGCAAGAAGCGCGTAAGCAGCTCCTCGCTGTCCATAAAGCGCTCCTCCAGGCTTTCATCCACGTCGATATCGATATATGAGGGCAAATCCTCTAAACGCATTTAAACCTCTCTCCTTTTGATATACTTAGTCAGCATCTGCGCCAAAAGCTTCATCTTGACAGGCTTCTCCATAAAATCGTTCATGCCTGCCTCCCGCGCCCGCTCCACGGCATCCTCAGTATTGCTCGCCGTCAGCGCTAGAATCGGCACCATCGCCGCGTCAGCACGCCGCAGGCTCCGAAGCTCCTTCGCCGCGCCGAAGCCGTCCAGCTCAGGCATCTGCACGTCCAGCAGCACCATATCCACGCTGCCCTCAGGGGCGGCGGCGAACTGCTCCACGGCCTCGCGCCCGTTAGCGGCGGGAATGACCTCCAAGCCGTTCAGCTTCAACAGCTCGGTAATGATCTCCATACTGATGTCGTTATCATCCGCCACCAAAAGTCGGCAGCCAGCGAAATCCTTCAGCTTCGGCTCGCTTGCCGCCGCCAAGACCTTCTGATCGTCCACGATATTGAAGGGCAGCGAGATCATAACACAGGTACCCTCGTCCACCCTACTGGTGATCGCGATCGTACCCTCCATGCGCTCCACTAGGCTCTTGACTATCGTCATGCCCAAGCCCGTGCCGACGACCTTACTCGAACCGAAGCGCGATTCACGCTCAAAAGGTGCGTAGATCTTCTCCAAAAACTTCTCCGACATACCACAGCCCGTGTCCTTAACTATGAAGGTAAAGCAGGCACGCTTGCTATCGGGCTTACGCTCGCAGCGCACCAAAAAGCTTATGCGTCCCCCCGCCGGCGTATATTTCACGGCGTTCGAGAGAACATTGTTCAATATCTGGTGCAGGCCCTTGAGATCGCCCTGCACCTGCACGGGCGGCAGCTTGATTTTTTGCAAAAAGCTCTTATGCTCCACCTCCGCCTGCGCCGCGAACACATCGCCGATCTCCTTGCTAACGTCGCTCATATCGAAGCGCTCCTGCAAATGCTCTACCTTGGCGTGATCCAGCTGCGCCATTTCCAAAATATCGTTAATCAAGGTCAAAAGCTGCTGACCAGAGAATTTAATCTTACGCACGTAATCGGCGACCAGCCGCTGATCCTCATGATGAAGCTCCGCCAGCTCCGCCATACCGATAATACCGTTCAGGGGAGCGCGCATATCATGGCTCATCGCCGAGAAGAACATATTGCGCGCCTTAGTATTCTCGCGCGCCAGCTTCAGCGAATGCTCCGTAAGCTGCATATGCTCCAGCTCCTTCAGCTTCTCGGCATCAACCTCGCGGAAGAACAGCACCGCCTCGTCCACTCCCAAAAGCTCGTCCCACATCAGACGCACGTTCATCCACCGGAATTGCTTGTCGATGCGCTGACGGAACTCACCACCAAACTCGTACACGCGCTGACGAATGAGATCCTTCATATTGCTCAGCGAGAAGGTTTCGGCAAATTCCACCGCCGCCTCCGGCTCTATCAGCGGGATCAAATCCTGCAGGAGATCCTCATAATAACCATGCTGGCTCGGCTCGAAGCCCATATGCTCCGCCTTGACGATCGTGTAGCGTCCCGTGCGCAGATTCAGTCTGAATACCGCGAGGAAGGACTTGCTCATGACCTGCACGACCTCGTTAATATTCTTCATCTTCTGACTCAAAACGTGCTCGCGCATGCCCAGCATCAGCACCATGAACGCCATGACGACCAAGGTCAGCACAAACCATTGCAGGGTGTTCTGATAATTACCCAAAAGAAAATCATAGGGAATGGTCACGACGGAGATCCAGCCCTTTTCGGAAACAGTGTAATAAACGCCGCGCTTATTACCCTCGAGATCGATGATATAATCACTGTCGCTATGGCGTAGCTCGCTGAAGATATGATCAACATAGGGCTGCTGCTTCTCCAGCGACATATCGCGGTCGTTGATTGCGAACATGATATTTCCGTTGGCATCGCACAAATAATAATAGCTCTGTCGCGGCAGGCGATTATCCGCCAGAAAGGCGTTCAACTGCTCCGGATAAAGGTTCATCGCCAGCACGTCGTCACCATTGCCCAGGCTCACCGCCATCGTCAGCACGTACTCGCGATGCGGTCCCGCCTTATAAAGATTGGTGTAGACGACCTCGCCCCTATTCGCCAGCGCCGCCTTGTACCATTTCGCCTGCTCCTTGCTCTGCGTCCGCCTGCTCGTTTCGATGCTGATCAAGCGACCGTCGATCACTGCGCACATATCAAAGCGCGCCACCTCGGTATTGCTCTCCATATATTCGGTGAATTGACGCAGCAAGCGTTCGATCTCCTTATCCGTCCAATTCCCCTTCACCGTCATCAACGAGCCCATGCTTTGCGCCACGCTGCGCAGCAGCATCTCCTGTCCCTTGATACGCGACGTTTCGCGAATGGCGAAGCGAGCGGCGATCTCCTGCCCCATAATACGCGAGTTCTCCAAAATCTTTTCCCGCACGATGTGCAGGCTCACCAACGACACTAGGAAAAAAAAGACAAAAATAACCACGCTAAACGAGGAAATCTTAAATTTTCCGTCAAATAGCTTGGTCATCATCATGCTCTCTCCCCTATATATTCATTTGCAAACGATTACTAATAATCATATTTTATCATCAAAGGTTATCTATCCACCACTCATCAGTAGTAATTATATTCTATTGTTTCTATTTTTGCAAGCAAAAATAGGCTGTCAAGCGAATGACAGCCTATTTATTTTTCACTTTTGCTGTTTTTTTACGCCTTCGGACCGGCGTTCAAAATATCATCAGTGATCAAGCCATGGAATTTCGTAAGATTTTGCGCAAAGAGCCGTGCCAGCCTATGCAGCTGCTCGTCGTACTCCTCCTTGCTTTCCCAGGTATTGCGCGGATTAAGGATACTTGTCGGTACGCCCTCGCAGCTCTTGGGAATGGCGAAGCCGAACACGGGGAACTCCTCCCACTCGACAGCAGCTAAGCTGCCGTCCAGCACGGCGTTCACCAAGCGTCTGGTGTATTGCAAACGAATGCGCTGTCCCTTACCATAGGGGCCAGCGCTCCAGCCCGTGTTCACCAAATAGACAGCAGTGCCATAGGTGTTGATGCGCTCACCCAGCATCTTCGCGTAGGTCAGCGGGGGCAGGGGCAGAAACGGCTCGCCGAAGCCGATAGAAAAGGTCGCCTGCGGCTCCACGATGCCGACCTCCGTGCCTGCTACCTTGCTCGTATAGCCGGAAAGATAGTGGTACATCGCCTGCTCCGTAGTCAGCTTAGCGACTGGCGGCAGCACGCCGAACGCGTCAGCGGTCAAAAAGATAATCGTGCGCGGATGTCCTGCCACGCTCGGCAGCAGCGCGTTATCGATATAATTCAAGGGATAAGCGGCACGCGTATTTTCCGTCAGCGCGATGTCGTCATAATCTGGCACGCCGTTCTCATCCAGAATGACGTTCTCCAGCACCGTGTTCTCGCGAATCGCGTGGAAGATTTGCGGCTCCGTATATTCGCTGAGATGAATACACTTCGCATAGCAGCCGCCCTCGATATTGAAGATGCCGTCCCTGCTCCAGCCATGCTCGTCATCACCGACCAAAGCACGTGTTCCGTCCGCCGAGAGCGTGGTCTTGCCCGTCCCGCTCAAGCCGAAGAATAGCGCCGTATCGCCCTCTGCCCCAACGTTCGCCGAGCAGTGCATGGAGAAAACCCCATGCGTCGGCAGCAGGTAATTCATCACGGTAAAGATGCCCTTCTTCATTTCGCCAGCGTACATGCCGCCGCCGATCAGCACAACCTTCTCCGTAAGATTGAGAATGACGAACATCTCGGAGTTTACGCCGTCCGCCTCGGGATTCGCATAAACACTCGGCATACACAGCACGGTGAAGCCCTCCGCGTCCTCGGGCACCTGCTCATCGCTAATGAAAAGATTGCGCACGAACAGCTGGTGCCATGCCAGCTCCGTCACGAAATGCACCGGCAAACGATAGCGCGGATCCGCCCCCGCGTACACGTCCGTCACATACATCTTATGGTTGGCGGCGTATTCCAGCATCCGCCTGTATAAGCGCTCGAAGGTCGCATGAGAGCAGGGCTGATTATTATCCCAGCACAGCTGATCATGCGTAACCTCGTCGTCGACGAAGAATTTATCCTTGGGCGAGCGTCCCGTATGCTTGCCCGTCACGGCGCGCAAGGCACCGTTCGCCGTAAGCACGCCCTCCTTATCGGCAAGCGCGGCGCGCACCAGCTCCTCACGCGATAAATCGAAAAGCGGCAGCTGCACCGCCGCGTCGATCTCCTTACGCAATTTCATCAAAGCCATCTCTATCACTCCGTTCAGCTTAAATTATACACGATTAATCCTGCTATAATTTTACTCCCGCTCGCGAAATTATACAATGTACATTTATTCCGGATAGTATATCACAAATAAAAAAGGTCGGAGCGACGAACGCCCCAACCGAGAGATAAATATGCGATTAAAGGCTACTCACACCACTGCACGATGCGAAACCACAACCAGCCGCAGAAGGCGCCGCTGAAATCAAGCAGCACGTCGCGCACCTGACTGCCCCGCCCCGCGCTGAACAGCTGGATGTACTCGTCAAGCACCGCCGTCAGCAGGCAAAACAGCAAAATATAGCCCGTCGCCGTGCGATTCGTGACGCGAAACGCCAACAGCGTTTTGCACCACAGTAGCGATAGCAGCATAAACTCCAGAAAATGCGCCAGCTTGCGGATCGTATGCTCCAAATTTCCGTCCGTAATCAGCTGCGCAAGCGGTCCCAGCTGTGTCACGAGCTGCGCGACCATCGCGCTTAATCTGCCGGAGTCGGAAATACCCAAGGACGAATTAAAGAAAATCAAGCCCGTCAAGGCCAACGCCATTAAAAGCCATAAATATCTCATCATAATCCTCTTACAGGTTACGAGTCAGGCACTCCATAACCATCATATTACTGATAACACCCACGCCGCCAGGAACGGGAGTGAAGGCCGAGGCCTTCGCGGCAACGGAGGGATCGACATCACCGACCAGCTTGTCGCCCACGGCGTTAATGCCTACGTCAACGATGACCGCACCCTCCTTGACCATCTCCGGCTTTACGAAGCAGGGCTTGCCCACAGCCGCCACGATCACGTCCGCCTGACGCAGCAGCTCGGGTAAATTCTTAGTACGCGAATGGCAAATAGTGACCGTCGCGTTCTTTTGCAAAAGCAGCATGGCTACGGGCTTACCGACCACGTTGCTGCGACCGATGACTACAACGTGCTTGCCCTCCAGCTCGACACCGTAATGCTCCAGCGCCGCCATGCAGGCACGCGGAGTGCAGGCAGCCCAACGGCTGCGTCCCATAAAAACGTCGCCAGCGTTAGCGGGGTTCAGACAATCAACGTCCTTGTTCGCCGAAACCACCGCGCCCACGGCATCGCCGTCAATATGCTTGGGCATGGGCATCATGGGCAGGATACCGCTTACGTAGCGATTGCGATTCAGCTTTTTAATCGCCGCGATAACCTCCTCCTGCGTGGAGCTTGCTGGCAGCTCCTTAACCTGCGCGCTGCCGCCCAGGCTCTCGATAAGCTTCACCAAACGATTTTTATATACATGAGAAGCAGGATCATCGCCCACCACCACAATCGCCAAAATAACCTTAAAGCCCTTTTCGGCGGCAGCGGCGACCTTCGCCTCGATAGCCTTGCGATAAACGTCCGCTACGGGCTTGCCCCTCATCAAAACAGTTTCCATCTCATTTCACCTCAAAATACTATATTAGAACAGACCGCTGATAACGCCCTCGTCACTGACGTCGATCTTTTCAGCAGCAGGCACCTTCGGCAAACCGGGCATCGTCATAATATCGCCGGTAAGCACGACGATGAAGCCCGCACCTGCGGCGATGCGACAATTCTTAATCGTGATGCTAAAGCCGCTCGGACGACCGACCAAGGTTTGATCATCGGAGAAGGAGTACTGCGTTTTCGCCATGCAGATAGGCAGATTGCCATAGCCCAGGCTCTCGAACTCCTTCAGCGCCTTTTCGGCATCCTTGCTGTAATTTACGCCGTCAGCGCCATAGATTTCCTTCGCGATGGTCTCGATCTTCGCCTTCAAGGGCTGCTCCAGCTCATAGAGCGGTTTGAACGCCGCCTTGCCGCTTTCGGCAAGAGCTACGACCTCGTTCGCCAGCTCGATGCCACCCTCGCCGCCGCGAGCGAATACGTCGGAAAGCGCTACGTTCACGCCATGCTTAGCGCAATGCTCGCGCACCGCCTCCAGCTCCTCGGGGGTGTCCTGAGCGAAGATATTAATAGCGACTACGGCGGGAACGCCGAACTTCTTCACGTTCTCAATATGCTTCTCCAAATTGCACAGGCCCTTCTTCACAGCCTCCACGTTCGAAGTCTTTAAATCGGTCTTAGGCACGCCGCCGTGCATCTTCAGCGCGCGCACCGTAGCGACGATAACGACCGCGTCGGGCTTCAGACCGGCATAACGGCATTTAATATCAAAGAATTTCTCCGCGCCAAGATCAGCGCCGAAGCCTGCCTCGGTAATGGTGTAATCAGCAAGCTTCATGCAGGTCTTAGTCGCCATGACGCTGTTGCAGCCATGCGCGATGTTAGCGAAGGGACCGCCGTGAATGATCGCCGGCACGTTCTCCAAGGTCTGCACCAAATTCGGCTTAATCGCGTCCTTGAGCAGCGCCGCCATAGCGCCCTGCGCCTTCAGCTGACCTGCGGTGACGGGATTGCCGCTGTAATCATAGGCAACGATGATCTTGCTCAGGCGCTCCTTGAGATCATGCAGACTGTTAGCCAAGCACAGAATAGCCATAACCTCGGAGGCCACGGTGATGTCAAAGCCGTCCTGACGAGGCACGCCATGCGCCTTACCTCCCAAGCCGACGACGATGTTGCGCAGCTCGCGATCGTTCATATCGACTACGCGCTTCCAAACGATGCGACGCGGATCGATATTCAACGCGTTACCCTGCTGGATATGGTTGTCTAGCATTGCCGCCAAAAGCATATGAGCGGAGGTAATGGCGTGAAAATCGCCCGTAAAATGCAGATTGATATCCTCCATAGGAACTACCTGGGAATAGCCGCCGCCGGCAGCACCGCCCTTAATGCCCATGCAGGGACCGAGGGATGGCTCGCGCAGAGCGACGATAACCCTCTTGCCAATTTTGTGCAGTCCCTGTGCCAAGCCTACGGTAGTGGTGGACTTGCCCTCGCCCGCCGGAGTCGGCGTGATCGCGGTAACCAGAACCAGCTTGCCCGCCGGTTGCTGCTCCATGCGACGGATCAAATCCATGGACAGCTTCGCCTTATAGCGACCGTATAATTCGATATCCTCCTCGCCGATGCCCAGCTTAGCGGCTACGGCAGTAATATTCTCCATTTTTGCTTGTTGCGCAATTTCAATATCAGATAACATGATGTGCCTCCTCAAGATTGAATATCTATTTGACTTGAACAAATATCGTACAATATTCGTTCCCAAACGGGCTTATTCCTGCCGCAAACTAAAATTATAATGTATACTTGTTGCTCATATCATCGCTAATTAAACCAAACCTCGACCGTCGTCCCCTCGTCCACCTCGGTGTCGGGAGCAGGCCACTGCTGGTAGGCGATGCCGCTGCCATAGGGCTTTAGGCGTAAATGCCCCTGCTGCAAAAGCTCCGCCGTATAGCGCATATCCACGCCCTTGAAATCTGGCAGCTTGATCTTGCCATTAGGTAAAAGCGTGATCTCAGGCAGTTTCTTCAAAGCGGACTCCGCCTTCGAAGCGACGGCGTTCATCTCCTCGAAGGAGGGTAAGCCCTCGCTGCTAGCGGGCTGAATGCCCTTCGCTACCAAAATCTGCTGCAAGGTGTCACGGAAGATAGGCGCGCTAACCTGCGAGCCGTAGAACGCGCCCTGGGGCGTATCCAGCATGACGAGCATCGCGTACATCGGCTTATCCGCGGGCACGAAGCCCACGAAGGAGGCGATATATTGACCTGCGGCATAGCCGCCGCCCTCCGCCAGCTTCTCCGCCGTACCCGTCTTGCCAGCGATGCGATAGCCCTTAATCGCAGCGGGCTTACCACCGCCCTCGCTGACCACCTTTTCCATCATAGCGCGCATTTGCGATGCCACCTCAGGCGTGATCACGTTGCGTACCACGTGCTTTTCGCCCTCACGCAGCACCGTGCCGTCTGGCGCGACGATCTTCTTCACGATATAGGGCTGCAAAAGCTCGCCCCCGTTAGCGATGGCGCAAATAGCGCGCAGCACCTGAATCGGCGTCACCGCCACGCCCTGACCGATCGCCATGGTCGCCACGTCCGGCTCGTACATCATCTTGGGATCATAGAGAATGCCGTTCTCCTCGCCCGGCAAATCGATACCCGTGGGCGAGCCGAAGCCGAACTTCTTCGCGTAGCCGATCAGGCGATCCGCGCCCAACATCATGCCCAGCTGCACCATGCCCGTATTAATCGAGAATTTGATGATCTCCGAAAAGGGAACCGCGCCCATGCCCTCGCCGTCCCAGTTATGAATAACGCGATCGGCGATGCGAATGCTGCCGTTATCCTGAAAGACGGTGTTCGGCGTAATTATGCCCTCCGTCAAGCCCATACAGCCGACGATCGGCTTAAAGACCGAGCCAGGCTCATAAATCATGGAAACCGCCTTATTATTCCATGTTTCGGGACTGTATTTATAAAAGCTGTTAGGATCGAAGGTCGGACGGGAGGCCATGCCCAGTATCTCGCCGGTATAGGGATCCATAATAATCGCCGCCGCGCCCTTGGCTCGAGTACGCGCGATTGCGTCGTCCATCGCGTCCTCCAGCACGTACTGCATCTTACTGTCCAGCGTCAGATAAACCGTCGGCAGCTGCTCCTTCTTCTTCTTCACGTCCTGCTTATCATCGTTGAGCAGGGTGTCCAGAATCTGCCTTCCTGCCGCGTCCACCATGAGCGAATACTTCGTATCCTTACCCTTGAGTACGTCGTTCAGCTGGTACTCGATACCGCTCAGCCCCACGTCGTCCGTGCCGATGAAGCCCAAAATCTGCGCCGCCGTGCGCTTCTTCGTATAATAACGCTTGCTCTCCTCCAAAAAATGCAGGCCGGGCAGCTTATTATCCTTGATGATTTTGCGTACCTGCTCCTCCTCGTTCGGCTCCATGGTGCGCTTCAGCCACACGAAGCGACCACCGCCGGTAAAGATGGCGTAAAGCTTCTCCTGCTCCTTATGCAGCACGGGAGCCAGCAGCTCCGCCGCCAAGCGTCGCACATCGCGGGGAGCCTTCTCCTTCGTCAGCGTCGGATCGTCGTTCATGCCCTCGGGATCGACGTAAAGCGAGCCCGTCATGATGCTAACCGCCAGCTCCTCGCCCTCGCGATCGACGATCAGCCCGCGCGGGTGCTTCTGCGTCAAATCCGCCGTCAGCTGATCCTGACTCATCCTTTGCAGCTCCTCGGCACGCACAAGCTGTAGCCACGCCAAACGCGCGAACACCGCTATGAAGGCCACGCACAGAAGCACGCTCAAAGCGCCGAAGCGCAAATGACCGTCACGTAAATCGAATCTTCTCATCGCCGCCACCCCTCATTACGCACCATGCGCAGACCGTCACGCCGCTCCTCAGGCGGCAGCGCCTCATGCGCCGCCACCCTGCGCTCCTCGTCATACACCGAAAGCAGCAGGCCTATCGCCGCCATGGACAGCACCATGGAGCTACCGCCATAGCTGATAAAAACCAAGGGTACGCCGATGACTGGCAGCACGCCGCAGACCATCGCCATATTCGCGATCGCCTGCCCGATAATCAAAAAGGTCACGCCGCCGGCAAGCAAAAAGCCCTGCCTATCCCGCGCCGTCGCTGTAATCGTGCAAAAGGCGAAGCCCAGCAGAGCGAACAGCACCAGCAGCAACACCGCGCCGATAAAGCCGTTCTCCTGACAAAAGATCGCGAAAGCGAAGTCCGTGTGCGCCTCGGGCAGATAGAAAAACTTGCCCGCGCCGCTGCCCCAGTGCTCACCAAACAGACCGCCGCTGCCGATAGCCAGCAGGGACTGCACCATCTGATAGCCCTTCTCACGCGGATCCAGCCAGGGATCGAACCACACCTTGACGCGATCCATACGATAGGGAGAAATAAGCGTAGTCACAACAGCAGCGACCAGCAAGACACAAAACACTAGCGTTATTTCCTTTTTCGAAAGTCCAGCTATAACGTATACGCCGAACACCAACGCAACCACGATCGCAGCCGTACCTAGGTCTGGCTGCTTATAAATTAATCCAGCGTAAAGTGCCGTACATGCGAGCACCGTGCGCGATTCCGACGTAGCGAAGGCACTTATGCTCTCCCCCCGACGCATTAGGTCGCCCAAATAACGCGCCGACAGCAGAATCACTGCCAGCTTGGCGAATTCCGAGGGCTGTAAGGAAATAGGTCCCAAATAGATCCAACGCGCCGCGCCCTTATTAGCAACACCGAAAACAGTAACTATAAAAAGAAGCCCAAGAACAATCACACAACCAATATTGATAATATTCTTACGCAGAAACCATTTATAGCCCAATTTACGCACCGCGTGCATCAGCCCCAGACCGATTAACGCGAAAATAAAATAACGAATAAAGAAATAGATGCCGCTACCGGTCATATCCCGTGCCGTGACGAAGCTAGCGCTAAAAACGTTCGTGCCGCCTATCAGAAGCAGAAGTGCCATGACCATGTAAATCAGCTGACAGGGATTCCTCCAGAATTTCAAAAAACTTTTCTTCATAAGCCTGCACCCATCTCCCGCTAATTATTAAAAGACTACCTCGCAGAAATTAATCGGCGTACCCAGCGCGCTGAATTTTTGCTCGTACTCCGTCTGTACCTCGTTCTCGTACTCGGAATGATGCAAATCGTAGCTCAGCGCAATGATCTCCAATCCGAACTCTTTAAACTCCTCCACGGAAAAATCGAACAGCGCGCGATTATCCGTTTTAAAACGCAAATGTCCGCCCTTACCCAAAAGCTGCGCGTACCTCGCTAGGAAATTGCGATGCGTCAAACGACGCTTGGCATGACGCGCCTTCGGCCAAGGATCGCTGAAATTAAGATAAAGCTCCTTAATCTCTCCCGGCTCGAACCATTCCAGCAAATTCTCCGCGTTGGCGCAGATAATCCGCACATTGTCCAGCCTTTTATCCTGTGCCGCCTTCGCAGGGAAATAGGCGATATCATGCTGCGTTTCGATCCCAATGAACGCCTTCTCGGGATGCAGCTCCGCCATACCGATAGTAAACCTTCCCTTACCGCAGCCTATCTCCACGCAAAGCCTCTTGCCAGGAAACAGCTCCTGCCAATGTCCCCTAAAGCGTTCGATATCATTCATAAACACGTACTGCTCCAGTACGTCCTTCATCGCTTTCTCGATCCATGGTTTTTTACGTAAACGCATTCTTGTACCTCGCTAAAATTTATTCTTATACATAGTATATTATACAACCAAATAGCAATATACGCACGAAAAACTTCTCATCTTCTCTTGTGAAGCGTCATAAAAATCATGCCTATTTTCTCTGGAAATAGCCTATGTAATTTTTTGACTATGCTCGTGTTGAAAAAACCCTTTTTTAAGTAAAAGCTTCGGTATTACTTACTCAAGAGATGATTTTTTCTACACAAGCCTACAGGAATATGCTAAAATGTAGAATATACAAGAGGGATGTGCTATAAAATGGTGATTTCTTCGCAAGAACAACAGCAGAACGCGCTGCCCGTCGGGCGCTTCGCGCCCACGCCAAGCGGCTTTCTGCATCTGGGCAACGTCTTTTGCTCCATGCTAGCATGGCTCTATGCCAAAAGCCAAGGCGGCAGGATCGTGCTGCGCATCGAGGATCTCGACGCACGTCGCTGTCCGCGCGCCAACGCCGACGCGCTCGCCCGCGATCTCGAATGGCTCGGACTCGAATGGGACGAGGGCGCGTACCGCTCGCCGAACAGCGACAGCTATTTCCAAAGCAATCGTAGCGAAATTTACGCGACCTATCTGCAAAGATTGGCGGAGCAAAAGCTTATCTACCCCTGCTTTTGCAGTCGTGCCGAGCTGCACGCCGCAGAAGCGCCCCACCTGAGCGACGGACGCGTGCTTTACCCGGGCACCTGCCGCGCGCTCACGCCAGAGCAGCGACAAGCGAAGGCTCTGCGCCGTCAACCCGCCTACCGCGTAAAAGTAAGCGACGCGCCGCTAAACTTTGAGGATGCGCATTACGGCGCGCAAAGCTACCGCCTAACGGAGGAGTGCGGCGATTTCATCGTGCGCCGCAGCGACGGCGTTTTCGCCTATCAGCTGGCGGTCACCGTCGACGACGCGCTCATGGGCATCACCCAGGTAGTACGCGGCTGCGACCTGCTTAGCTCGACAGCCAACCAGCTTTACCTCTACCGCCTTTTGGACTTCAAGCCGCCCGTCTTTTGCCATATCCCGCTGCTGACGGACGCGCAAGGACGTAGGCTCTCCAAACGCGACGGCGATCTAGAGGTCGCAGAGCTGCGCAGGCACTGCTCCTCGCCCGAGCCCCTGCTGGGCTTTTTGGCACATCTCGCAGGACAGCTGGAGCGCCCCGAGCCAATCACTATGCGGGAACTGCTGCCCCTGTTCAAACCGGAGAAAATTCCCCGTCACAATATTCAAATCAGCTCTTTCTCATACAAATAAATTTAGGAGGCATCCGTTATGAAAAAATTACTCATGAAATACAAGGTCAATATGCTTTTCGTCGTCATCGTCAGCCTGCTGGCAGGCATGGCAGGCTCTTATTTCTTCGACAATCGTTGGCTAGGAATGTTCATCGTCGTTCCCATGTGCCTGCTCTACATCTATCAGGTCTACCAAACGCAGGCCGACTACCGTGTCGAGCATCAGCGCAAAAAGCACACCAATAAGTACAGATAAGCTCAGGTGATTTCCATGAAGAAGATTCTCGTGCTGGGCACTGGCGGCACGATCGCCTGCGTGCCCACGGCGGACGGGCTCGTCCCCGAGCTGGACACGCAAGCCCTGCTTCAGGCGGTTCCGCGTCTAACGAAGCTTTGCACGATCACTACCAAGCAATTATTCAGCATCGACAGCAGCAATTTAGAGCCGCGTCATTGGCAGGAGCTGGTGCGCGCTATCGCCGAGGACTATGACGCGTATGACGGCTTCGTGATTACCCATGGTACGGACACCATGGCGTACACCGCCGCCGCCCTCAGCCATATGCTGCGCAACGTACGCAAGCCCGTCGTACTCACTGGCTCCCAGCTACCTCTGCAAGCCAATGGCAGCGATGCTCCCGCCAACGTTCTGCACGCCTTCCTCGTCGCCTGCGGCGACTTGCAGGGAGTGGCGCTCGTTTTCGGCGACAGCGTCATTCACGGCGCGCACGCCAAAAAGCTCTATACGCAGGGCTTCAACGCCTTTCAAAGCATCAACGCGCCCCTCTTGGCGAGCATCGCGGACGAGCGGCTCGTTTGGAACGACACGCACGGCGGTGGCTACGGCACAGGTGCCTTCGCCTGCACCACGGAGCTGGAGCCTAGGATCGGCATCATCAAGCTCTTCCCCGGCGCTTCGCCGGAGCTGCTACGCTTTTATCTGCGGCAGGGCTATAGGGGGCTGATCATCGAGGGCTTCGGTGCGGGCGGCGTGCCTAATAGCGACGAGCTGGGCTGGATGCCACTGCTGGAGAAGGCTCTGCGCCGCGGCGTACGCATCATCTGCGCCAGCCAATGCCTTTATGACGGCGTGCATCTCGACACCTATCCCATGGGCGTTCTCGCCCAGCGCTTAGGCGCGCGCAGCGCGGAGCGCGACACGCTAGAGAGCAGCGTCATCAAGCTCATGCTCGAGCTGAAAAAAGAACAATAGCTATACAAAACGGCTGCCGCCTTACGAGCTACTCGTAAAGCGACAGCCGCTTTTTTACGTTCGTATTAGCCTACTAGCGCGCCGCCGCCAGCAAAATGCCATGCACCATGAGCGCGGAATTATAGAGGTCCTCCTCCTTGAGGAACTCCTCGACGGTATGCACGTTCGACATACCCGTACCAAGGATCACGCAGGGTACGCCCGCAGCGTTAATGAAATTCGCATCGCTGCCACCGCCCGTCAGCGTAACGTCGGGCGTAAAGCCGTGCAACGCACAGGCCTGCTTCGCCAAACGCACCACGTCGCTATCCTCCGCCACGCGGAAAGAGCTATATTTATGCTCCACCTTCGCCACAGCCCGCGCGCCGTATTTCTCCACGCCGTCGACGATACCGTTGACGATCTCGTCACGGATCGCCTCCAGCTTCACATTATCACGACTACGCGCATCGCCCTCGATCGTCACCAAATCTGGTACGACGTTGGTCGCCGTGCCACCGTGAATAATGCCGATATTCGCCGTCGTTTCCTCGTCAATGCGACCATAGCGCGGTAGCTCCGCCAAGGCCTTCGCCGCGATCATAACAGAGTTAATGCCCTTCTCGGGCTCCAAGCCGCCATGCGCCTTCCTGCCGTGTACCTCGATCGCGTAGCGATACTGCCCCGGAGCACCGATAACGATCTCGCCTGGCGCGCCCTCGCCGTCCAAGGCGTAGCCCACGTCCGCACGCAAACGCGACCTATCCATGCAGCGCGAGCCGTTCACGCCGCCCTCCTCGGCAATCGTAAAGAGAATTTGGATATCGCCATGCGCCGCACCGCTTTCCTTAAGCAAACGCAAGCCCTCCAAAATCCCCTCCACGCCAGACTTATCATCGCCGCCAAGGATCGTTGTCCCATCGCTGTAAAGCACGCCGTCCCTCTGTACCACGGTCGTACCACCGCAGGGCTCCACGCCGTCCATATGCGCAGAAAGCAGCACGCGCAGCGCGCCCTCGCGCGTAGCCGGCAGGAACCCCCACAGATTGCCACAGCTGCCACCCAGCTCCTTGCCAGCATCGTCCTCCTCCACGCTAAAGCCCAAGCCCTCCAGCTTGCCCTTGAGGTAATCAAACACCGGACGCTCCTGCAAGCCATGGCAGGGAAGCGCCACCAGCTCCTTGAACTCCGCCAGCATTCTGCTCTTATTCACCGTAACCATACTCATACCTCCTTAATCACAAAATCAAATGATACCCGTATGCTCCAAAACAATCTTCACACCAATCGCGATCAGCACCAAGCCGCCGACCAAATTGGCACGCTGTCCCACGGCCGCACCCAAGCAAAAGCCCGCCATGCCGCCGAAGGTAGCAATAGCGAAGGTCACCACGCCGATTAGCGTCGAGGAAAGCCAAATATTCGTATTCAAAAACGCCAAGCTAATCCCGACAGCCAAGGCATCGATGCTCGTAGCCACCGCCAGCACAGCCATCTCCTTCGTTGTATAGCTGCTCTTGACCTCGTCCTCCTCGCTTTCGCCCGATTCGCGAATCATATTGATTCCCAAATAGCCCAAAAGCGCCAGTGCCAGCCAATGATCATAGGCCGTAATATAATCGATAAAGGAAATCGCCGCGAAATAGCCGATCACTGGCATCAAAAACTGAAAAAAGCCGAACCACACGCCAAAGCGCAGCGCGCCCGCCGTCCTATCCTTCGGACTTAGCACCATGCTGCCGCAAATAGACACGGCAAAAGCGTCCATCGCTAGACTGACGGACAAAAGCAACAATTCCACAAAGCTCATATTTTCTCCTCACTAAGCTTTTATTTATTTTGTTAAGGGCGAATGCTTCGCCAAGCGCTCCTTCTCCCAGCCTAATTTCAAAACGCGAAAAAAGCTGCCAACGAACATAATGCCCAAGGCGATCGCGCCAGCATCAAAAACCGCCGTCAGCAGGATATTCACGCCCTGCTCATAATTATTAGCGATCATCTTCGCCATACCGTTATACATGCCCAAGCCAGGGACGATCGGAAAAATGCCAGGAATGACGAAAACCGTCGTCGGCTTTTTGAAGGCACGCGCCGCCAGCTCGCTGAGCAGCGCCAACGCTAGGCTCGCGCAAATATTGGCATAAAAGGAGCTCGCACCCATTTCCTTACGCACAAAAAGGAAAACGATCCAACCGACCGCGCCGATCAAACCGCTGATGGGCAAGGTTCTTTTCGGAGCCTGCAAAAGCAGGGCGAAGGCCACCGTAGTCGAAAAGGAGAAGGCTATCGCCGCCAAATAATCAATATCCACAAGTATTCCTCCTCGACCGTATTCTTGTAAATAAAGCGCTTCCTACGCTCATGCAATTCATCACGCCCACCCCTGCCTATACCAAACAAGCAGGCTGAAGCCCAGCCCAAAGGCGATGGAAATAGCGAAAAGCAGCGCCTCGGCGATACGACTGTTGCCGCTCACGAGATCGCCCGCCATGTAATCGCGCAAGCCATTCGTGCAGGCCACGCCTGGCACAAAGGGCATCAACGAGCCAACGATGATATTCGTCAGCGTGCAGCGCACGTCCACATAACAGCAAATCAGGCTCACCGCGCCGATCGCCACGCCTGCCAGAGCGTTCTCCCAAAAGGCATTGGGACGATAGCCCGCCAGCTGCTTGATTAGCACCATCGCCAAGCCCCCCGTGATAAAGGCAGCGACAAAATCATAGGCATTACCACCCAGCATACCCGCGAAGGTTGCCGAGCAAAAGGCGGAGGCCCAGCAAAGCGTCCACTTGCCATAGGGCGGTCGCCGACCGAAAAAGCTGTGCAGCTTCGCCATCGCGGTGGCATAGCTCACTGGCTCCCTGCTAATCGCATAGGAAAAATCGTTGATTTCACTGATATTAGAAAGATTCGTACTGCGCTCGCAGATACGACTCATCATCGTCGAATTGGGAGTACGCCTGTCGCCAATCAAAATCAGCGTCGGCGTAACGAAGATATTGGTTTCGGGATAGCCCGCGCTCCTGCAAAAGCGCACAATGGTATCCTCCACACGAGAGGTCTCAGCCCCGCTTTTCAAAAGCACCTCTCCGATATTTAGGGCAACCTGCAGCGCCTCGTCCCGCGTCATCAGCGGCACCTGCTGCGACTCTTGTATTTCAGGCATCAATATGATTCCTTTCATGCTTAGTTTTCATCACGCGAAACAAACCGCCGACGAACATAATGCCCAAGGCGATCGCCGAGGCATCCATAGCGGCCTGTAGCAGTAGAGACGCGCCGTAATCATACTGCTTTTCTATAATCATGGACATACCGTTATACATGGCAAGTCCAGGAACTATCGGGAAAATGCCGGGAATGACGAAGATCGTCACCGGCTGCTTAAATAAACGCGCCGCCATCTCGCTTCCCAACGCCACGGCAAAGGAAGCCGCCAAATTAGCGTAGAAGGAGTCCAGCTCCACCGCGTTACGCAAATAAATGTAAACGAGCCAGCCCACCGCGCCCACTATGCCGCACATGGGCAGGGAGCGTCGCGGAGCCTGGAAGATAACGGCGAAGGCCACCGTGGAAAGCACGGCGAAGGCGAAGGCCTGATAATAATTCAGCAAAATCATAATGCCACCTCTAATTCCTTGGCCACAGCTCCCAGCCGAAGCGATGCCAGAGCAGCAGGCTGAACGCCAGCCCGAAGGCAATCGAAACGGCGAACAAAAGTGCCTCGGCAATACGACTGTTGCCGCTGATCAGATCACCACTCAAATAATCGCGCAAGCCATTCGTGAACGCCAAGCCTGGCAAAAACGGCATCAGCGAGCCGACAATGATGTTCGTGCGCGTACATTGCACACTCACCGCGCAGCACAAAATAGCCAGCGCGCCGATCGCCGAGCCTGCCACCGTATTTTCCCAAAACGCGCCCAAACCGTAGCGATCCAACCGCCGCAAAAGCACCATCGCCAAGCCGCCCGTCACGAACGCCGCCAAAAAGTCGTGGCTATTGCCACCCAGCATACTGGCGAAGGCCGCCGAGCACAGCGCGGAGGCCAAGCACACCGTCCATTTGCCATAGGGCGGCTGACGCTTGAGTAAATCATGCAAAAAATCCATCGTTTTATCATAATCGAAGCTTTCCGGCTTAATGCTATAGGAAAGATCGTTAATCGCCTTAACATTACTCAAATTGTTACTGCGATAACGAATACGACACATCAGCGAGGAATTCATCATCGTTTCGTCGCCGATGATGATCATGGTCGGCGTGGCAAAGATATTGATGTCGTAAAAGCCGAAGGTACGGCAAAAGCGCGCGATGGTATCCTCCACGCGCGAGGTTTCCGCTCCGTTCTTCAGCAGCACCTTGCCGATATTCAACGCCACATTCAACGCCTGTTCTCTTGTGATATAACGCGCCTGCTCCTTCATGCGCTCAGCCTCCGAATAGCTCCGCCACCTGAGCACGAAAAACGGCGGCACCGCCCATAGACGGATGTCGCACCGCCTCGTAGGGCACGCCGTAACGGCTCAGAGTATCCTGCGCCTTCTGCCCGATAGCGATAATACGCAGCTCGGGAAGCAAGCTCAGCAGCATTCGCGCGTAGCGAATCCCCTCGTCCAGCTCGGCAGGCGCGGGCGTACGGTTGGACAGAAGCTTACCCTCTTTATATGGATGAAAGGGAAATATATTCCACAAAACAGCAGCAAACGGCGATACTCCCTGCTGACTCAAGGCGCTCCACACCACGGTATCCGTAGGCTCGTTGAAGCCCTTCCGCCTTTGCGTGGCGTTAAGCAGCGCGCTCTCAGGATTACTGGTGCGCTCATAATGCCATGCGCCCAAAACGCTCTCCGGCGCGATCTGCGGATGCTCACCCAAAAGGATACGCTCCGAGGTAATCGCGATGCCGCTAAAATGACCGCCCTGATAGCCCAAGGCTTCAGCAATAAAAAGATACCGCGCACGCTGGCGTAGCTCCAAATAGCGGCGTAGGTTCGCACGGCGCAAGGCTGGAGCCTCCGGCGAAATATCGCAGGTCGGATCATAGTCGCGCCAAGGGTTAAAGGCCAACTGGCCTCGATAGGCCTGTAGTTCAGCAATAAAAGTGTCGATATCCATAGCTACCTCCACGCTCTATTTTACCCCATACGGAAATTTTTCGCAAATTGCAAAGGTGTTTTTCGTGTTCACATTCTCCTTTGTCCGCCCACAAAAACAGTCAAAGCTAAAAATTCACCTCACGTAAAGCTAACGGCCTCCAAGCACAATGCTCGGAAGCCGTTTCCACTTACGATTTAAAAATCCGCGTCCCTGCGAGCCGCTGCCCTATTTACTATTTCTGCGCTCCATCAATCTATTAGCGAAATTGCGCATCGCCGGATCGACGACCTGCTTAAACTCCGCAGGTGGCAAAGCGAATACGGCATCGTCCACGACGTTGGAAACCTCCACCACCTTGAACATGGGGAGATAGGCGGTCTCATAGCCCACCCAATTTTCAGTATCCTTCTCAAAATAGAAGCTCAGCGTATTCGTGCCCTTAGTCATCTTGTCGAAATCATAGCCCTTAGTCTCGTCATAGCCGCCCACGGGACGCACGTTGAACCAACCGATCAGCGTCTCCGCAAAGGGCAGGCTCATCCCCTCCAGCTCGGGCACGCGGTCATAGCTCTTATTCAGATAGTCGATAGCGTACCAATAGCCGTCACGACAAAAATTCACGGTATCCTTAATCACCTTGCCCTCGCCGTCCAAAATTACGGCACGCTCGGCGTTAATGCCGTTATGCTCGTTATACTCGGTGCGACTGACGCGCTTTTTCTGCGCGTCCGGCAGCTTGGCATAGGCATCAGCGGTCAGCACCTCGCGCATATCGATCGTCTGGGTTACGACCAAATGCACTGGCTGATGATCGCTGTTCAGCGTCTGTCCCAAAAGCTTAATCGTTCTCTGACCTGGATTATAGGCCAATGCGACCGCGCTGCACAGCACTGTGAATAAAAAAGTTAATAACAAAACTCGTAGAGATTTACGCATTTAGTTCACCTCGTTTAAATAAGCTATATGCCTATTATAACACAAAATGAGGCTTCCTTTGCAAAAATTTTGCCTATTATGCACACTTATTCCACACAAAACGCAAAAAGCCATCCCAAGTAGCAGACTTGCTGATACCTAGGATAGCTTGATTTTATAATAGAGGCTAAATAGCTAAGCTTAGAATAAGCTCAAAAATCTTTCCCCCATCTTAAAGCTGCGCCAACAGCTTAGCCCTATCG
>CAYZOZ010000027.1:0-5709 GCA_964480295.1 uncultured Phascolarctobacterium sp.
TAGCCCATGCCCGCGTCATAGGTAATGGTACGCGCCAAAAGCTCGGCGGTACGCCCCGCGCCGATTACCAGCACAGGCAATCGCCACTGCCCATGCTGCATTAGAAAGCGCTTCGCTACATAGCGGAATGCCGTCAGCAGCACGAACGCGAGTACGACGAAAAGACCCACGAACAGCCTGCTGGTGGAGCTGGCGATCTGAGCCACGTATAATTCGAAGATAACTGCCAAAATGCCGTAGCAGGAGGCCTTGAAAAGCTTTTCAACCTCCTTATAAAAGGGCATTCTGCGTGTATAAAGCTGCTCTAAATGAATAAAGAGCAAAAAAAAGCAAGGGAATATCACCCAAAAGTTTAACCATGACAAATGCATTCTGCTGCCGGTAAAAAGGAAATTACGCAGGAGAAAGGCTCCCTCCTCCGCCAGCACTATGGCAAAGTAGTCTAAACATATGAAGAAAAGCGTTAAAAATATATAAGTATAACGTTGCATTTTCTTCCACCCCTCCCGAATTTTTGTTCAATTTTTCAAATCATCATAAATGGATTATTTATTTAAATGAGTAATGATTGTTGATTGCGCGGCTGTGATATTCATAAAAGATTATCTGATAAATTGCTTTTTCAGTATATCACCTTCTCCCTGCCGCGTCAAGTGCAAAACTCCTCTCGAAACGCGACGGGCGCAGGCTTGCCGCGCATAGAAAAAGCGCTGCGACTCGCAGAACCGCAACGCTCTATTTCCTTTAGCACGCCCTAGCGAGGCTGCTCCTCCTTATGCATGATGCGCTCCAGCTCCTGCATAAAGTTCCTCACGTCGGCGAATTGACGATAGACGGACGCGAAGCGCACGTAGGCGATTTGATCGGTCTCCTCGAGATGCTGCATCACCAGCTCGCCGATTTTGCTGCTATCCACCTCGGACTCGCCCGAGACGCGCAGCTCGCGCTCCACGCTGTCGGCGATCTCCTGCACGCGCTCATAGGGCACGGGACGCTTCTCGAACGCCTTCAACAGTCCGCTCAAGAGCTTTTTATTATCGAACAGCTCCCTACGCCCGTCCTTCTTGCTGACCACGAGCGGCGTTTCCTCGTACTTCTCATAGGTGGTGAAGCGACGACCGCAATTAGGACACTCGCGCCGACGGCGAATAGAGGTGGACTCCTCCACCGAACGACTGTCGATCACGCGACTATCCCGATACGAGCAAAATGGACATTTCATAGTAGCTGCCTCCCAAAGCTGCTCGGAGGTTCTCCGAGCGAAAACGTAAAGCTCAGTTAAAAACGCTTATCTGCGCAGCCATGGCGGAATCTCGTTGCCGCCGTTAAAGCCGCTAATCACGCTGGGACCGGAGGATTTGCTCTCCGGATTGCTGATTACCTTCTTACCCTCCTTGGGCAGATACGGTGCTTCGGACGGAAAGCCGGTAGCGATGATGGTTACACGCACCTCGTCCTCCAGGGAGTCGTCCATAACCGCGCCAAAGATAATGTTGGCGTTCGCGTCGACCGCGTCGTTCACGATGTTCGCGCCCTCGCTGACCTCGAACAGGCCCATATTCGCGCCGCCGGTGATATTCAGCAGCACGCCCTGAGCGTTCTCGATGGTCGCCTCCAAAAGCGGACTCTTAATCGCCGCCTCGACAGCCGCTCTCACCGCGCCCTCGCCCTTGGCGGTACCGATGCCCATCAGGGCGCTGCCCGCGTCCTTCATAATGGACTTCACGTCCGCGAAATCGACGTTCACCATGCCGGGAACGTTGATAATTTGAGAAATGCCCTGCACGCCCTGACGCAGCACGTCGTCGGCGATGCGGAAGGCCTCGACCATCGTCGTATGGCGGTCGATAACCTGAAGCAGACGATCATTCGGAATGGTGATCAGGGTGTCGACCTTTTCCTTCAGCTTCATGATGCCGCCCTCGGCCTGATTCATGCGACGCTTGCCCTCGAACATGAAGGGCTTGGTCACAACGCCCACGGTCAGCGCGCCGACCTCGCGCGCGCACTCTGCCACGATATGCGCCGCGCCCGTACCAGTGCCGCCGCCCATGCCCGCGGTAACGAATACCATGTCGGAGCCCTTGAGGATCTCGGCAATCTGCTCGCGCGATTCCTCGGCCGCCTTCTCTCCCACCTCGGGATTAGCGCCCGCGCCCAAGCCGCGCGTCAGCTTCTCGCCGATCTGGATTTTCGTCTCGGCCTTGGATTGAACCAACGCCTGCATATCGGAGTTCACGGCGATAAATTGCACGCCCTCCACGCCCGCGCTGATCATGCGGTTCACGGCGTTATTGCCGCCGCCGCCGACACCGATAACCTTGATATTCGCCTTAGTGTCAACATTAAGCTCTGTCAAAACATCTTCAAACATATTCTACGTCCCCCTTACGCCTTGGGTAGCTTTTATATTTACAAACAGAATTAAAATAACCTATTTTATTATCTTTCCACATTATGTAGTGTTTTTCCTGCCAGTCGGAAAAATTTATTTTCCCATATATAATCTGCGGATAACGCCGATGTTCTGGAAGATGCGCATACCGAAGATCAATATGGCCACCATGTACAGGTCGATGCCGATCAGCGGACCGGCATAGCAGAGAAAGGCTGCCAAAATGCCGTTGATGAAGAAGCCAGAGATGAACACCCACGTGTCATAGGTACTCGCCATAGCGGCGCGAATGCCGCCCAGCACCGCGTCCAAGCCCGCCATCACCGCCACCGCCAAAAGGCGCGCGTATTCCGGCGGAATACTGAAGGGGCAATAGATGCCAGCGATCACGCCGACCGCTAGGCCGATAAAAGCGGCATAGATCATTTTTCTCCCTCCTTCTCCTCGACGCTGCTCGCGTATTCAAATTTACGCTGTGTCTTGAGAGCGGGGATCTTTACCTGCTTATCGGTCTTGATCTTCACCTGGATGCCCCAGAACTCGAAGGTCTCCACCACGCCGCCGCGCAGACGCAGCGCGCTGGTCAGCGTTTTCGGCGCGCCAATCGCCCTAATCACGTAGGGCGGAGCGCTACGCACGTTGTTTACCGATACCGTCGGCCCCGCGCAACGCACCTCGCTCATCGCCACGATGCGCTGATCATTGAGCGAGATCGCCTCCGCGCCCGCCGCGCGCAGCTCGTTCAGCACGCGCAGCAAATCCTCGTCATGAATGATATATAGATTTGGGTTCTCGTTGGCCTTTTTGGGAATATTGCTATCGTCTAGGACGATCTCCACGCCCTCGCCCACGACGGGAGTCGTGCCTGCCAAAAGCTTCAGACGCTCCTTTTGCGGATCGTGGACGTTGGCCTCGTCCTGCTTGCGCAGCGTTTCTAGCTCCGCGAGCAAGCCCTTGTTTTCCGCCTCCATTTGCTTCAAGCGGTCGGAAAGATCCTCAACCCTGTCCATACGGATCGATCTTTGCTGCTCCGTAGCCTTATACTGTACCGAAAGCATAAAGCCCAATACCATGAATACTATGGCGATCAGGATCTTGCCCTGAAGATCCATAGTGATGATCTGTTTCATTTTTCTACCCTCAAATCTTGTCTTTCTCAGGCAGCAGCCTGATATACGGTTTAGCAAAGGTTAAATCAATATATTCCGCTTGAATATTTTTGTTTTTAATCTCATTAAACACTGTCTTGAATACCTCCGCCTTCTCGGTCAGTCCTCCGACCGGTCCCAGCAGGATCGGGAAGCTGTTGCGCAGTCGCAGCTTGACCTCGTTGCGATTATCGATGGCGATCTCCGCGATGCGATCGCGAGCCTCGGCATCCAGCAGCTTCAAGAATTCCAGTACGCCCTCCACCGCCTCGTTGTCGATGCTGTCGCCCAAATAAACGTTACCGCATTGCGCGCCCACTAGGATCGGCGCACAGGCATCGGGAATACCGGTGACCACGTTCATCACATAGCCTCCCCTGTCCACAAGCAGATAGCTGCGATAGGAATTGGCGACGTAAAGAGCCGGCTCGCGCTCCGTGATATAGAAATCATAGCCGAAGGGAAAGCGATAGGTCGAGCGTGCACTCGCGATGCGCACGTCGTTATCGAGCGCGTCGAGCAAGCGTCTAGCGCTGAAATTGAAGAAATTGAAGGGTGGCTCGCCGCCGCCGAAGCGAATCGCCTCCTCAACGGAAACGAGATTCGAACCGTGCAGCGTCAGCTCGCCGACCGCTAGGCCCGGCTGATGAAGATAATTCCAACCGTTATGCAAGCCCCAGCCCAGCCCCGCGATGACCAAAACGCGCGTCCAAAAGCGTATACGCTGACGACGCTTATGCTCATGCAAGCGTTCTTTAATTGTTGCCATGCCGCACCACCTCTATACTCCTCAAGCCCTCGTAATTATTTAGCCGTAAGCAGGATTCTTTCGCACAAATCGGGGAAGGAGATTCCCACAGCCGCCGCCGCCTTGGGCACGAGGCTGGTCGCCGTCATGCCGGGCACGGTGTTGGCCTCCAAAACATAGCCCTGCTCCCGCTCGTCCAGCATCACATCCACGCGCGCCACGCCGCTCAAGCCCAAAACCTTGTAGGTAGCAACAGCCAGCTCCTGCACGTGCTTGGTAACCGCCTCGTCCAAAGGAGCGGGACAATGATAATCGGTCGCGCCCTTGGTATACTTGGAATGAAAATCATAGGCACCGTTATGCGGCGCGATCCAAATCACTGGCAGGGGCTTTGGCTCGCCGTTCTCCTCCATAAGAGCGACGGTCAGCTCCTTGCCCTGGATGCACTGCTCCACTAAAACGTTTTCGGAATAGGCGAAGGCATCTTTCAGCGCGGGCTCGATCTCCTCTGCCTCCTTGGGGATCGTCACGCCGATGCTGGAGCCCTGCGTCGCCGCCTTAATTACGACGGGCAGACCGAAGGCCTCCAAAATATGCGCCTTGAGCGCGCTAAGCTCCTGCGCCTCACGGCGATTGAGGATCAAGCAGCGCGGCGTGGAAATGCCCGCCGACTGTAAATAGCGCTTCGTCGCAGATTTATCCATGCTCACAGCGCTCGCCAAAACGCCGCAGCCGGTATAGGGAATGCCTGCCGCCTCCAGCATGCTCTGCAAGCGTCCGTCCTCGCCGTACCTGCCGTGTACCGCGTTGAACACCACCTTGGCCTGCATCGCGTGCAGGGTTTGCAGCAAGCGGTCGGGCACCAGCTCGACCTCCTTCGCGTTATAGCCCTTTTCGCGCAGTGCGGCGGCGATCGCGCCACCGGTTACGCGGGAAATCTCCGCCTCGGAGGAAGGTCCTCCCAAAACAACTGCTACTACATCCTGTTTATTCATTTTGCCCTACGCCCCAATTCTCTTACTAATTCCTCACCGATTTTAAATACGTCGCCCGCGCCGACCGTCATGATCAGGTCGCCCGCCTGCGCCACGCTCTCCAAATACTCCTCCGCCTTCGCCAGACGAGGGATATAGCGTACCTGCTGCCCCGTCGCTTGGCGCACGCCCTCCGCTAAATGCTTGCTGCTCACGCCGGGAATGGCGTTCTCGCCTGCCGCGTAAATATCCACGAGGATCAGCTCGTCACAAGCCTTGAAGCAGTCGCAGAACTCGTCAAACAGCAGCTGCGTCCGCGTATAGCGATGCGGCTGGAATACGCACAGCAGGCGCTGCGGCTTGGTCTGACGCGCCGCCTGAAGCGTCACGCCGATCTCCGTCGGATGATGCGCGTAATCGTCCACCACCCAAACGCCGTCCACC
>CAYZOZ010000027.1:5809-8457 GCA_964480295.1 uncultured Phascolarctobacterium sp.
GCCGATCTCCGTCGGATGATGCGCGTAATCGTCCACCACCCAAACGCCGTCCACCTTGCCCTTGGTCTCGAAGCGACGCTTTACACCGACGAAGCGGCTCAGGGAAGCCAAAATCGCCTCCGTCGGAATGCCCATCTCCCGCGCCACCGCGAACGCGCCCATGGAATTAAGGACGTTGTGCCGGCCGGGAACGATTAGGCGCACCTGCGTAAGCAGCTCGCCCTTATAATAAAGCTCGTAGGAGGTGCCGTTCACGTCATAGCTAATGCTCTTAGCCGTATAATCGGCGTCCTCCCCCTCTAGACCATAGGTGATCACCTGCTTATCGGTCTCCGCCGCCAAGCGACGCACCTTCGCGTTGTCGACGCACAGGATCGCCCTGCCGCCCTCGCGCAGATTGCTCAAAAACTGCTTGAAGGCGAGATAAATATTCTCCTCCGTGCCATAATGATCCAAATGATCGTCCTCGATATTAGTCACCACTGCCAGCTGCGGATAAAACTTAAGGAAGGAGCCATCGCTCTCATCAGCCTCCGCCACCACGAAGTCGCCCGCGCCGTTGCGCGCGTTGCCGCCGAGGCTGTTCACCTCGCCGCCGATAACCACCGTCGGATCAATGCCACTCTCCGCCGCGATGCAGGAGATCATTGCGCTCGTCGTGGTCTTGCCGTGCGCGCCAGCGACCGCCACGCCCCGCGCCTGCTCCGCGTTCAGCAGCGCCGCCAAAACGTCGCTGCGATGCAGCACAGGAATGCCGCGTTTACGTGCCTCCACCAGCTCCGTATTATCGGGATGAATGGCGGTAGAAACCACGACCGCCTCCGCATCATACACCTGACAGGCATCATGCCCCATATAGACCATGGCGCCCTCCTCGGCCAAATGCGCGGACATATGCCCCGCGTTCAAATCGGAGCCGCTCACGTCATAGCCGCGTCGCAAAAGCACGTAGGCCAAAGCGCTCATGCCGGCACCGCCGATGCCGATGAAATGTATATTATGCAGATTCGCTAATTTATTTTCAGCCACAGGATAACCTCCCTATTTCTTAATCAAGTCCAAGGCCTGCTTGGCGATCGTCGCCGCCGCCCCGGGCTTACCCAAGGCCTTGGCAGCCTGCCGCATTTGCTCCAGCTCCTGCTCGTGCAGCAAAAGACGTTCGATGACCTCGAGCACGCTCTCAGCCGTCAGCTCCTTGTCTAGGATTACCTTCGCCGCGCCCTTGGCCTCCACCGCGCGCGCGTTGAACTCCTGATGATTGGCGGTAGCGTAGGGATAGGGAACGAGGATCGAGGGCACGCCCTTCGCCATCAGCTCCGCCAGCCCGATCGCGCCGGCGCGAAAGACCGCCAAATCGGCAGCCGCCAACGCCACGGGCATATTGTGCAGATAGGGCTTCACGAGGATGTTCTCACCCACGCCGCCCCTTTTCTTCAGCTCCGCCATATGCTTTTCGTAATTCACGTCGCCGGTGGCATGCAGAACCTGCACGTCCTGTCTGCCGGAAAGCGCCAGCTCCGCCTCCACCATCGCGCTATTGATGCTGCGCGCGCCGCGACTGCCGCCGGAAACGAGGATCGTCCGCTTCAAGGGATCCAGTCCCAGCTCCGCTATGGCCTGCGCGCGCTCATGCTCCAAAATCTCCGTGCGAATGGGGTTGCCCGTGTAGACAAGCTCCGCCCGCTCCGGGAAATATTTGCCGGCCTCCTTATAGCCCAAAAAAACCTTCCTAACATAGCGCGCCAAAATCTTATTGGTAACGCCTGGCATGGCGTTCTGCTCCTGAATCGCGCAGGGAATGTGGTGCAGCGCCGCCATAAAGACGATCGGTCCGCACACGTAGCCGCCGGTGCCTATCACCAGATCCGGCTTCTCCCTCTCGATAATTTTATATGCGTCATAAAGCCCCGTGAACAGCTTCCCCGTGCTACGCAGGGTGTCAAGGCTCAAGCTGCGCTTAAAGCCCGCCACCTCGATAAACTGCAAGGGATAGCCATAACGGGGAATAATATCCTTTTCCAGTCCCTGCCTCGTCCCAACGAAGATAATCTCCGCCTCGGGCTCCAGCCTTTTAATTTGATCGGCGATAGTCAGCGCGGGATAGATGTGTCCGCCCGTACCGCCGCCGGATAAGATGACCTTCAAAATTATTCCTCCTCCCCATCAACGCTCTAAAGCATGCACCAGCTCCTTAAAACAGCGTCCTCTTTCAGGGTAGTTCTTAAACATATCATAGGACGAGCAGGCAGGCGACAAAAGCACCACCTGCGGCGGCACGGCAAGCTCGTAGGCTCTGCGCACCGCGTCGGCGAAGGAGTCGGCCAAAATAATCTTCCCCACTCCAGCACTCCTCGCCGCCTCGTAAAAGCGCTCCCGCGCCTCGCCCAAAAGGACGAGCGCCGCGCATTTCTCCCGCACCAGACGCATCAACGGCTCCAGCTCGGTAAGCTTGTCGTGACCGCCTGCCAAAAGAATAATGTTCCCCTGCGGAAAAGCCTCCAAGGCCTTGATTGCGGAATCCGTATTCGTAGCCTTGGAATCATTATAATAGGGCACGCCCTTAATCGTGGCGACGTACTCCAAGCGATGCTCGATGCTACGGAAATTGCGCAGCACGTCCGCCATGTCCTCCACGGAAACGCCCGCGA
>CAYZOZ010000027.1:8557-19799 GCA_964480295.1 uncultured Phascolarctobacterium sp.
TGCAGCTCGTCCACTCGGCACACAACCCTCGTTGTATCCTTCCATTTTATCACAAAACTTCCGTCCTGCACATATATTCCCGCGGGAAGGACGCTTTTTCTGCTGAAATAACAAATCTGCCCCCTGCTTTCGCGCGCCCACGTGCGCACCTCGGGATCATCGTAATTCAAAACGGTGTATTGCTCCGCGCCCTGACGGCGAAAGATATTTTTCTTCGCCTCGGCATAGGCAGCCATCGTGTGATGTCGCTCCATATGATCGGGCGTTAGATTCAAAACCACGGCGATGTCAGGGCAGAAGCCGCTCACCTTCTCCAGCTGGAAGCTGCTCAGCTCGGCAGCCAGCCAGCCCTCGCGCGGCAGCCGCTCCACCTCCTTGGACAGCGCCAAGCCGATGTTACCGCCCACGGCGGAGGGCACGGGCAGACGCTTCAGCATCTCACCCACGATAGTAGTGGTCGTGGTCTTACCGTTCGTGCCAGTAATGGCGGCGATATGCCCGCCGAACAAGCGGTATCCCAGCTCCACCTCGCTGATAACCTCCACGCCCTGCGCCTCCGCCAAAAGCACGTTAGGCACGTCACAGGGAACGCCGGGAGAAAGCACGACGAGCTTCGCCTCGGGCAAAAGCGCGCGATATGCCGCCTCACCCACGGCAAGCGCGCCGCCGCCCACCTGCAGCAGTCGCTCCAGCTCGGGAGCGAGCGTGCAGGGCGCATCATTATAAAGATACACCCTCTCTCCGCGGTGGCAGAGCACCTCGGCGGCACCGCGTCCGCTAACGCCGGCACCGTAAATAATTACATTCCTCTGATCCATGATTCCAGCCTCCTAGAATTTTGCCGCCAGCCACATAGCCAAGCCGATGAGGGACAGGCAGGTGCTTACGAAGGTAAAGACGCGCACCACCCTGACCTCGTTCCAGCCGCCCAGCTCGAAATGATGATGCAAGGGAGCCATGCGGAAGAAACGCTTGCCATGCGTCAGGCGAAAATAGCCGACCTGAATAATAACCGAAAGCGCCTCGGCAACGTACACGCCGCCGATGATGACCAAAAGCAGCTCCGTGTGCGTCAAAAGCGCCAAAGCCGCCACCGCGCCGCCCAGAGCAAGACTGCCCGTATCGCCCATAAAGACCTGCGCCGGATGACGATTAAAGAGCAAAAAGCCCAAGCACGCGCCCGTAATGCCCAAAGCGAAGGCGCTTATCTCGTACATGCCCATGATGAAGGCGATCACCGCGAAGCTCAGCGACACGGGCAGCGTCACAAAGGACGCCAGCCCGTCCAAGCCATCGGTAAGATTAACGGCGTTCGTCGTGCCCACCAAAAGCAGGAACGCCAATATATAATAGCCCCAGCCGAGGTCGAACTCGACGTTCGCCAAGGGCAGCCACAGGCTCGTATGCTGCAAATGCGTTTCCGCGAAGAAAACATACGCGCCCGCCAAAATAAATTGCAGGAAAAACTTTTGCTTCGCCGTCAGTCCCAAATTACGCTTCATAACGACCTTGATGTAGTCGTCCAAGAAGCCGATCAGCGCGTGACCGAAGGTCAGCAAAAAGGCGATCAAAAGCGGCGGCGTCCACTCGCCCCACAGCAGTGCGACCAAAAGGGCGAAAAGCATCATCAGCCCGCCCATGGTCGGCGTACCGCTTTTCTTCATGTGGCTGGCCGGTCCACATTCGCGAATGGACTGACCGAATTTTAATTTATGCAGGTACGGAATCATTACTGGACCTATCATGGCACACACGATGAACGCGGTTACCGGAACTGCTACTAATCTCAACATTCTCTTACCCCTCAAACGAGTTCTTAGCTACATAAAGCTTCCGCTCACATCCCGAACAGCTTTATTATCTCGATCTTTCTTTTGATTTCTTATTTAAATAGCTCCAGCATTTTGCCAACCTGCATGGAGTTCGAGCCCTTGAGCAGGATGATGTCCCCTGCCTCCGCCAAAAGGCGCAGCTCGTCCGCCGCCTCCTGACGGGTGGCGCAATGCTTGGACTTACCGCCACGGCGCAGCGCCTCGTCCGTAATATAGGCAGCGTCCCTGCCATAGGTCAGCACGTAGTCAACACCGTACTCCACAGCCCACGCGCCCACGCGACGATGCGCGTCCTCGCTGATCGCGCCCAGCTCCAGCATGTCCGCCAGCACGGCGATGGTGCGCCCACATCCGTGCGCGCCCCTCTTGGCCTCCGCCAGAGTCTTCAGCGCCGCCTCCATGGACGCGGGGCTGGCGTTATAGGCATCGTTGATAAAGGTCAGCTCACCGATATAAATAATCTCCTGACGACTACCAGTCAAGCGCGCCGTGGACAAAGCCCGCGCGCTGTCCTCCAGCGATACGCCGTAACAGGCGGCACCAGCGATCGCCGAAAGCGCGTTGTAAACATTATGCTCACCGATAAGCTGAAGACGTACCTGCACGCTTTTGCCCGTCGCTTTCTCCGTACAGGTGAAGGTCGTGCCCAGCGCCGCCGTCACGATCTCGCTGCCGCGATAATCGCAATGCTCACCCAAGCCGAAGAAAACGACCTGCGCCTTGGTCTTAGCGGCCGCGCCCACCACGTATTCGTTATCGCCGTTCAGTACGGCGAAGCCGCTCTCTGGCAAATTAAGCACGATCTCGCTCTTAGCCTTGGCGATGTTCTCCATGCTGCCCAAAAGCTCCATATGCGTTTCGCCGACGTTCGTGATCAAGCCGCTGTCAGGCTCGGCGATGCCGCACAGCTCGGCGATCTGCCCCAAGCCGCGCATACCCATCTCCACCACGGCGATATCCGTGTCCGGCTGAATGGAGAGCAGCGTTTTCGGCAGACCGATCTCGTTATTGAAATTGCCCTGCGTTTTCACTACCTTGTATTTCGCGCTCAGGCAGGCCGCTAAGAGATCCTTGGTCGAGGTCTTGCCGTTCGAGCCGGTGATCGCGAACACCTTCAGTCCCTCGCGCGACCTACGATAGGCCCGCGCCAGCTCCTGATAGGCCTTGAGCGTGTCCTCCACGCGAAATACGGCGATGCCCGCGGGCAGCGGCGCGATGTCATGGGAGATCAGCACGCCCGCCGCCCCCAGCTCCACCGCCTTCGCGCAGTAATCATGACCGTCGAAATTGCCGCCCTGTAAAGCGACGAAAAGCTCGCCCGGACGCACGGCACGGGAGTCCGTGGTAATGCCCGTAAAGGGAAACTCCTCCCACACGGCGTTCGTCGCCGCGATTATCTCACTTGCCTTCAGCATGCTTCTCCCCCCAAAACTCCTGCACGACCTCTTTATCGTCAAAATGAATCGTTCTATCACGTAGGATCTGATAATTTTCGTGTCCCTTGCCCGCGATCAAAATCACGTCGGCAGGCTCGGCATGCGCCAGAGCGAAATAAATCGCCTCGCGTCTGTCGGCGATGCGGAACACCTCCTTGCCCTCGGGAACCTCGCGCAGAGCGGTAAAAATCTCGTCTATGATGCTCTCGGGATTCTCGGTGCGCGGATTATCGGAGGTCACGACCACCCTATCCGCAAGGCTCAGCGCCAAGCCGCCCATAATCGGACGCTTTTTGTTGTCGCGATCACCGCCACAGCCGAACACCGTCCACAGCCTGCCCTTAGTAATGGAGCGCGCGGTGCGCAGAACGTTCTCCAGCCCGTCCGGCGTATGTGCGTAATCGACGATGACGGTATAGGGCTGCCCCGCCTCCACCAGCTGAAAGCGTCCAGGAACACCGTCGAAGCCGTCCAAAACGGCGACGATCGTTTCCTTGGCGATTCCCTCCGCCAGCATCGCCGCCACGGTGCCCATAACGTTGTACACGTTGAACTCGCCAGTAATCTTCAGCTCCAGCTCCAGCTCGCCCGCAGGCGTGTGCAGCCTCAGCTGCATCTGCTTCGGCGCTACCGTGAAGCTCAAGGGATAAATGTCGTTCTCCGCACCCTTGCCATAGCTCAAGCAGCGCACCTGCGTGCGTGCTCTGATAATCGTGGAGCTGGGATCGTCCATATTGAAGATCGCGCTTTTATTTTGCTTCTCGCCCTCAGCCAAATGCTCGAACAGCAGGCTTTTGGCATCGCGATAGCGTTCCATCGTCTTATGAAAGTCCAAATGATCCTGCGTGATATTCGTCAGCACCGCGCAGTCGTACTCAATGCCTGCCACGCGCTTGAGCGCCAGAGCATGACTGGAAACCTCCATAACGCAATAATCGCAGCCGGCGCACACCATGGCGTACAGCGTTTTCTGAAGATCGACCACGTCGGGCGTGGTGTTGTGCGACACGGTCACCTCGTCCTCGATCATGATGTTGATCGTACCGATTAGGCCGACCTTATAACCTGCCTGCCGCAGGATCAGACGGATGATGTTCGTCGTCGTCGTCTTGCCGTTCGTGCCAGTCACGCCGATCATGCGCAGCCTTTTCCCCGGATAATCATAGAAAAACGGCGTTACCGCCTCCATAGCCACGCGCGTATCGCGCACCCTGATAAGCGTCATTCCCACTGGAACGACCTCAGGCACGTCCTCCACGATCGCCGCCACGGCACCCTTCGCGGCCGCCATGGGTAAAAATTTATGTCCATCCACCGTCGCGCCCTTCAGGCAAATAAACAGGCTGCCTGCCTGCACCGTGCGCGAATCGGCGGTAATATCGTTAATCAGCTTGTCCGTACTGCCGATTACCTCGGCATCGGGCACTAATTTCAGGAGTGAAAGCAAAGTCTTTTCCATATAAGGGCCCTCCTAAATGAAATTGGCAGCCGGAATGGCTGCCTCCCCAAAATCTTATTCAAAATTATATCATATCAGCCGATTTCTTGTCTATGTTTTTCAAGCCGTATATCCACTTAATAGTATAAGTATGGGGTTTCTTTTTGCAGAGCTAAGCCAACGCCGAGCAAGCGTCAGCGCTCCGTATTCACGTCGAAGCTTTTGCCGTCAGTGGTCACGACGAGATTGCCGTGCTCATGCGTCGTCAGCACCTTCGCGCCGAGATGCTGCAAGCGTCCCACCACGTTCTTGTTCGGGTGATGATAGATTGCGAAATCGCCGCAGCTAATCAACGCGTACTTGGGACGCACCTGACTGATGAAGGGATAGTAGGACGAGGTCTTGCTGCCGTGATGCCCCACCTTCAGCACGTCGGCGCGCAGCCCTGCGCCCAAACGCTGCGCCAAGCGCTCCTCGACGGGAGCCTCCGCGTCGCCCGTCAGCAGCATGGAAAACTGCCCGTAATGCAGCTTCATCACCACGCTGCTGTTATTTAAGCTCTGTAAATCCTGCGCCGTCAGGAAATCCCCTGGCGAAAGCACCTCTAAATAGTAGTCCTTACCCAAATCGATGCGCGCGCCCGCACGCAGCACCCTGTTATGATAATGCCCCGCGCGCAGCTCGCCGTTCAGCCACACGGAGATCTGATTGGCGGTGTTCGGAAAGGCGCTGTCGTAAATATTGCTCACCCTATAGCGGCCTGCGAACCATTTGATATTGCCTAGATGATCCGCGTGGTGATGCGTGATGATCACGGTGTTGATCCTGTCGCGATCCGCGTTCACTCCCGCCTTAGCGAGCGAAGCGATCAACGCGTCCTTACCGCCGCGACCGCTTTTATCCTTCTGAAACTTGCCCACGTCGACCATGACGTTGGTCCTGCCGTCCTGCAAAAGAATCGCGTCGCCGTGCCCAACGTCCAAAAGCGTGATTTTCAGCTTACCCTGCACGCCCTGCGCCGTCGCAGTGACATCAGTCCCCGCCCTGCCCGTAACCGCCGCCACGGCCTTCGGCTTCGCCTGCTGCACGGCGGCACGCACCGTATCCTGACGCGGCTCGTAGAAAATATTATACGCCAGCGTAGCCACAATAAACGCCGCCACCAGCTGCATAATCAGCTTAATTTTGCGTCCCATATAAACCACCGACTTCCCTATCCCTTTCGGATTAAAATTAAAGCCAAGCCTTCTTTACTAATTATATTATCCTTATATTGCTTTGGCAATAGCAAAGTGCGCCCCCACAAGTATTTTTGCGGGGGAAAAGAGAATAAGTGCATCAATTGATACGTTTTTATTGACAAAATCGCTTAGTAAATGTATTATAATAGCTGGGGAGGGAATAACATGAATCAATACTACAATCAAAACTATTCTCGTGCAGAAATCGAAGCTATCTTAGCAAAAATAAAAGCCTGTGTAGCAGCAGGAAAATATTCCATTTCTTTAAACGAAAGGCGCCAGGAAAATATCGCTTTTATAAATGAATATAATATTCGTAGTAATAAACAGAAAGCTATTCTAATTGCAAATCGAAGTTGAGGATTTCTGTCATTCCCTACAGAACACAAAAATCGGCTTTGAATACGAGGTACTTTACGTTTTCGTCCCACAGGTTCAGCTTTTTAATGCTGACGGTGAGGAAGAAACCGTTGATGTATACACAAAATTTAACGTAATCGATTTACCTTCTGGAAGCAGAGCTATCGTTATTTCATTTCACAAAAGAAATAAACCAATCAATTATCTATTCAGATAATATCATAGTAAAAGGAGGAATAGCTATGAACAAAAATCTCGTTTTTTGCGAGGAATGCAGGGATGAGGTCGAATACATCGTAAAAAAGGCTCCGATGACCGGAACGATCAAAGGCGTAAAATATAACTATATCGGTAAAGAAGCTAGGTGCATCGCCTGCAACACGCTGATTTATGTACCTGAGATAAATGATTATAATCTTAAAGCACTATACGATGCTTATCGTCAAAATAACGGTATTATTGCTTTAGATGTTATTCTGGCGATTCCGGAGAAATATGCTATCGGAAAAAGGCCTCTTTCGCTCATACTTGGCTGGGGTGAGCAAACCTTTTCGAGATATTGTGACGGTGATATGCCGACAAAGCAGTATTCAGAGATTCTTACTAAAATATATGAAAGTCCAATATATTACGCTAAGCTTCTTGAAGCGGGAAAAGAAAATTTAAGGTCACAGGCAGCATATGAGAAAAGCCGAAAAGCGGTCGATATACTGCTTGGATTATCCGGAAAGGATTCTTCAAAAATCGATACGGCTATCAAATACCTCCTAACCCAATGCGAGGACATCACGCCTCTGGCACTGCAAAAAGCCTTATACTATATTCAGGGCTTTTATTATGCTTTTTATAACACCTTCCTATTTACGGAAAATTGTGAAGCGTGGGTGCATGGTCCTGTTTACAGGGAGGTTTATTTCCGCTACCGTGATTATCGATTTGATCCTATCTCAGAAAATATTAAATTTAACGATGTAAGCTTAACCGCGTCAGAAAAAACCGTGCTTGATAGCGTTATCAATAGCTTCTGCTGCTATAGCGGCAAAATTCTAGAACGCTTTACGCACAACGAAACTCCCTGGCTCAATGCTAGAGGAGATCTGCCGCTTTTAGCCTTATCTGATCGAATCATTCCTAAGGAATCCATCGGAGCTTATTTCACAGCTATAAAAGCAAAGTACAGCATGATGAAGCCGAATGATATTCGAGCCTACGCATTGGATATGTTCGAAAGCGTATAAGCACCTTCTCCACCTCTTACCTAAGCTTTTGAACAATCATAATTAAAAAACAACGCCCACGCGGGAGCATCTCAACTCACTCCTGCGTGGGCGTTATTGCGTTACTGATATCTAACCCAATTCAATGATTATTATGCTTTTATTTTTTAGCCTTACTGTCCACAACGTCCTTCAGGATCGCCTCAAAGTCCTCGAAGCTCATCGCGCCCATATCGCCCTCACTACGATTACGCGGGGATACGGTCTTGTTCTCCATATCGCGATCGCCAACGACCAGCATATAGGGAATCTTTTCCAGCTGACCGTCGCGAATCTTCTTGCCGATCTTCTCGTTGCGCGCGTCCACGGTCACGCGATAGCCATCAGCCTCCAGTCTGCCTGCTAGCTCGTAGCAGTAGTCGGCGGCACGATCGGTAACCGGCAGGAAGCGTACCTGCTCCGGCGCCATCCAGGTTGGCAGCGCGCCGGCATAGGTTTCGATAAGATATGCCAAAGTACGCTCATAGCAGCCGAGGGAGGTACGGTGAATGATGTAGGGCAGCTGCTTCTCGCCGTTCTCGTCCACGTAGTACATACCGAATTTCTCCGCCAGCAGCATATCGATCTGAATGGTAACGATGGTGTCCTCCTTACCGAACACGTTGTGGAACTGAATATCCAGCTTCGGTCCGTAGAAGGCGGCCTCGTCGATACCGATCTCGTATTTTACGCCCAAATCGTCCAAAATCTTGCCCATAGTGGCCTGCGCGTGCTCCCACTGCTCCGCGGTGCCCTCGTACTTATTATTCGGGTTCGCGGGATCCCATTGGGAGAAGCGGAAGGTGCATTTATCCAGCATACCCACGGTCTCCAAGCAATATTTCGCCAAATCCAAGCAGCCCTTGAATTCCTTCTCCAGCTGGTCGGGACGAATGATCAAATGTCCCTCGGAAATGGTGAATTGACGCACACGGATCAAGCCGTGCATCTCGCCGCTGTCCTCATTACGGAACAAGGTTGAGGTCTCGCCCAAGCGCATGGGCAGCTCACGGTAGGAGCGCTGACGATTCAGGAATACCTGATATTGGAACGGACAGGTCATCGGACGCAGCGCGAAGCATTCCTTGGTTTCGTCATAGGGATCGCCCAGCACGAACATGCCGTCAAGATAATGATCCCAGTGACCGGAAATACGATACAAATCACGCTTCGCCATCAACGGCGTTTTAGTCAGCAAATAGCCGCGCTTTTGCTCCACATCCTCTACCCAGCGTTGCAGCAGCTGAATAACGCGCGCGCCCTTCGGCAGCAGGATGGGCAGTCCCTGACCGATATAATCGACGGTGGTGAAATATTCCAAATCGCGACCGAGCTTGTTATGGTCACGTTTCAAAGCCTCGGCCTGCTGTGCCAGATAAGCGTCCAGCTCCTCCTTCTTCATGAAGGCGATGCCGTAGATACGTTGCAGCATTTTGCGCTTGGAATCACCGCGCCAATAAGCGCCAGTAGCAGAGGTCAGCTTAATGGCGTTGCCCTTAATGCGACCGGTGGAGTCCAAATGCGGGCCAGCGCACAGATCGGTGAAATCTCCCTGACGATAGAAGCTGATTACGGCGTCCTCGGGCAGATCGTTGATCAGCTCGACCTTGTATGGCTCCTCCTTCTCCTCCATGAATTTTACTGCTTCCTCGCGCGGCAGCTCGAAGCGCTCCAGCCTCAGCTTTTCCTTGCAGATCTTGCGCATCTCCGCCTCCAGAGCGCTCAAATCCTCGGGAGTGAAGGGAGCAGGAGTATCGAAATCATAGTAGAAGCCGTTCTCGATGCTAGGACCGATCGCCAGCTTCACCTCGGGGTGCAATCTTTTCATCGCCTGCGCCAAAACATGGGAGCAGGTGTGCCAATAGGTTTTACGGAATTCCTTGTTTTCAAAGGTGTATTTGTTTTCTTCAGACATCGTTTTTCCTCCTTGCTTGCTATCTAAATCGTGGTCAAGGGCATAAAAAATACCCCATCCCACATCAAAGGGACGGAGTTATCCGCGGTTCCACCCTCATTGGCTCATCAGCATAAGCCCACTCGGTATCGTTAACGCCGATAATACGGACCGACATACTCGCTTACGCTTTCCGCGATCAGTTTAAGGGTGGTGCGCACATCGTATTACCCTGTCGCTCTCAGCCTCGGCGACATTTTCTGTGAGGATTAGGACGATGGCAGGTCCCTCGCATTACTGTTAAATATTCGCTTACGTAACAATTATAGCACGCACGCGTCACTTGTCAAGCGCTTTCCGCGCTATTTATAGGTAAAGGAGGAGCGCGCCACGTAGCACGTCCCCCCTCGCATATTCTCTATTCACGCACCTGTCCGTTGCCGCAGATTAGGTACTTAGTGCTAGTCAGCTCAGGCAACGCCATAGGCCCGCGCGCGTGCAGCTTCTGCGTGCTGATGCCGATCTCCGCACCGAAGCCGAACTCGTTACCGTCAGTAAAGCGCGTGGAGGCGTTCACATACACCGCCGCCGCGTCCACCGTGCGCTGAAAGACCTGCGCCCGCGCGTAGTCCTGCGTCACGATACATTCGCTATGCCCCGTACCGAAGCGCGCGATGTGCCGCATTGCCTCCTCCATGGAATCGACGACCTTCACCGAAAGGCGCAGATCCCCGTATTCTGTCGACCAATCCTCGTCCGTAGCGGGAACGACCTCCTCGGAAAAGCCACGCACCGCCTCGTCGCCGCGCACCTCCACGCCCGCCTCGCGATATTTCGCCAGCATCGCCGGCAGGAACGTGGGAGCGATGTCCCTATGCACCAAAAGCGTTTCCATGGCGTTACAAACGGAGGGACGCTGCACCTTAGCGTTATAAGCAATGCGCACCGCCATCGCCACGTCGGCGGAGGCATCGACATAGGTGTGGCACACACCCGCGCCGGTCTCGATCACGGGCACGGTCGCGTTCATCACCACCGCCTTAATCAGCCCCGCGCCACCGCGAGGAATCACCACGTCCACCAAGCCGTTCATGTGCAAAAGCTCCTGCACCGCTTGGCGATCGCTCGTATCGATGAACTGGATCGCGCCAGCAGGCATACCCGCCGCCGTCGCCGCCGTGCTCAAAACGCGCGCAATCGTCCGATTGGACTCCATCGCCTCGCTGCCGCCCTTCAGGATTACGGCATTGCCCGATTTGAGGCACAGACCTGCCGCGTCCGCGGTAACGTTGGGACGCGCCTCGTAAATAATACCGATAACGCCCAGGGGCACGCGCACCTTCGTAATGCTTAAGCCGTTGGGCAGCGTCTTGCCGTCCAGTACGTTGCCTACGGGATCGGGCAGCGCCGCCACCTGATGCAGACCGTCCGCCATGCCGGCGATGCGCTCCTCCGTCAGCCTAAGGCGATCCAGCATCGAGCTTTTCATGCCCTTAGCCGCCGCGCGCTCCATATCCACGGCGTTCGCCGCCAATATCTGCTCGCGCTCCGCCAAGAGTGCCTCCGCCATCGCTAGAAGTGCGGCGTTCTTCACCGCCGTTCCCGTGACTGCCAGCTCCGCCGCGGCCTGCTTCGCCGCCAACGCCTTATTTTTCACTAATTCATAAGCATCCATACACGCACACCCTCATTCATTTCCGCATCATTATTATTGCAAAATAACTAAATCATCACGATGAATGACCTCGTCATAATTCTTATGACCGAGAATATTCGTAATATCAC
>CAYZOZ010000028.1:0-19743 GCA_964480295.1 uncultured Phascolarctobacterium sp.
CCATTTATTAAATTCATCAGGATATCTGCAATTATAGCTAGCATGTGAGCCTAATAAATGGATCACATACAAAGTCTTGTTATTACCCCCCCCGAATCTTTTATAAGTTTAAGTTTGTCTAATATGGTATTATCAAAGGCTTTGTTCTTCTGTCTTAAATATGTGTCATTTTTACTTTCATTCAGCCAATATACGTCATCAGCCTCCATCGCAATCATACCGGCAATAGTATCATTTAACTGATTGGAAATCCACACAACACGATAACCTGCTTGCCTTGCCGTTTCCACCAAAGTGACGGCATCCTTGGAATTTACGTCATTATACTGACTTCTCTCCGTCAAAGCCAAGCTCAATGAGGTATGCGTCACCGCCGCACTGGCATAAGCCTTATCTGCCAACACGATATTACCATCCTTGAGCTTTTGCTTTAACCACGGAGTGGTATCACGCTCATAAC
The DNA here is from genome assembly GCA_964480295.1 of uncultured Phascolarctobacterium sp. GTDB lineage: Bacteria > Bacillota > Negativicutes > Acidaminococcales > Acidaminococcaceae > Phascolarctobacterium_A. Next base: position 461 of record CAYZOZ010000028.1, read on the forward strand.
CATACGCGGACATATGTGTTCTTGTATGTGTTTCGCCGACAATCAACGCGAAGTTTTCCTCCATCGAGGACTTGGTATCACCTTCTATGGCAAGCCTTTGTAATCTCTGTTCCTTCTCCTTATCGAAATTCTTCATATTCTTATCCAAATGATATGCCATTTCAGCAGAACGTACAAGATAAGTCTTGGAACAAAACATTATATTAGTAAATAATAACAATACGGAAAATACCAAGACAGCGAAACGATAACGTTTAAGCCCCACACGGCTATCTGCCGTAGCCACCATAAACAGCCTACCCATCAATAAAGGGAACGCCAAAAAGAAGCACAACAGCAACAGAGCATCCGTCATGCTGAAATAAGTCAATAAAAATTCCTTGCCCTCCTGCAAATTAGTCTGCATAACCGCTAAAATGCTATCAGCAGAAATTTTTACACCAAGAGATAAATAATAGCCCAAAGCCGCTCCGACTAAGGCTAAAAGACTCAATAATGTATAAAAGCTAAAACAAAAAGCTAGACTTTTGCGTTTGACAAAAAGTGCCAAGCAGAAAAACGGCAACGGCAGTGTGTACCAAAAAAGAAAGTCCTTCATCAATCTTTGTAAAAAGAACGCCTCCGTCCGATAGCCGATATAAGGAATAAGCAAGCCCAATATTTCGGATAAAGCCCAAATGCCAAATAAAGCTCTTTCCTTAACGGCAAACACTTTCAAGAACAATCCCCATACGCAAGTGAAAATAGCTATAAAGGCTATATTTTTAAAATCCACAAGTACTTCTCTAGAAGATAAAAAATATAGCACCACATAATTGACAACCGTTATCAATAAACTACTAAGAATACGCTTTCTATCAAAGAATTTCAGCAAAAACTACACTTCCTCAATGCAAAATATACAAAGCCAAGCTAACATGTCTCAGACGTTGTATCCCTGCGGATGCCCCTTATGCCAGCTCCACGCGGTAGCGATCACCTCGTCCACGCTGCTATGCTGCGGCACCCAGCCCAGCTCACTGCGAATTTTTTCGGAGGAGGCGATCAAAACCGCTGGATCGCCAGCACGGCGCTCCTCCTCCACCACAGTGAAGTCAACTCCTGTAATCTTCTTAGCGGAGTCGATCATTTGGCGCACGCTAAAGCCGTTCTCACTGCCCAAATTATACACTCGGCTCGCGCCGCCCTGCAAAAGATGCTGCAAGGCCAGCACATGCGCCCGCGCCAAATCACACACGTGAATATAATCGCGAATGCACGTGCCGTCCTCCGTAGGATAATCCGTACCGAAGATCGCCACCTGCTTGCGCACGCCCTGCGCCGTTTTGAGAATCAAAGGGATCAAATGACTCTCTGGATTATGATCCTCGCCAATCTCGCGCGTCGGTGAAGCGCCTGCCGCGTTAAAATAGCGCAGCGCCACATAACGCATATCATACGCCATATCGTAATCCGCCAGCATTTTCTCGATCATCAGCTTAGTACGACCGTAAACATTGGTCGGCTGCAATTTACTATCTTCCGTAATCGGCACCTGCTCCGGCTCACCGTAAACAGCCGCCGTGGAGGAAAAGACGATACGATCCACGCCCGCGCCACGCATAGCCTCCAAAAGATGCAAACTGCCCTCGACATTGTTGAAATAATACTTCGAAGGATTAGACATGGACTCGCCCACCAGACTGCTGGCGGCGAAATGAATCACCGCGTCAATCTTAAACTGCTCCATAATGTGCTTCGCAAAGCGCACATCATGAATATCGCCCTCCACCAGCTGCACGTCCTCTGGTACCGCCGCCTCGTGACCTGTGGAAAAATTATCATAAACGATGGGGGTGAAGCCGCTTTTTTGCAGCTCCTCCACCACATGGGAGCCGATATAGCCGGCACCGCCTGTAACAAGAATATTCATACCGAACTTACCTCCGCTTATGCCTCTTCGCCGCCGATGATCGCCAAAAGCTCGGCTGTTTTCTCCTCCAAAAGCGCCTTATCGCCCTTGGTTTCCACGTTAAGACGCATTACAGGCTCGGTATTGGAAACACGCACGTTGAAGCGCCATTTTGCATAGACCACGCTCAAGCCGTCCAAATGATCCTGCTCGCCGTCCGCGTATAGCTTGCCCAGCTGCGCCAGCACCGCCGCGGAGTCCGCCACCTTGCGATTGATCTCGCCGCTACAGGGATACGCCTCCACGCGCTCACCAACCAGCTGCGAAAGAGTCTTACCACTGCGACAGATCAGCTCCGTAACCAAAAGCCACGGAATCATGCCGCTATCACAGCAGGAGAAATCGCGGAAATAATGATGTGCGGACATCTCGCCACCGTAAAGCACATCATTATTACGCATACATTCCTTCATGAAGGCATGACCGCTCTTACAGCGCACGGGTACGCCACCGTCGCGCGCCAAAATATCCTCCGTATTCCAGGTCAGACGCGGATCGAACATGATCTTCGCTCCCGGCTCCTTGCGCAAAAAGACCTCCGCCAAAAGCCCGACGATATAATAGCCCTCGATAAAATCGGCATTCTCGTCAAAGAGGAAGCAGCGATCGAAATCACCATCCCAAGCGATGCCCAAATCGGCATGCTGCTCGCGCACCACCCTCGCCGTAGCCTCGCGATTGGGCAGCAGCAAGGGATTAGGCACGCCATTGGGGAAGGTGCCGTCTGGAGTATCGTTCAAAGTGATAAATTCAAAGGGTAAATGCTTCGCCAGCTCGTGCAGAATCGGACCTGCGCCGCCATTGCCAGGATTAGCGACGATGCGCATAGGCTTCAGCGCCTTCAGATCGACATAGCTCAGCAGATGCTCGATATAGGCAGGCACGATATCGACCTGCTCCACCTCGCCCAGTTTCTTGCCGGTAACGAGCTGATGCTGCATGGAGCCGCCTGCCGCCACCATTTCGCCAATCTCCTTCAAGCCGGTATCAGCGGAGATCGGACGCGCGTCGCGACGCACCAGCTTCATGCCGTTGTATTCCTTAGGATTATGACTCGCGGTGACCATGATGCCACCGTCAGCGTGCAAATGCGCGGTCGCGAAGTAAATCATCTCCGTGCCGCATTCACCGATATCGATCACCTTCGTGCCGCCATGGCGCAAGCCCTCGGTCAGCGCCGCCACCAACGCCGCGCCGCTCAGGCGGATATCATGACCGACCACCACCGTTTCCGCCGCAAACATAGCGGAAAAAATTCTGCCCACGCGATAGGCCATTTCCTCATTCACTTCGTCGGGATAAACGCCGCGCACGTCGTAGGCCTTAAATGCCTTATTCGTAATTTCCATTCTCTAAAACTCCTTTTCAGCTTTCTCTATCATAAATTTAACCGTATTGCAAAGCAATTGTCTTTTTATAATTCTGCATAAAAAAAGAAAATCCTGCCTGAAACAGGATTTTCTTGAACGCGTCTTACCAAGTAAAATAGGAGTAAACGCTGAAGATAGTCAAAATAATGATCTCGCAAATCAATACAGGACGCAGGGTGCGGAAGAAATTGGACTTAAAGTAATCCACCGTAACCACTAGACACATATGCGTCGGCGTAAGCATTTGTCCAGCAACGCCAAATGCCATCGCCACGCCCGCCAAATTCAGATTGCCAGTGTCCATCGCCGCCACGATCGGCATAACGATGGCGACGTGTCCCTGGCTCATGCCGGTAAGAATACCGATGATGAAGGTCACGCAGGCGATAATCACGGGAACAGGCAGGGGCGATTGCTGGAAGGCTACGACGATCTCGTTCAGCACGTTAGTTACCGTAAGAATCTGAATGAAGTACAGAATGCAAAGCACGTTAGCGAACATTTTGAAATCCAACGCGCCAACTACAACCTCCTTCAACCCAACCTCGCGCTTCAAAAGGCGCAGGACGAAAAAGAGCCCCACGGTTACCACGCCCATGCCGACGGAGGCGTTCATATTAGCGAACACCACCAAAATAAAGGTCAGCACCACGGGCGAAAGACTCAGCCAAAGGTCCTGCAAGTTGCGCGCCTTCTCCGACTCCGCCACCTGATGCTCGATCACCTTATCCGTCCTGATCGGCGTAATCAGCACCACCCAGCCAGTTATGAACGCCAAAACCGTCAGCCAGCATAGATGCATGATGAAATCGCTATAGGACACGCCGGCGATATTACACGCCATGATCATACCAGGAATGATCGGGCTGGAAAACTCGAAAATGTGTCGAAACCAAAAATTAATCGCCGCCTGATGCTCGTGCGACATATCCAAGCCCTTGCTCGCCTCCTCTACGATGGGAGCGGAGAAGCGTGCGCCACCCAAGGAGGGCAGCAGGCCCAAAAAGGCAGGCATGACCGCCAGCGTCACCTTAGTGCTGGAGAAAATGCGCTGCAAAGCGTGTACCATGCCCGCAAGCGCGCCGCTGGTACGCAGCTCGATCTCTAAGCACATAACGAAGTAAAGCGCGAAAAGTATGTCATATGTGCGCGAAAGAGAGAGCGTTTCCGTAAAGCCCTGCACCAAATAATGCAGGCTGGGCGTTTTCATCGCCCAAATAAACAAACCGCCCACCAGCATACAGGGACCGATTGGGATATGCTTGCGCAACAAAACAATAATGATGACCATAGCAATAGCCAAAAGCAGGAATATATTCATAAACACCATCCTTTACATCGTAATAAACAGTTCTTGCAAAATATAACGCAACGAGCCTATTATACACCTTTTTTACGCTTTTGCCTAATCTAAAAATAAAAAAGTTTATCTGTCATGGCGTTTAGATGTATAATGTTAATAAGGATACAAGCACGGAGGTAAGGCATATGCGTATTGAACGTCTACAATTAAAGAATTTTCGTTGCTATGATAAGCTAGATATTGATTTCGAGCCACAGCTCACGGTAATCGTCGGCGAGAACGGCAAGGGCAAGACCGCCATTTTCGACGCGATCGCCATCGCGCTGGAGCCCTATTTGCGCGCCTTCGAAATAGAGGGACGCACGATCTCCGCCAAGGACATCAGGCGCGTGCCCGTCTACGACGCGCAGAGCAATATTACGGATATGAGTGTCCGTCTCCCCGTCGGCATCAGCGTCAAGGGCAAGCTGAACGAGCGCGAGCTAGAATGCGGCAAAACGCTCACCGCGGAAAACGCCGCCACGGAGAAGGTCGAGCAGCTGGTACGAGAAGCCGAGGAGCTGCGCCGCCAGTCGGAGCAGGACACAAGCGTCATCCTCCCCGCCTTCGCCTACTACGGCACCTCGCGCATTTGGGTGGACAGCAATCTGATGCGCGACGGGCACAACTCCTTGGACAAGCGCAGTGTCGGCTACGAGGAATGTCTCGAGCCCTCCTCCTCCTACAACACCTTCGGTCACTGGTTCAAGCACGTCGTGCAGCAGGCGGAGGGCGATCCGTCCGCGCACAGCCCCGAGATCGAGCATTTCCGCCGCATCAAAAGCGCCATTTCGCAGGCTATCGACGCTTGCCTGAAAAGCACGGGCTTCCATGACCTCTACTATAATTTCAAGCTGGGCTGCTTCGTCATCAAGCACCCCGATTTGGGAGAGATGATCGTCGAAGATCTGAGCGACGGCTTCCGCAGCATCATCAGCATGGTCGCCGACCTCGCCTACCGCATGGTGCGACTCAACCCCGCCCTAGGGGATCGCGCCGTACTCGACACACCTGGCATAGTGCTGATCGACGAGATCGATATGCACCTGCATCCACTGTGGCAACAGGCCGTGCTCATCGATATGCAAAGCGCCTTCCCCAAAATGCAATTCATCGTCACCACGCACAGTCCGCAGGTTCTGGGCACCGTTCCCGCGCAAAGCGTGCGCGTACTCGTGTGGGAGCGCAGCTTCGTCGGCGTGCGGCGCGTAGCCTTCGCCCTCGGTGCCTCTAGCGAGCAGATTCTTCAGGAGATACAGAACGTCAGTCTGCGCTCGGAAAGCCTACCCATAGTGCGCGATCTCAAGCGCTATCTCGAGCTGGTCGGCGAGGATCGCTGGGACTGCGAGGAGGCGCTCTCCTTGCGTAAACGACTTGACGCTTGGTCGCGAGGGCACGAGCCAGCGCTAATCAGAGCTGATATGGATATCCGTATGCGTCAATTTCGGAGGAAACATTCATGAAGCGCGTCTATAAAACTCAGGAGGAGCCGCAGTCCTTGGCACACTACCGGCGACGCAATCCGCAGGAAAGCTGGGAGCATTTCCGCCGCCATTCGCGCACTGGCTATCAGGACGTAAAAAAGCAAATTTTGCAGGATCAGCACGGTCTATGCGCCTATTGCGAGATTGGCATCAAGCTCGCAGAAAACGACAACGAGGTGGACGATTTTCGCGTGGAGCATTTCTACCCCAAAAGCGCGACCAATAAGCAGGGGCACAACTACCACCTCGATTGGCGCAATATGCTGGGCGTGTGCCACGGTGGCAGCCAGCCCTATGTCAGCGATGCGCAAAGACGCTATTCGAAATTCAAATTCGACCGCAGCTGCGACGTGCCCAAGGGCAGCAAGCCCATTTCCTCGCTAATTCTCAACCCGCTGCGTATTCCTGGCAAAAAGCGTCTTTTCGCCTACGTGGAGGCCACGGGACGTATGCTGGTCGACAAGACCTCCTGCCCCGCGGAGCTACAAGCGAAGGCAGAGAGCACGATCCGCGAGCTAAATCTGAACGCCCCCCGCCTAATGCGTATGCGCCTCGCCGTCATCCAAAAGATGGAGGACAGCATCACCGCCGAGCTGGAGCGCGGCGCGCAGCTTGATGAGATTCTAAATATGCTCGCCGAGACCTGCCTGCTTCCCGATTACGAGGGCATCTCCCTGCCCTTCTTCTCCGTGATTCGCTGGTATTTGGGCGATGTCGCGGAGCGCATCATCAGAGTGAGCGGCAACAGGCTTTAAGCATAACAAAAAGACCTGGGAGAATTCCCAGGTCATAATTTCCTATGGTGCGGTAGAGAGGATTTGAACCTCCACGGGGTTGCCCCCACTAGCTCCTGAGGCTAGCGCGTCTGCCGTTCCGCCACTACCGCGTTCATGTCGCATCAGCAACGTATATATTCTAGCACATACCTATGTCTATGTCAACACCCATAGCGATATTCTCATGAAAAAATCCCCGCTCTTACGAACGGGGATCTATTTTTTTGCATTGTCTTAAATGCTTATTACAGCATATCGGCAACCTTCAGACGGGTGATCGCTCTTTTCAAAGCACGTTCTGCACGAACATGGTCAACCTCTGCGTCCTTGCTGTTCAAACGACTCTCGGCGCGCTCCTTTGCCGCATTGGCACGAGCGGTATCAATATCCGCATCAGCATCAGCGATGGTCGCCAAAACGGTGCATTTATTGTTTTTCATCTCGAGAAAGCCGCCACAAACCGCGAAGGATTTCTTGCTGCCGTCAGTAAACTCGAGCTTCATCGGCGCGATGTCCAGAGTCGCGATAATGGGCAAATGATTTGCCTTAATACCGAGACCGCCAGCCAAGGAACGGAAGCCAACATAGGTTACGTTTTCAGCGGAAAAAAGCATTTTATCCGGCGTGACAATTTCAAAAGTAAACGGTGTAGCCATTATTAATCCTTCATGGTTGCAGCCTTGGCGATCGCGTCATCAATGGTACCAACCATGTAGAAAGCGCCTTCGGGCAGGTCGTCATGCTTGCCTTCGAGGATTTCTTTGAAGCCGCGGATGGTTTCCTTCAGAGGAACATATTGACCGGGGGTGCCGGTGAACTGCTCAGCAACGAAGAATGCCTGGCTGAGGAACTTCTGAATCTTACGGGCACGAGCAACGGTAATCTTGTCGTCCTCGCTCAATTCTTCCATACCCAGAATTGCGATGATATCTTGCAATTCCTTATAGCGTTGCAGAATAGCTTGTACGCCACGAGCAACTTTGTAATGCTCTTCGCCGATTACCAGCGGATCGAGGATACGGCTGGTGGAGTCAAGCGGGTCAACTGCCGGATAAATACCAAGCTCTGCGATAGAACGGGAAAGTACGGTGGTTGCATCCAAGTGAGCGAAGGTGCCTGCCGGCGCCGGGTCAGTCAAGTCATCCGCAGGTACGTAAACGGCCTGTACGGAAGTGATGGAACCGGTCTTGGTGGAGGTGATACGCTCCTGCAATGCGCCGATATCGTTTGCCAGAGTGGGCTGATAGCCTACTGCGGAGGGCATACGACCGAGCAATGCGGATACTTCGGAACCAGCCTGAATGAAACGGAAAATGTTATCGATAAAGAGCAATACGTCCTGACCACCGACATCACGGAAATATTCCGCCATGGTCAAGCCAGTCAAGCCTACGCGCATACGTGCTCCAGGGGGCTCGTTCATCTGGCCGTAAACAAGAGCGGTCTTGTTAATAACGCCGGATTCCTTCATTTCGCCCCACAGATCGTTGCCTTCACGAGTACGCTCGCCAACGCCTGCGAATACGGAATAACCGCCATGCGCGGTCGCGATATTATGGATAAGCTCCATAATAATAACGGTTTTGCCTACGCCGGCGCCGCCGAACAGACCGATCTTACCGCCCATTGCGTAAGGTGCGATCAAGTCAACGACTTTAATGCCGGTTTCCAAAATTTTAGTAGATGTTGCCTGTTGGTCGAAAGTCGGAGCAGGTCTATGAATAGGCCAATGATCCGCGGCTTCGACCAGGGTATCGTCATGGTCAACAGTCTCGCCGAGCACATTAAAGATACGACCCAGTACGCCAGGGCCTACGGGTACGCTGATAGGAGCGCCGGTATCTACCGCTTCCATACCGCGAACCAAGCCGTCGGTGGAGCTCATAGCAACGGCACGAACTACGTTGTAGCCGATGTGCTGCATAACCTCTGCGGTCAAGTGGATTTTCACCTTACCGTCATCGGTGGTTCCATCAACGTGGATTGCGTTCAGGATAGCGGGCATGCTCTTCGGAGGGAACTCAATGTCGATAACAGGGCCAACAACTTGTACGATTCTACCTGTATTCAAGGTTTTAGCCTCCCTACGAATAAATTAAGTTTATTACTGCGCCTGCTTCAAGGCCTCTACGCCGCCAACGATCTCGTTGAGCTCGCGGGTAATAGAAGCCTGACGAGCCTTGTTATAGGAAAGCTCGAGGTTCTGTACCAGCTTAGCGGCATTATCGGTAGCAGAAGACATCGCAGTCATACGGGAACCCAACTCACTGGCAGCAGATTGTACCAGCGCGGCGTAAATAATGGTTTCCAAATATTTGGGAGCCAATACCGCCAAGGTTTCATCCTCGCCGGGTTCGAACATAAAGCTTGCTTCAGCCTTGCCCTTTTCCTTTACAGGAGGCTCTACCGGTAAAATCTTTTCACAGGTAGGAGTCTGGGACAAAGCGGTTTTGAAAATAGTGAATACGATACGCAGCTCATCGAACTCTTCCTCCGCAAATCTCTTTGCAGCATCCTGAGCGATTTCGACAGCGTTATCATACGTCGGTCTGTCGGAGTAGCCGAAATGGCAGCTCAAAACATTATAGCCACGACGTTGGAAGAAATCTCTTGCCTTACGGCCGCTGGTGATGATGACAACCTCTTCCTCACAAGCAGAAATTTCCGCAACAGCCATTTTTAAAGCGTTGGAGCTGTAGGCACCTGCCAGACCTTTATCAGAGGCGAGTACCAGATAACCAACCTTTTTAACTTCACGATGTTGAAGCAGCGGGTGTTTCTTGGCACTTAGGCCTGCAAGAGTGCTCGGATCGCTCACAACGTTGGACAACACTTCCTTGATCTTCAAGGCATACGGACGACTAGCGGCAGCGCGCTCCTGAGCTCTTCTCAGGCGGGCAGCGGCAACCATCTTCATAGCCTTGGTGATCTTGCCAATGTTACCTACGCTCTTCATGTGGCGATGAATCTCGCGTGCAGTAGCCATTAGTCAATCACCTACCTTCACTAACAAAGGTTTCCTTGAACTCGGCGATTGCTTTCTTCAAAGCTTCTTCATTTTCATCGGTGATTTTCTTGGTCTTAAGGATATCCGCGCCGACTTCGGGATGGTTAGCTTCCATGAAGTCCAGGAATTCCTTCTCGCAGCGGGTTACTTCCTTAACCGCTACGTCATCCAGATAGCCCTTAGTGCCAAGGTAAATTGCCATAACCTGTTTTTCAACGGACAGCGGGCTGTATTGACCTTGCTTCAAAACCTCGGTCAAGCGTTGACCACGGTCAAGCTGAGCCTTGGTAGCCTTATCAAGGTCGGAAGCGAATTGAGCGAATGCCGCCAATTCACGGAACTGTGCCAAATCCAAACGCAGGGTACCTGCTACCTGCTTCATAGCCTTAATCTGTGCCGCGCCGCCTACACGGGATACGGACAGACCGGAGTTGATAGCCGGACGGATACCGGAGTAGAACAGCTCGGACTCCAGGAAGATCTGACCGTCGGTAATAGAAATTACGTTGGTCGGAATGAAGCCGCCTACGTCACCTGCCAGGGTTTCGATAACCGGCAGCGCGGTGATGGAGCCGCCCTTCAGCTCGTCATTCAGCTTAGCAGCGCGTTCCAGCAAACGGGAATGCAAGTAGAATACGTCGCCAGGATATGCTTCACGTCCAGGAGGACGGCGGAGCAGCAGGGACATAGCACGATAAGCAACGGCGTGCTTGGACAGATCGTCGTATACGCACAAAACGTCCTTACCCTGATCCATGAAATATTCTGCCATGGTTACGCCCGCATACGGTGCCAGATATTGCAACGGAGCGGAGTCTGCTGCGGTAGCGGCAACAATGATGGTGTATTCCATTGCGCCGTGCTGTTCGAGGGTACGAACGATACGAGCAACGTTGGAAGCCTTTTGGCCGATAGCTACATAAATGCAGATAACACCCAGGCCCTTTTGGTTGATGATGGTATCGATAGCAACAGCGGTCTTACCGGTGCCACGGTCGCCGATGATCAATTCGCGCTGACCACGTCCGATAGGAACAAGTGCGTCGATACATTTAATACCGGTCTGCAACGGGGTATCTACGGATTTACGATCTGCGATACCATGTGCCGGGGATTCAACAGGACGGTGCTCAGCGGCGCGAATCTCGCCCTTGCCGTCGATAGGAGCGCCGATAGCGCTTACTACACGACCGAGCAGGCCCTCGCCAACGGGAACCTCCATGATACGACCAGTACGGCGAACTACGTCGCCCTCTTTAATCTTGGTCTCGCCACCCATCAATACGATGCCGACAGAATCAGGGTTCAGGTTAAGAACCATGCCGGATACGTTGTGGGGAAGCTCGACCAATTCGCCTGCCATGGCGTTTTTCATACCGATAACGGTTGCGATGCCGTCACCGATCTTTTCAACGATACCAACCTCTTCGAGATCAGCATCCACCTTGTAATTCTCCAGCTTAGCGCTGAGAGCATCACCCATAGCCTCGGGTTTAGTGTATTCGTGGATGTCGATGCCGCTCAGGGCAACTTCCATCTTCTTCAGCTTACGAGCAGCGGAAGCGTCGAATACCTTATCGCCGACTTGTACGATGATGCCGCCGAGAATGGAGGGATCAACCTTTTTGTTCAGGAAGATCTCGCGACCGAGCTTCTCGGTGAGAATTGCAGAAATGGATTGATACTCGTCAACAGTTAATTTTTTCGCTGTAATAACGTTTACATCTAAAAGCTCTTTAATGGAGCCCAGATCAATTTTGAAGTCAGATAATTGTTGCTTCAGCAAAGCAATATTTTCTTCACTCTTCATATTGTACCAATCACCTCCGAATACCGGCTCTCAGTTCTGCCGATTCGCATTTTCGACAGACCGCGTCCGGCCTAATAGGGAAGGCAGCAAAATTATTTCATGATAGAATCAACGATTTTGCTAGCCAGTTGTTTATCTTCTTCAGAATCAAGCTTTTGCTCTACGATCTTGCCGGCAGCAATCATGGACAAGCTGATGACTTGGGCACGAACTTCGTCCATAGCTTTATTCTTCTCAGTAGCGATGATCTCTTTTTGAGCTGCTACATACTGCTCCTGTTCAACCTTCGTATCAGCCATGATCTTATCATGAGCTGCCTGCGCGGTCTTACGAGCGTTATCAATGATAGCCTGTGCTTCCTGTCTTGCATCCGCTAATTTTGCGGCATATTCAGCCTTAACTGCCTCAGCATCATTTTTAGCCTTTTCAGCAGCTTCTAAATCGCCAGCAATTTTATTCTTACGCTCTTCCATAACGCCCAGTAAGGGTTTGTAGGCGAATTTCGCAAGAACGAAAACAAGAACCAAAAAGTTCAGGATCTGCGCGATAAGTGTTGCGTTAACGTTAACCAATTATAGCACTCTCCTTGTTGTTTTCTAAAAAATAGGGATACGGAATTATTTTACGAACGGGTTAGCGAATACCAGTACTACTGCGATTACGTAGCACAGGATAGGCATGGACTCTACCAAGCCTACGGATACCAGCATGTTAGTGAACAGTTTACCTGCTTCTTCCGGTTGACGAGCCATGGATTCCAAGCCTTTACCGGTCAAGTTACCGTTGCCCACTGCAGCACCAAGAGCTGCACCCAAGCAAATTAAGCCAACAGCAAGCATGCATGCTGCAGTGATAATAGCGTTTTCAGTCATTTCATTCATCCTTTCAAACTAATGATTTTAATTTTTTGTGCATAAAAGCGCTACTTATTCGTGATGAGCGAATACGATAGCATAGCTGGTCAGCGCCAGCATGGTGAAGATAAAGGCCTGCAAGAAGCCGATAAACAAGCTGAACATTACCCAAAGCTCGGGTACTACCCACGGAGCCAATTGATAAAGCACAATCAGCAGAATTTCGCCTGCAAGGATATTACCAAAAAGACGAAGAGCCATGGTCAGCGGTTTGGTGATTTCATCCAACAAATGTAAGGGCAAGAAAGCCACGGAGGGGCTAACAAAATGCTTGAAGTGACCAAGACCATGCTTCATGATGCCAACCAGATATACACCGATGGCTACGGTCAAGGACAGACCGAAACAGGTGTTGATATCGTTGGTCGGAGAGGTCCAGTGCACACCAACCTGCGGAAGCATGCCGATTTCGTTGGCGATAAAGATGAACATAAAGAGAGTGATGATAAAAGGAGCCATAAATTTGCTTCCCTTAGCACCAAGAACACCTTCCATCAAGCCGTTCAGAAAGTCGACAAAAAATTCCATTACGTTTTGTAAGCCGCTGGGAACCAGCTTCGGATTTCTTGCAGCCATTACAAAGAGCACGAGAACGACCGCCATGGTGATCCAGGTCATATACATGGTTTGCATGTTGATGACCACACCGGGGGCTACTTCCTGCGCGAGATAATGGATAATTTCGCCGGATTGTTCTTGTGCAGCTGCTGCTTCATTTCCCATTCTTTTACTCCTTTCTTCACGTCTCCTCCTTGTTCAGTCGGTACGCGATAAATGTTAAATTAATAAGTAAAAATATATGTATCAACAGAAGCCCGATGCAACTACCTGCAACGTTCTGCCCCTGCTTCAACAACAAAACTATGATGCTGGAGGCCGCGATAAGCCTGTACCAGCGATAGCGACGCATAATCGCCAAGCCCCTTTTGGGCTCCTTCACATAGGGCATGGCCCGCCTAATGCCGTGGAACATGATCACCTTGTCCAACAAACCGATTACGCAGCCACGAAAGAGCGAGAGCGCCCATTCCGGCGATGCCGCCATATGTACCAATACCACCAGCACCATGCCTGCCAGCGCCGGCGGCAAAAGCAATCTTTTATACCCGCCCTTGAGCAGCGGTGCCAGATCAAAACTCATCATAATTTATTCCTGTTTTCCTTCACAGCGGGAGTATCGTCGGCTTTGGTATCCATAACCGAATAAATCAGCTTGAAAAACGTCAGAAACACCGTTACGATCGCTAGACAGATGCACGCCATGCGCAAGGAATGGTCGCCCGTTTGAAAATAAGCGTCCAGCCAGTCGCCGCCGAGATACGCAAGCACGAAATCGCACACGATCATTATCGCCAGCCCGGAAACCGTAGCCAGCGCGTTCAGCATCTTTATCTGCTGCCGTGCGTTCTCGCGCCGCCTGCGCTCCTTTTGCTTCTCTGTAGAATCGATATCAAATGCCATGCTGATCGTCACACACCGAATAAACCACCCTCCAGATTACAGGATGGTACAATATAATTTTAATTTATTTCACAAAGATTGTCTACTCAATTACGCTGAAATTCGGAGAAATTTTCGATCTCAGCACCCGTAAAGCCATTTTTTCGTAATATTGCCTTAATAATGCGCTCGCAGGCCCTGCCATCGCCGTAGGGATTGGCAGCCTCCGCCATGGAGCGGTAATAAGCCACATCGTCGAGCAGAAGGTTCGTCTCCCGCAGCACGTCCTCATAGGCGGTGCCCACGAGCTTCACGGTGCCTGCCTCCACGGCCTCGGGACGCTCCGTCGTATCGCGCAGCACGAGTACGGGCTTACCCAGTGCGGGAGCCTCCTCCTGAATGCCGCCGCTGTCCGTAAGCACGATGTCCACCTTCGCCATAAGATTGGCGAACGGCTCGTAATCCATGGGCTCGATGAGATGCACGCGTGAAAGATGTCCCAGCTCCTGCTTGACGATCTCGCGCACCATGGGATTCTTATGCACGGGGAAGATCGCCTCCACGTCCTCATGTGCTTCCAACACGCTCTTCAGCGCGCGGTACACATGACGCATCGGCTCGCCCAAATTCTCACGTCTATGCGTGGTCATCAGAATCAAGCGCGAGCCACGGGCGAATACCTTGTTGAAATCGACATCGGCGAAGTGGTAATCCCTGCGCACCGTGGTTTGCAAAGCATCGATGACCGTGTTGCCAGTAATCAGGATATGCGAGGGATCGACGTTCTCCCGCAGCAAATTCGCTCTACTGGTGGAGGTGGGAGCGAAGTGCATATCGGCGATCGAGCCTGTCAGCTTACGGTTCATCTCCTCCGGATAGGGGGAATACTTGTTGCCGGTACGCAAGCCTGCCTCCACGTGTCCCACAGGAATCTGCGCGTAGAAGGCGGCCAGCGCCCCCGCAAAGGTCGTGGTCGTGTCACCATGCACCAGCACCATATCGGGCTTAGCCTCCTCCATAACGGGCTTCAATCCCATCAGCGCGCGTGTCGTCACGTCGTACAGCGTCTGACCGCTGGTCATGATATTCAAATCGTAATCGGGCACTATGCCGAACAGCTCCAGCACCTGATCCAGCATTTCGCGGTGCTGCGCCGTAACAGCCACTATCGGCTGAATATATTGCGGATACTTGCGCATCTCCAAAACAAGCGGACACATCTTAATCGCTTCTGGACGCGTACCGAAAACCGTCATCAGCTTAATTTTTTTCTCCACTGCGTTCCTCTCCCTTATCTGTCGTTCAAAATACCGATCTTCTTAGCACCAATCGCCACAGCCGTAATGATTGCGGCAATGATCAGCGCCGCGTAAAAGCCGTCAACCTCAGCCCACAGCACCGCGGCGATGCCCAGCACGGCGGTGATGCCGTACATCAACAGCACGGCCTGCTTTTGATTCATGCCCATCGCCAGCAGACGGTGATGCAAATGCCCCTTGTCCGGCTGAAAAATCGGACGACCATTGCTATAGCGTCGCATAATAGCGAACGCCGTATCCATAATCGGCAGGCCCAGCGCGATCGCTGGAACGATCAAAGCCACCGTCGCCGCCGTCTTAACCGCGCCGTAGACGGAAATCGCCGCCAGCATATAGCCGATGAACATACTGCCCGTATCACCCATAAAGATCGTCGCCGGGTTAAAATTATAACGAATAAAGCCGATGATGCCACCAGCCAAAGCCGCCGTCATGACCGCGATATGGTAATAGCCCATTTGTACCGCCACTAGGATAACGGTCACGGAGGCGATTGCCGAAACGCCGGCCGCCAAGCCGTCCAAGCCGTCGATCAAATTTACCACGTTAGTAAAGCTAATCACCCAAAAAACGGTCAATGGCACCGACAAAAGATAATCCAAATAAAAATAGCCGCCAAACGGATTATTCACCCATTCGATGCGCACATCGAAGAGCACGAGAACGCAGGCAGCGACAATCTGCCCCAGAAGCTTCACCTTGGCAGGCAGCTGGTACTTGTCATCCAGCACGCCCACGAGAACGATGATCGTGGCACCGACCAAAATGCCCACGATATCCTTCGTCATCTCCAAGCTCGCTACTGCGGCGATCATAAAGGCAATATAAATAGCCAAGCCTCCGAGGCGGGGCATAATCTTCTTATGCACCTTACGGTTATCGGGACGATCGAGCGCGCCGATTAGGAAGGCTAATTTTTTAATGTACGGGGTTAGAACATAGCTCACCAGCGCGGCAAGCAGAAAAGGAAAACCGTAAGCACTTAACATTCTATTTTTACTCCGAATCTCACAGAAGGAATCTCATAATCAAGGTCTGTCGAGGCACAGCTCGCACAGCCTGTCCTTATATAGTATATCATCTTTCGGGTATGCGTCAATTACTTTTGTTACAAAAAGAACAGAAAAGCTCTTTTTTAGGGTATGGTCGAAGAATAGCCCCACAAGCGTCTTGACTAAACGATGTAATTTGCTATACTAAATATATGAGTCAAATCTTTAGGAATCCATAAGGTGCATGATGAATTTTTTTAATAGGAAAAACATATTCTATATCCTGCTCTGCTTAGCTACGGCAGGAATTATCTCTTGGGCCTATGCCTCTGTGATCAGCCGCGATACGCGCAGCGAGATCAAGGAGCATATGCAGGAGATTAGCAGGCAAAATATTCAACTGATTAATACGCGTATAAACGGCGACATGCTCTTTCTGAAAAGCTTGGCGGAAACGCTCGCCTTCGACGACAGGCCCATCGAAGTAGAATCGATGCGCGATTTTCTGCAACGCAAGCAGTCCATCTCCAGCTTCGGCGACATCGTCCTCGTCAACACGAAGGGCGAGGCCATCGGCGCGGTCGGACGCACGTTCCCCGATATGCGCGCCTTAACCTTCTTCAATCAGGCCATGGAGGGGAAGATTAACCTGCAATCCGGCATCGACCTCTTCGATTACAAGCAGACGGTAGTCCGCCTAGCAGTTCCCATCAACAGGGACGGAAAAATCATCGGCGTGATCTACGGCACCTACCTGCCCGACGATCTCAAGGCACTGCTCTCGACCGATAGCTTCGACGGACGCGCGAAGCTGCTAATCATCAGCGAATTCGGCGAGATCATTTCCAATACGCCGCTGGCGAACAACTACCGCTCCATCGAGGATTTCGCCACTGATCCCAGAGCATCGTTCAGCCAAAGCGATTATCAGCAATATTACCAAAGCCTGAGGAAGCACGTAGCCAGCATCGTCAGCTACACCTATGACGATCAGGAATATATCAACGCCGTAACCCCCATGAATTTGCAAGAATTCATCGACGACACCGGCGCGGCGTGGAATTTGTCGATCATCATTCCCTATGAGCTAATCGCCGATAAGGCACAGGACAAAATCATCAAATCCACCGCCTACGCCTACGTCCTGCTTTTAATCGTAACCCTACTCCTGCTCGCACTCTACCGCATGAACAGCGACGCTAATGATCAGTTGCACGAGGCATCAGAACGCATCGCGGCGCTCTACCGCACCATTCCCACGCCGATTATTCACTTCCGCATGGAGGACGGCGGCATCGTCCTCGACGATAACCGTAGCTTCGCTAATTTGGTCGGCTGTCCACACGAAACCTGTCAGCATCGCTTCAGCTTCTTCACCAAGCCGGAATTCATCGAAAAAATTTGGGCGCTGCCCGACGGCTCGCATAATATGGAAATGCTCATCCGCTGCTACGGCAAGAAATACGTCTGGCATTTGGCATTTTTAGAGATCAACACCACGCCGCAGGGGCGCGAGGTGCTCTGCGTGCTGGCGAACATCGCCCAACAGCGTGAAATGCTCAACCAGGTCACCACGCTCTCGCGCACCGACGCGCTCACGGGGCTGGCTAACCGCCATGGCATCCGCGAGCAGCTGGAACCGCTCTTCCGAGACGAGGAGCTGCGAGGCGCTCTACTTATTATGGATTTAGACAATTTCAAACAGGTCAACGATCTCTTCGGACATCGCGAGGGTGACCACGTACTCGAAAATTTCGCGGATACGCTCGTTTCCACGCTGCCGCCCGAAGCCTTCATCTCCCGCTACGGTGGCGACGAATTCGTCGTCTTCCTCCCCAACACCTCCAAGGAGCTTTCCTGCGAGCTGGCAGGACGCATCCAGGCGGAGGTCAAAACGCGTTTGGACAAGTACGTAAGCAACTGCCACTTCGGCGTAAGCTTCGGTGCCGTGTACGTGCCGGAAGACGGTCACGATTGGGGCACGCTCTTCGCCAAGGTCGACGAGCTACTCTACTTCAATAAACGTCAAAACAAGGGCCTGCTAAGGGAGCAGGAAAAGCATCAATAGTATATAAAAAGGGAACGTCCCACATGGAGGCGTTCCCTTTTAGCTTGCTTAAATTATGGCGTGAATAAATATAAGTTCTCAAAAAAGTCCCCTAAGCACGCTCATCAACGCGTAAAAGACGGGCGGCACGAGCAAAGCGGGCAGCATATTCAGCGTCTTGCAATCGCGAATCTGCAAAATGCCCAAGCCTGAGCTCATCAAAAAGATGCCACCAAGCACGGAGATCTCGCCCATCAGCGCTGGCGTCATATAAGGCGCGATAAAGCCAGCGAAAAGATAGATGCTTCCCTGCCAGCAAAACAGCACTAGAGCGGCGATGGCGATACCGATGCCATAGGCGGAGGACAGGATGATCGAAGACACGAAGTCCAAGGTCGCGTTCGTAAAAAGATAGGTGTTATTGCCGTTCAAGCGGCTCTCGATCGGACCCAGTATGGACAGCGTGCCGATGCAGAACAGCAGGATCGCCGTAGAAAGGCCCTCGGCGAGCTTGGAACCACTCTTCGCCCGCTCCAGCAAAGCGTGAAAACGCCCGTCCAGATCCAAATAGGTGCCGAGCAGCGTGCCGAGCGCGATACTGGCGATAAACAGCACGGGATACGTGGTTTTGGGCATATTGCTGACGAAGGCGTTCGCCCCCAAGCCCACGGTCGCCAGTCCCAAGCCGTCAAACAGCGCCGTCTTATATTTTTCCTTAATGCCACGACTTACAAAGCTGCCGATCACGGAGCCTGTCAGAATGCAACTAACATTTACTATCGTCCCTAACATTACACCACACCTTTATGAAAAAAAATTATACATACCTAA
>CAYZOZ010000029.1:0-19305 GCA_964480295.1 uncultured Phascolarctobacterium sp.
TGATCACGTTGTTCACCAGCATGATGACGCTCACGTCCACGCCCTCCTCCGGGTGCGCCACTAGCTGACGATAGATCTCCTTGAAGCCGTAGGGCATAGGATAGGAGCAGGCATGCTGCATAACGACGAAAAGACGCGCGTAAATCAGCAAATGCCGCATCTGTCTGTTCTGGCGGTCGACGAATGGCTCGGCGGTCACGCACCACGCACCCTGCCGCAGCGATGAGCGATAGGGCTCGTCGTATACGCTCCACTTGGACGGCAATGGCATATCCCAACCCTTGAGCAGCTCCCTGCCCATGCCGGAGGGAAAGACGGGATAATAGAGCAGCATTCTTTGCATATCCCGCACCTTGAAGGTGATTACGGCATCGCGGATCTTCTTGCCCCCGCCAATCCAGCTGTACACGGTCTGTCCCGGAGCCAAATCCTCATAGGCATCGACCTCTACACGAAAATGCTTGGGAATGCTCAGCCTTGACTGCTGATTTTTGCAATACTGCATCTTAAACAAATTCTTCTCCCTCTCCGAAGCCAAACAAAAATCATTCATCATCTACATCTACCTCCTTAACCATGAGCAGTCGTCTGCGTCGCATGGCATATTTGAGTATTCGACCGCTAAGCACGCCCTCTTTATACTGATCGGCAACAGGCTTAGCGGCTTTTTATACCCTGTAAAGATAAATTATACATATTTTGTCAAAAAATGCTATGTAAAGTTCCCACAAATTTAAAAATATTTCTTCGTGAATAGCTTACGAAAACGAAAAATCCTCCGTCATTTCAGCGATAACGGAGGATTTTTTTAATTACTTTATTCGTTTTATGCGCCCCTGTAGCCACCAAAGCCGCAGAGTTAGGATGACAGTATTACTCAACACGCCACAATCCAGGCTCTGCCAATAGGCGAAGGCTCCGTGCGCGAAGTAATAATCCAGCACCAAGCCCAGCGGCAGGCAGATGCCCCAATAGGCGAGCATCCCCGACCAAAAGGTCGCGTTGACATCGTTATAGCCACGCAGGATTCCTTGGATCGGCGCGGTGATCGCATCGCCCGCCTGCCAAACGATGGCATAGAGCAGAAAATGACAGATCATGCGCGCCACCTCGACGTTGGCGGTATAGACCATAGCGATCTGCTCCTGAAACAGATATTCCGCCAGCATATAAAAGCCAGCGATGCCGAGGCTCGTCTGCAAGCCTATGGTCGTGTAATCACGCGCGCCCTGATAATTACGTGCGCCGTACTCCACACCGACCACGATCGTCAGCGCCATGGAAAAGCTCAGGGGCAGCATATAGACGAGAGAGGAAAAGTTCAGCGCCGCCTGATGCGCGGCGATGGCTTCCGTGCCGAATTTGGCGATGAAGAGCGCCACCACGCCGAAGATACTCGTTTCCATAAAAATGGACACGCCCATGGGAATACCCAAGCGCAAATAGCGTCCGCAAGCGCGCGACGCGCAGCTTACGGTCGCGAAAACGCGATACTCCCTAAAGGGAGGCAAACGCCATACCACGCAGGCGAACGCTAGCAGGAGTAGCCAATAGGTCAGACCGGAGGCGATGCCCGCGCCGATGCCACCCAAGCGCGGCAGGCCGAGCTTACCGAAGATCAGCAGGTAATTCAGCAGCGCGTTCACCGGCAGCGCCGCCAAATAAATGCGCATGGTCAAATGCGTGTAGCCAAGCGTATCCACCAAGCTTCGCAGCGGCGTGATCATGAAGAAAGGCAGCGCGCCCATGCCCAAGCCCCCCAAATAGCGAAGCGCGATATAGCGTACCTCGGGCGCAAGCTCCATGGATTGCAAAAGCGCTGGCAAAAGCAAAGCTCCGCCCACAAGAATGAGCAGGGTAAACGCCAACGCCAGCAGCAGTCCCTGCCGCACGACGGTGGTTATTTTCTCTTTCTCCCCCGCCCCGTACAAATTCGCGATCAGAGGCATCGCCGCCAGCAAAATACCGCTAATGCCCGTCTGCACCGGCATCCAAATATTGCCACCGATCGCCGCTCCTGCCAGGTCCACGTCCCCTGCCTGCCCCGACATACTGGCATCGAAGAAATTCATCCCCATGATAGCCATTTGCGTAGCGATAATGGGCAGCATCACGCCCAACAAATGCCACAGCTTATCCCGATAGCGTAAATCCAAAGCCTTCAGCATAGCTCCTCCGCTCGTTCTATTCCGTAAACTCCGAAAGGTACAGCCACCGCTCCTCCATTTCCGCGAGCTTGGACTGCACTTCCTCCTGCTGCTTAGTCAGCTCGGCGAGCCTCCCGTAATTGCTGCCGCAGGTGTTCATCTCCGCCGCCAGCATCTTCAGCTCCGCCTCACTGCGCGCCATTTCCTGCTCCAAGCGCTCCAGCTCCAGTCGTTCGGCATAGGTCAGCGCGCGCTTAGACACGGGAACCTCCTCGACACGCGTTTCCTCAAGCTTTACCGCCTGCTTCACCGTCTGCTTCTCCTGCTCCCTTGCCTGCGCCTGCTCTACATAATCACTATAGCCGCCGATATAGGGCTGCACGTGCCCGTCCCTTTCCAAAGCGAAGATCTTCTGCGCGAAGCGATCCAAAAAGTAGCGATCATGGGAAACGGCGATTACCGCGCCGGCGAAGCTATCCAAATAATCCTCCAGCACCGAAAGCGTAGGAATATCCAAATCATTGGTCGGCTCGTCCAAAAGCAGGACGTTCGGCGCACTCATCAGCACGCGCAAAAGATACAGCCTACGCTGCTCGCCGCCGCTCAGCTTGCTCACCGGCACCCATTGCAGCTCCGGCGGAAAGAGAAAGTGCTCCAGCATCTGTGCCGCGCTAATTCTCTGCCCATCAGCCGTATCGATATAATTGTTGACCTCCTTGATGTATTCTAGCACGCGCATATTGCTGTCGGGGAACTCGCTATGCTGCGTGAAATAGCCAATTTTCACCGTCTGCCCGACCTTCAGCGTGCCGCCAGTCTGCTGGCAGCGACCAGCGATGATATCCATCAGCGTCGACTTGCCAGCGCCGTTCGCTCCGACGATGCCCACGCGATCGTTACGCAAAAGAATATAGCTAAAGTCCTTGATATAATCAACGCCCTCATAGCGCATGGAAATGTTCTCCAGCTCGATAATCGTTTTACCCAAGCGACTGCTTACGGAGGACATTTCCAAGCTCCCCTCGGTTTTGATGCTCTTCACCGCGCTTTCGATTTGCGCAAAGCGCTCCACACGATCCTTCTTCTTCGTGCGGCGCGCCTCCGCGCCACGGCTGATCCACGCCAGCTCCCGACGATAGATATTGCGCAATTTTTGCGCGGCACTCGCCTCGGACAGCCGACGCTCCTCGCGCTTCTGCAAAAACAGACTATAATTGCCACTATAAACATAGCCCCTGCCGCCGTCCAGCTCCAGAGTGCGATTCACCACGCGGTCGAAGAAATAGCGATCATGCGTCACCATGAGAAGCGCGCCCTTACGCTTGAGAAGCTGCTGCTCCAGCCAAGCTACCGTCGCGTTATCCATATGGTTCGTAGGCTCGTCCAAAATCAGCAGCTCGGAGGGGCGCACCAGCACTCCCGCCAAGGCGACGCGCTTGCGCTGACCGCCGCTCAGCTCACCCATTTTCTGATGCAAAGAGGTGATGCCCAGCTGCGTCAGCACCGCCTTCGCCTCGCTCTCCAGCTGCCAAGCGAACTGCTCATCCAGCTGCTGCTGCAAGGCGAGCAGATGTTTTTGCGCCTCCCCGTCGCCGGGCTCCGCCGCCGCCAGCTCCACCGCGTTCTCGTAGTCGCGCAGTAGCACCATGAGCGGTGAATCCCCCTTAAAGATCTGCTCCAGCACCGTCGCCTCGGGATCATAGGGCGGATCCTGCGGCAAATACTCCGTTACGATCGTCCCCGGCATGATCAGCCTGCCGCCGTCGCCCACCTCATGATTGGCGATTAAGCGCAGCAGCGTGCTCTTGCCCGTGCCGTTCACGCCGATAATGCCGTATTTATCGCCCTCCTCCACATTGAAGGACACGTTTTCAAACAGGGTTCGCGCCCCGTAGCTATAGCTTAAATTTTCCACACTGAGAATCATGCCGAAGCTCCTTTCCACCTCTTAGCCGCATAAAGCACACGGTGCGCGCCCACGTCCTTTATACAGCCAAGCATTATTGCAAAAAAGGCCCGCCGTAGCGAGCCTCCCTTGCTTATAAAAGCCTTATTTAACTTCTGCCAACAGGCTCTTGATATCGATCTTCTTCTTTTGCATACCCATCTTAATTAGGAACTCCTGCGTATCCTCCAAATCCTTGATATCCTTATCGGTGATCTTCATGGAGAAATCATACCAGGGAGCCATTACCTTGACCTCGTCCAAGGTCAGACCAGTTTCCTTAGCCGCGAAGCCATAGGCCTTATCCTGCTCCTTGTTCATAAAGTCGATGTTCTGCTGCCATACGGACAAATACTTCTTGACTACCTCGGGGTGCTCCTTCAAAAGCTTGCCGCTCACGCCGATAACGATGGTCGCGTCCACCAAGCCCTCGCCGTTGCACAGCACGCGCGCGCCTGCCTTTTGCGCACGCAGCACGTCCGCGCCTGCGACCAGAGCCGCATCAGCCTCACCGCTCAAAAGCGCGTTCACGCCCGCGGGAATACCCAAGGAAACGAAGCCCACGTCATCGGGCTTCAAGCCTGCCTTGTCCAAGGCCGCTACCAAGATTTGGTGCAAAATCGTACCCTTCGGGCCTACTACCTTCTTACCCTTAAGATCAGCAGCGGTCTTAATCGCCGGATCCTTAACCATGATGTTGAACGCCTTCGGCGCACGGCTATAAATGCCGACTACCTTCACGTCCACGCCGTTGGTTGCCGCCAAAATCGCGCTGGTACCGCCCAATGCACTGCATACGTCTAAATCGCCGCTTGCCAAGGCCTCTGTTTGCTTCGCGCCAGAATTGATCTCGGGGAAGCTTACAGTAATCTTATCCTTGCCAAACTCCTTCACCAAGGTCTGATTATTCTTGTCCACGATACTGGGAATGTTCAAGGGGGACTTAACATAGGTCACCTTCAGATCCTTGATTTGGGGCTTAGCCGCCTCCTTCTTTTCGCCACCGCATCCGGTGAGCAGAGTGAGTGCTGTCAACACACTTAAGCCTAAGGCAATAAGCTTTTTGTTCATGCGTCATGAACTCCTTTCTTAACCTGCAGCCGCAGCTGTTTTTCTACAGTGCTTGCAATATCTTCTGCCGCAGCATTTGAAAATCCGTGTCAGCCGCCTGCCGCGGTCGGGGCAGCTTAACGGGCAGTATAGACTTCAAACTGCCTTTATCTATTATAAAGACTCTATCACCTAAAAGCAAGGCTTCTTCCACATCATGTGTAACAAAAATAATAGTTTTTCGCTTTTCGGCATATAAGCGCAGCAAAGTTTTTTGCAAGCCCTGCCGCGTAAAATAGTCCAAAGCGCTGAAGGGCTCGTCCATCAAAATGATGTCCGGATCATAGAAAAGCGTTCTTCCCAGCGCCACGCGCTGCGCCATGCCCCCCGAAAGCTGGTGCGGATATAGGCGCTCCGTTCCCTCCAGCTCCAGCAAGCGCAAAAGCTCCGGCAGGCGCGCTGCGTCCAAGCTCCTGTCATGCACCGCCGCCAGAGTGATATTTTCGGCAACGGTGAGCCAAGGCATCAGCCGCGCCTCCTGAAACACGGGCGCGACGCGCTTCCCCGCCGCGAGGCGCACCTCTCCAGCATCGCTTTCCTCCAGCCCGCAGAGCAGACGCAAAAGCGTCGTCTTACCGCAGCCGCTACGCCCCACAACGCAGGTAAAGCTACCCTCCACAAAGCTCGCGGTCAACGGTGCCAGCGCCTGCTTGTCATTATAGCGCTTGCAAATGCCGCGCACCTCAAGGCTCATCTCCATCACACGCCCTCCCAGCCTCATAGCTCCTGCTGCCACGGAAAAAAGCGCCGTATAGCGTACAGGAACACATAATCAATCAGGGTGCCGACCAAGCCGATCGTCAGCATACCCACCAAAACCACATCTGGACGCGACATCTCCTCCGCGTCCAAGATCAAATAGCCGATACCGGCGGAGGCGGCGATTAGCTCCGCGCCGATCAGCGCGCGCCAGCTATAGCCCAGCGCCAAGCGCAGCCCTACGACGATCGTCCCCATGGCGGCGGGGACGCGAATACGCGCGATCTGCTCCCACGGCGTGAAGCCCAGGCTCCGCGCCACCTCCAAAAGCCGCCTATCGCAATTCTTAATACCGCTATAGGTGTTGAGGAAAAGCGGAAAGAACGATGCCAGAACGATGATCGTCAGCTTCGAGGCCTCGCCTATGCCCGCCCAAAGAATGATCAGCGGCACTGCCGCTAGGGGCGGCACATGGCGCAGAAACTCCAGCAGCAGCCAGCAATAGGTATCAAAGCGCTTGCTCTGCCCGCATAAAATTCCCAGTGGCACTGCAAGCAGCACGCTTAGCAAAAAGCCGCTGAACACGCGACTTAAGCTCACATATAAATGCTTAGCCAGCACGCCGCTCGCGACCAGCTCCCACGCTGCCTCCGCCACGCGCGCGGGCGAGGGCAAAAGATAGGGACTGAACACGCGCCAATCACTCACCAGCTGCCAAGCTACAAGTATAAGCAGGGGCAGACACAGCCAACGTAGTATTCTTCGCAACAAATTCATCATCTCCGCCTAAACGAGTACGACCTTGAGCGCGTCATTCGCCGCCGCCGCATCCTGTAAAACCTGCAAAAGCTGCTGTCCGTACCAGCCGAGCTGCTCCTCGTCCGCCACCGCGCGCGGCACGCTCAGCTCCAGCGGCTCGGCAAGCTCCGTCAGGCAGTCGTACAGCGCGTCCAAATTCGCGCCGTAATAGGTCGGCAGCGCCAACGCGCCATGCAAATACCTATGCAAAGCGGGCAGGCTCTGCATTTTCTCCAATTTTAAAACGACCTTACGCATCGCGCACCTCCTATTTCACCTGCGAAAAGCTTTGGTAATGATCCTCGGTATAATAGATCAAGCCGTCATTAGAAAAGACGATACGCTTGGCGTTGCGATTACCCTTAACGTAATCGATATCGCATTCCTTCCACGTGCGACCGTTCTTCTTCGGCAGCTTACCCTCGTAATTACCATAGCGGTCACCGCCGATGGACTTGCCAGGCGCGACCTTGTCCAGCGTGCCCTTAGTCTGCCAGCCGAGCTTCTTCGCCTCCTCCTTCGTAATATAATTATGCGGCAGCTTGGCGAACTCGTTGATATAGCCCGCCACATGCTCCTTATCCGTATACGCGGCGCTCTCGCTTATTTTCAGCTTACCACTGTTCGCCTTAACGTTGGCATCCACAGGTTTAGCCGTCGCCGCCTTCTCCGTAGTAGTCGTACTCGTAGCGCCGCTCGTCGTCTTTTTCTCCGTACCGCAGCCCGCGAGCACGCTCACTAGACTCAGCAGCAGTAATAAAATCGCAAAAAATTTCTTCACATGCTTCACTTCCCTATAATTAAAGGTTTATACGCTTAATTATAACATATCAAAAAGGGACATGCCAATTCCACGCCTCACGACTCGGAATCGACCGTCCCTTCCTTTGTTAATTTTAAAATTAACGTGCCTCGCGTCCGTGCGTATACACTGGCAAAAGCTTAGGTGAGAACTCACCGCTCACGCCTGCCACGCGCTCCTCCTCGGCAAAACGACGCACATGCTCCAGCGAAAGCCTGCCCAGCGTCGTTTGCTTAGCGCTCGCCGCCGCCTGCGTGCCAGCAATGCGACCGAAAACGATAATATCCAGCAAGCTGTTGCCCATCAACCGGTTGGTACCATGAATACCGCCCACAGCCTCGCCGGCAACGAACAAACCGGGCACACGCGTCTGCGCCTGCTTATCGATCAAAATGCCACCGTTTTGATAGTGCAGCGTCGGATAGACCAAAATCGGCTCCTTGCGCAAATCGATGCCAAATTTCGCGTACATTCTCAGCATACCGGGCAAGCGCTTCGCGATCGTGCCCTCGCCGTGCAGCATTTCGATCAGCGGCGTATCCAGCCACAGCGCCACGCCGTCCAAGGCGCGCACGCCCTTGCCCCGCTGCGTGCATTCGCGAATGATCGAGGCCGCCGCCACATCACGCGTTTCCAAGGGATGCATAAAGATCTCGCCCTCGGAGTTCACCAGCTGCGCGCCCAAGGAGCGCACCTTCTCCGTAACGAGCGCGCCGTAAATCTGCGCTGGGAAGGCCACGCCCGTCGGATGATACTGAATCGCGTCGGCATAAATGAGCGGCGCGCCGGCACGATAAGCCAGCACCAATCCGTCCGCCGTAGCTCCGTAATGATTAGAGGTCGGGAAGCCCTGATAATGCAAGCGTCCCGCTCCGCCCGTAGCGATGATCACGCTCTTAGCGCGCACCACTCTGTACTCATTGCTGTCGTAGTCCAAGAGCACCGCACCGGCACAGTGACCGCTCTCATCCAGCAAAAGCTCGACCGCGGGGGAGAACTCCAGCACGGGGATACCGCGATTGACAACCTCGTCACGCAGCACGCGCATAATCTCCGCGCCCGTGTAATCGGCGCAGGCGTGCATACGCTTACGACTCGTGCCACCGCCATGGGTGGTGACCATCGTGCCATCGCCCTCCTTGTCGAACATAACGCCCAACCTGCTCAGCCAGTCGATCGCCAAGGGACCGTTAAGCACCAGCTCGCGCAAAAGCTCGGGAATATTCTTATAATGACCACCGCCCAACGCGTCCAGATAATGTGTCGTCGGCGAATCGTTCACCTTATCGGCAGCTTGAATGCCGCCCTCCGCCATCATCGTATTGGCATCACCCATGCGCAGCTTCGTTACGAGCAGCACGCGCGCGCCCGCTCTATCAGCCTCCAGCGCCGCGCTCGCGCCAGCACCGCCCGCGCCAATAATCAGCACGTCGACATCATAATCAACGCGTTCAAGGTCCAGCGACTGCCCCTCAAGCCGACTACGCCCCTCCAAAAGGCGCGCCAGCTCCACGGGAACCTTCTGCCCCTTGTTCACGCCCACCTCCAGCACCTTGAAGCCCTTAGCGCTGTAATCGGGGTGAAATTCCTGCAAAAGCGCGTCCTTCTCCTCCGCGCTAAAGCGTTCGATCGAAGCGTGCGAACGAGCTGCTCTTGTTGCCTCAACCTTCGCCATTGATTTCAACATATCCTCAGTAAAAGCACTCATATTCCGCCTCCTATTTCTCGATCTCACGCTGATTATACATGGACTTGAGCTCCTCAAGCGGCGTAGCCTGTAGCTTATCCAGCAAAGCGTCATAAGCGCCGTTTTCGATCTCCGCCACGCGCTCCGCCAAATGCTCGCACTTAGGAGCCAAATACTTGCCAGTCAGACGGCGACACAGCAGACCGACCGCGCTATGACTGATCTGCGCCGGGCAGCGGGAGGCGCAAATATTGCAGCCCACGCAATCGAACGAGGCATGAGCGGCCTTTTCGTATTCGCCGCGCTGCGCGTAGGCGATATATTGCATAACCTTCAAGCCCTGCGGGCAACCCTTAGTACAAGCGTTGCAGCCGATGCAGCTGAAGATCTCCGGATAAAGCTGCCCCACGATATTATCCGTCGGCTTAAGCTCCTCCAAATTAAAGCTACGCTTATTCAAGGGGAAGGAGTCGATCTTACCCACGCACATACCCTCCTCCACCTGCGTCTGGCAGGAAAGCACGACCTTGAGCTCGGTGGTACCCTTGATGCGATAGATGACCGCGCAGGCACCACAAAAGCCGCTACGGCAGCCGCAGCCGCGAATCAGCTTAAAGCCCGCATATTCCATGGCATCCATAATGGTCAGGGTTGCAGGCACAGAATATTTCTTACCCAAAAGGTAAACAGTTACCATCTCTTCCATTTATTTCTCCTCATCTCAATACTCATCTGGAAGCTCGTCCAGCTCATCACAAGTAAAGACAGGACCATCCTTGCAAACGTATTTCCTGCCGATATTGCAGCGACCGCATTTGCCCACGCCGCATTTCATACGCAGCTCCAGCGTCGTATACACCTGCGATTTTTGAAAGCCCATTTCCACCAACGCCGCCAAGCATAGCTTAATCATGATCGGCGGACCACACAAAAGCACCGTCTTGTCCGGTGAAAAGCGCAGCGCCTTCAAATAATCGGGGACGAAGCCCACGTTTCCGCTCCAGCCCTCCTGCGGACGGTCGATCGTCAAATGCACGCGCATATCACTTTGCGCCGGCCAAAGCTCCGTCAGCTCCTGATAACGAACGAAATCCTCCCTGCTCCGCGCGCCGTAAACCAAATCCAACGAGCCATAATCCGCACGCTTATCAAGCATATAATTCAGCACGCTGCGCAACGGCGCAAGACCGATACCGCCAGCGATAAAGAGGATATCCTTATGCAGAAGCTCATTCTCCACTGGAAAATGATTACCGTAGGGACCGCGCACCGCGATCTGCTGCCCGACCTCGACATCGAAATGCAAAAAATCGGTGATGCTACCACAGCGCTTAATGCTAAACTCCATATACTCGCTATTAGTCGGCGAGGAGGTGATGGAGAAAATCGCCTCGCCCCTGCCGGGTACGGAAAGAATCGCGCACTGCCCGGGCAAATGCTCGAAAAGCTTGCCTCCCTGCAACGCCTCCACGCGGAAGGTCTTGACATCTGCCGTTTCCGTCACGATGTCCGTGATCACGCCGATATGGGGAATCAGCGTTTCGCGACAATTACACATCGTCACTCACCTCCAATGCCTTCGCCACCTTGACTATATTCAAATGCACGGGGCACTTCCGCAAGCAGCGTCCGCAGCCCACGCAGGCGACCACGCCGTCGTTATTGCCTGGGAAATAAACGAGCTTGTGCATATAGCGCTGACGAAAACGCTCCAAACGCGTCTTACGCGGATTGCCGTGCGCCATCTTCGTAAAATCGCGCGCCATGCAGCTGTCCCAGCAGCGGAAGCGCTCCGTAATCCGCTCATCAACCTGATAATCACGAATATCGTAGCAATGACAGGTCGGGCAGACATAGGTACAGCTACAGCAGGACAGACAGGCAGACGACAGGCGTTCCCAAATTTCGCTGTTGAACACCGCCTGCTCCTTCTGCGGCAGAGTCGCGTCCACTCTAAAGTCATGCAATGGCAGTAGTCGTAGCAGCTGCCGCGTCCGTTCACGCTGCTCCTCCACGGGCTCCTCGTCTGCCTCCTGAACAAGCAGCTCCCGCAGCCGCTCCGTCAGCGCCCTTCCCTGCTCCGTCAGTGGCTCCCAATATAATTTGTCCTCCGTCAGCCACGTCCGCACATCGGTGTCAGGCGCGCCCGCGTCAATGCCGAACGCGTGACAGAAGCAGGTTTCCTGCGGCGTGGCGCAGCCCAAGCCAATCAGCAGAGTGTGCTTACGCCGTGCGGCATAATAGGAATCCACTGGCTCCTGCAAAAAAACACGATCCAAAATATGCAGACTCCGCGCGTCGCAGGCACGCAAACCAAAGATGATCACAGGCGCTTCGCTGGGCAAAATCTGCTCCATAGCAAGCTGCTTACCCTGCGTGCGGAACTGCAAAAGCTGCTCCACCTGCGGGAAGAAGGCGTTCTTCACGGAGGTCGCCGTCAGCGTAGTCTGCAAATCGACCTGCGTATCCCCGTCATAGGCGACGAAATCGGTCTGTCCGCCCTGAGTTCTGGCGGGCACGAGCAGGCTTGCCTCCCCGCTCAAGGCGGCAAGTAGCTTCGATAGCACGTCCCTCGTGATACTATACATGAGCGCCGCCCCCCTTCGTCATTTCCGCAAGCGCGGCCTCCGCCTCGGGGTCGTCCTGCCGATAGCTTACCAGCGGCGCGGGCGTTTCCGCGTCCTCGCCTGCCTGATAGACACCGAAAAAGCTATTGATATCCTTCATAAATTTCATATTCAAAAGTCCCAGCCTAATACCCTGCGGACACACGCGCGCACACTCACCGCAGCCCACGCAGCGACCTGCCACATGATAGGCGCGAATGATGTGGAAAAGCTGCTCCTCCACCGTATCCGCGGCAGCCTTGCCTGCTACCGGCGACTGCGGATTATCGAACACGCATTGCTCGCAGCTACACGCCGGGCACACGTCACGACAGGCGTTACAGCGTATGCACCTGCTCAGCTCCTGCTGCCAAAAGCGGAAGCGTTCCTCCGCGCTCAGTCGCTCCAACGCCTTCACGGCGGCGAAGCGATCACCGCTAAAGCTCGGTGTCGGCAGAGGCTCGCACAGCTCCTCGTCGACGATTTTATACGCGTTGCCCTTACAGGTCAGGCATTTATCCAAAAGCAGCTCCTGCTTCGGCAGGCTTTGCTCGCCGCTCACGGTACGCAAAAGCACCTCATCCCCCTTGACCTCGCATTGCAGAACTGGTTCCCGCGCCGCCGCCCTGAGCTTTTTGATATCTAGCATTCCCGAGCAGGGCGTTCCCACGGCATAAACCAGCTCGCGCTTAACGCGATGATCCTGCAAAAGCTGATTCACGCCATAGGTATCGCAGGGCTTGAGAAAAACCGCCGCCCGCACGCCCTGCCGCGAGCTTTGCATAAGGTACTTACTTAAATTGGCGGGGCAAAATTCGTTATAAACAAGCTCGTCACATTCCTCGACGCTGTCCGCCGATGCCGGCGCGTTATCGTAAAAGAAATCGCCGCCGCGCCATGCCCAAACGCGTCCGACAACGCCGTCACGCAAAAGCTGACGTGCTTTTTGCCTGAGCCTTTCTCCTATTTCACGCATCGCAGATCCCTCAACTTTACATTCTCTCCCAAGGCGGCGATATGCTCCGCGAAATCATTCATCACTTGAGCGAAGCGCACGCCCTCCGCGGCGCTCACCCAAGCCACGCGGAAGCGATCGCCCGCCACTCCCAAATAGCTAAGCATACCCAAAAGCAAGGTCATGCGTCTTCTCGTATAAAAATTACCCGTCGTATAATGACAATCTCCGGGATGGCAGCCGCACAGAATCACGCCGTCAGCACCACGCGCGAAGGCACGCAGGATAAACAGGGGATTGACGCGACAGGAGCAGGGCACCTTGATGATCTTGACGTTCGCCGGATAATTTTTTCGAGCCGTTCCAGCGCCGTCCGCGCCCGCATAGCTGCACCAATTACAGCAAAAGGCCACTATTCTCGGCTCATAGACGTTCTTCATTGACATAACGCGTCCACCTCCGCCAAAAGCTGCTGATTAGTAAAGCCCTGCAAATCCATCGCCAGGCTTGGGCACGCAACAGTACAAGCTCCACAGCCCTGACACAGCGCGCTGTTAACGCTCGCCACCGTGCGTAGCTCCCGCGTACCGTTCAGCGTAACGACCTGCTTCTCGCCGTAGCTGATCGCGCCATAGGGACAAACCTGCGCGCAGGTACGACAGCCACTGCAAATATTCTCCTGACAATAAGCGATGCAAGGATTTGTCGCCAAATGCTCCTTCGCCAAAAGACCGATCGCCTTCGCCGCCGCCGCGCCAGCCTGCGCCACGGTTTCGGGAATATCCTTCGGTCCTTGGCACATGCCCGACAGGAAGATGCCCGCCGTCGGGCTTTCCACCGGACGCAGCTTGGGGTGCGCCTCCACGTAGAAATCGTCATTATCGATGCTCGCCGTCAGCATGGTCGCCAGCTCCCGCGCCTTGGGGGAGGGCTTCACCGCCGCCGCCAGCACCACTAAATCGGGATGCAGCTCCAGCTGCCTGCCACTGTTCAAATCACTCGCCAGCACGGTCAACCTACCCTCGGTATCTGCAAGCACCTTACCCACCTGACCGCGCACGTAATGCACGCCATATTCCTCGACCGCGCGCCGCTGGAACTCGTCAAAGCCCTTGCCCGGCGTGCGCACGTCGATATAGAACACCGTCACGTCCACCTCAGGATATTTTTCGCGAATATACATCGCGTGCTTCGCGTTATACATACAGCAAATCTTGCTGCAATAGCTCTTGCCCCGCGCCGAGGTATCGCGCGAGCCCACGCAGGACACGATCACGACGCTGCGCGGCTCCCTTCCCGTCGAAGGACACAGCAAATGCCCCTCGGTCGGTCCCGCCGCGTTCGTCAGCCTTTCGAGCTGCAAGGAGCTGATTACGTCCTTGCTCACGCCCCAGCCCAGATCGGCGAAGTCACGCAGATTAATCAGCTCGAAGCCCGTCGCCAGCACGATCGCGCCATAGCGCTCCGTCACCAGCTCGTCCTCCTGCGCGTAGTCGATCGCCTCACAGGGGCAAAGCTTCGAGCAAATACCGCACTTGCCCGTTTTAAATTTCAAACACGCCTCGCGGTCGATAACGGGAACCTTGGGAATCGCCTGCGCGAAGGGAATATAGATCGCCCCCCGCGTTTTCAGCTCCGCGTCGAACTCGCTCAAGCTCTTTCGCGAGGGACATTTCTCCGTGCAAATGCCGCAGCCGCTGCACATATCTGCCCTCACGCTGCGCGCCTTCTTGCGAATCGTGACGCTGAAATTGCCCACGTAGCCACTGACCTGCTCCACCTCGCTATAGGTATAGAGCGTAATATTTTCATGCTGCGCCGCCTCCACCATTTTAGGCGTGAGGATGCAGGCGCTGCAATCGAGCGTGGGGAAGGTCTTGTCCAGCTGCGCCATACGTCCGCCGATCGTCGGCTCCTTCTCCACGATGTCAACCTTATAGCCCGCCTCGGCTATATCCAGCGCCGTCTGAATTCCGGCGATACCGCCGCCGATCACCAGCGCGCGCTTGATCACGTTACTGCTGCCCTCGTGCAGGGGCGCGTTAAAGCGTACCTTCGCCACCGCCGCCCGCGCCAGCATGATCGCCTTAGCGGTCGCCTCCGCTCTATCCTTCAGCACCCACGAGCATTGCTCGCGAATATTGGCGATCTCCACCATATAGGGATTGATCCCCACGCTCTCCGCGCATTTTCTGAAGGTTGCCTCATGCATACGCGGCGAGCAGGAGCAAACAACGAGCCTATCAAGCTGATGCTCGCGCACCGCCTGCCTGATCAGCTCCTGCCCCTGCTCGGAGCACATATATTTATAATCTGCCGCGAAAGCTACATCCGGCAGCTGACGCACGGCCTCCACAACGGCCGCGACATCCACCGTGCCAGCAATGTTACTGCCGCACCAGCATACGAAAACACCTATTCTGCGCACGTAGCTCCCCCCTACTTGTTATACTTCCTGAACGCGGCTACCAGTGCCTGCTGTGGCAGAGCATCGGGATAACGCTCCAGCGCCTCCGCCTGCAAGCGATTAGCGCCCTGCTGCCTGATTCTCAGCAGGCGCACGGCCTCCATGACCGCCGCTGGGCTCACCCCGCGCGGGCAGCGCTGCTCGCACGCCATGCACGACAGGCACAGCCACGGGGACTCCGCCGTCAAAAGCTCCTCCGTGCGTCCGTTTTGCAGCTCCCACACCATGCGATTGGGCAAAATGTCCATGCTCCTGCCCATGGGACAGGTGGCGCTGCAACGACCACATTGCACGCAACGGCTGACATCGGTTCCAGCGAGCCGCAGCAGCTGCTCGACTAGCTCACGCTTATCCTGCTCCATTACTCGCCACCTCCTTCGCCAACGCCCAGTGCCTCCGCTAAAAGCTCCGTAAAATAATATACGGGTAGCTCCATCTCCTTGGCATGAGCCTGCAAATTATACTCGCACAGCGGGCACGCGGTGATCAGCTCACGCGCGCCGCAACCTACGGCATCGCTCTTGACTTTTTCCACGCGCTCCTCGCACAGGGAGTCCGCGGTAATCGCTAAATAGCCAGCGCAGCATTCGTTACGCATCGCGTAGCTCACGGGCTCCGCTCCGAGTGCCCGCAGGAAGTCCTCCATGATAGTTGGACGCTCTGGGTTATCCATGGACATCACCTGTCCCGGTCGAAGCAGCAAGCAACCGTAATAAGCGCCGATTTTTCGCCCACGCAAAGGTCGCACAACCTTACGCACAAGCTCCTCCCAGCCGATAACGTCGCGCAGCACCTCCAAATAATGCAGTACCTTGGTTTCTCCCTGATAGGGCTCGTCCAGCTGGAGATAATTGTTAACCTTACGCCGCAGCTCCTCATTTTGCGCCATATCGTTATTCACGCGCTTGAGCACGTGGTGACAGGCACTGCACAGCGTCACCAGCACGCTGCCGTTCGCCTTCGCCGCCGCCAAAGCCCGCACCGCGCTCAGACGCTCGGCGATCGCGTCCTCCGCCATGGGATAGACCGCGCCGCAGCATTGCCACTCCGACAGCTCGACCAAGGGAAAGCCCAGCACCTCCGCCGCCCTGCGAGCTGCTATATCCAGCCGCTTCGCCTTCGTGGAAAGCGTACAGCCGGGATAATAATTGTATTGCATAATATTCCCTCCTCGTGAAATACTATTCCTTGATTATTTTGTAGCCAAGCTACGAGCCTTCTTCCATTTATATTCTACATGAAAGGCGTTTTTACTGCTAAGCTTTGTAAATTTTTTATAAAAAAGACGACTGAAGCGCCAATAAAGCGTTCAGTCGTCCTTAATCCTCAAACCTTAATCCTGCCAATAATCTAGCTTTTGCGTAATGCCGATGGAGCTTGCCTTGAACACTGGGTTCTTACCCGCGGCACGCTGGGACACGTAATCATCCATCGCCCTCAACGCGGGACCGCCGAGAATGCAAATAACCGGCAGATTGATGATCGTCATGCAGCCCATGAGCACGTCCGCCAAATCCCACATCAAGCCCATGCTGGAGCCTGCGCCGATGAAGATTACCCAGCAGGCGACCAAGCGATAGAAGGTAGTGAAGGTCTTGCCAGGAATCGCCTTCAAAATATAGGCGAAGCAGTTATCGACATAATACAGATTACCAAGCAAGGTCGTGAAAGCGAAAAGCACCATGGAAACGGTGATGAAGATCTTCGCCGCCTCGCCCATGGATGCCGCCAGGGCAGCCTGCACATAGGGCGCGCCCGCCAGCTCCTTGGTCGCCTCCACACCAGAGGTCATGCACATGAAGGCGGTCGCCGTGCAAATGAGCAGCGTGTCGATGAACACGGACAGCATCTGCACCAAGCCCTGCTTCACCGGGTGCGAAACGTCCGCTGCCGCCGCGGCGTTCGGGGCGGAGCCAACTCCCGCCTCGTTGGAATACAGACCGCGTTTGATACCGTACATCACGCAGGAGCCTGCGAAGCCAGAGAAAATCGCCTGAAAATCGAAGGCCTGCGTAAAGATTCTTCCCAAAACCTCTGGTAGCATCCCGATATTCATAAGCGTCAACACAAAGGCTACCGAAATATAGATCACGCCCATGATAGGCACTAGGGTGGAGGTCGCCTTGATCACGCGCTTACCGCCGCCGAACAGGCAATAGCCCACCAAAACCGCCAAAATAGCGCCGATGATCCACGGAGTAATGCCGGGATCATAGAAGCTGTACGCCATGAAGGTAGACTGCAAATTGTACGCGCACAGCATGTTGAAGCCCACGCCGTAGGTCGCGATCAGCGCAATACCGAACAGTACCGCCAAGGCTCTGCTGCCCAAAGCAGCCTCGATGTAGTAAGCAGGACCACCATAGCTGCTGTGCTCGCCCCGCTTCTTATAAATCTGTGCCAACGTGCTTTCGATGAACGCGGACGCGCCGCCGACGATGGCGATCACCCACATCCAAAACATCGCGCCATAGCCGCCCAAGCAAATGGCGGTGGAAATACCGATGATATTACCCGTGCCTACGCGCGAGGCAGTGGAAACCATCAGCGCCTCGAAGGAGGAAACCGCGTCCTTGCCCACGGGCTTTTCCAAAATAACGCGGATCGTCTCTCCGAACATACGCAGCTGTACCAATCTGGTGCGCACGGTGTAGTACAGGCCTACAAGCACCAGCATGACTATCAGAAGATAGCCGTACATGAAATTACTGATTTCGCCGATAATCGATGCGAACATAACTCATCCTCTCCCTTATAATAATATCCGTACCTTCATTATAGCATAAATTATCCGCAGAGAAAATAAAAATTCCTTTTACACATGGATTTAGGCAAAATAAAAGGAAGGCCGCCCAAGCGACCTCCCTCAAAAGCCTTATTTCGCATCGTCCTCGTGCGCACGCAGGACGAGAACGCAAGCCAGCACCAGCCAATACGCCTTCATCACCGCGGAATTGCCGAAATTATACTCCGTCAGTCCCTGTAGAAAAAGCCCCACGGTTGCCGACACCGCCATAAGCGCGTAGGGGCTCCTCGTGCGCCACCAATCGAGGAAATTGCGGCAAACGATGTAGCCTGCCAGCAGGATGAAGCCCAAAAAGCCGATCAAGCCGTTCTCCGCCAGCATCTGCAAAAGATTGCTGTGCGCGTGCCCCAGCTTAGGCTCGGTGGCCTGCGGCAGAATGTATTTCTTCTGATAATTATCCTTATACTGACCTAAGCCCACGCCCAGCAGCTTATGATCCTTGAACATATTCAAAGCGCCGGTCCAAATCAGCACGCGCTGACGGTTCGCCTCAACATTAGTCGCGGAGTTCAAGCGCTTGATTAAATAATCATTCGTATGAAAGCACATACCCAAGGAAAAGACAAAAAGCAAGCAGAAAGCGGCGATTCTCTTATCACGCAGGGAATAAATCAGCATGAGCAGGGAAAGCACGACGATCATCGCCAGCCAAGCGCCACGCGTCGCGTTAAAGAGCAGAGCGGCGGTCACCACGAGGAAAAGCACTCCCGCGAGCCAACGCCATTTGCCCACGACCTTCGCGTCAAAAAGCATGATCGCCAGCACCGGCAGATAAACGCACATCCAACCGGCAAAGGTCATGGGATGACCGAAGAAGGCCGAGGCGCGCAGATCGCCGCTCAAGCCCTGATAAATTACGCACACCGAGCCGATGAAAATGCCGAGCAGCGAGCAGCACAGGATTCTTTTCGCCGCCCTCTCCTCGTCACTCAGCGCGGTCAAGATAATCACGAATGGCATCATGCGCCAAAGCATGACCTCGGCGAAGGTCTTCATGCCCTTGGCAAGATGACCGCTGCCCAAAGCGGACAGCAGCATGGTCGCGAGGAAAATACCGATCACGACGAAATAGCCCTTGAAGGAACGCAGGTTACCGAACACGTCACGTCGGCGCAGGACGTAGGCAAGAAAGACTGCCGTAGCAAGGCCGAGAAAGACGTTACCGACGGCGATTGAAACATAGGACGTGATCGCGAAGGCCACGAGGACGTAACGCAGGGTTAAATTCAGCTTATTTATAATAACGCACCACCTTAAAAGTTTGAAAGCATAGCAAGAACCTT
>CAYZOZ010000030.1:0-18248 GCA_964480295.1 uncultured Phascolarctobacterium sp.
CGGGAGCATGGGTGTGAGGGATGAAGGCTTATTGGAATCAGCGATTGAAGCAGCTAAGGTTACGATTAGCGATGTCGCAGGGAAAAGCGCTGCAGCAGGCAGTCGTGGCAAGCTTAAGGAGCTATTGGAAGTGTTGGGAATGCAGGTTATGGAGCTACAGACTAGTGTGTCGATCAATAGCGAGGCTTGGACAAGCGACGAGCTTACTTTATCAAAGGAAGTTAAGCAGAAATTGCATGAGCAAGCAGAGCAATTTATTGACTTTATTTGAGAAAATATGGTAAGGATAGTTAAAAGCGACCTAGACTATCAGTAAAAGGTGCTAGTCTAGGTCGTTTTTGCTTTACTGAATAAGAATAAATAAAGAATTTTTGGGAATATATGTTAGCTGGGATGTTTCGAGAAGTGAAAAAGTATATATGGTTTTATTTTTCAACCCTAATGACTTTTGCCGTAAAATAAATTATAATTAGGGTAAGAGTTCTTGAGTTATGTTTTCGTTGATTATTAGAGGGGGAATAGGTGATGACGGTTAAGCTTTTTGAAAACAATTCTTTACTCAAGGAGTGCGAGGCGATCGTGACCTCCTGCACTGAGAAGGACGGTAAATTTTTGCTAGAATTGGATCAAACGGTGTTCTTCCCAGAGGGTGGCGGTCAGCTGAGCGACAGAGGCAGAATCAATGGTGTCGCCGTGAGCCATGTAGCGGAAAAGGACGGGCATATTTATCATGAATGTGCCGAAGCTCTGCCCGTGGGCGCGCCAGTGCAGGCGGTTTTGGATTGGTCGGTGCGTTTGGACAGAATGCAGCAGCATTTGGGCGAGCATTTGCTTTCCTATGCTTGCTGGAAGCTCTTTGAAGCGAATAATATCGGCTTTCATATGAACGAGGATAGCGTGTTCATTGATTTGGACAAGGAGCTGAGCGAGGAGGAGCTGCTGCGCGCCGAGCTGTATACGAACGAGATTATTTGGGAGAATCGCCCAGTGCTGATAGATTATATGGACGCGTCCGAGGCGATTAAGCTCAAGGATAAGATGCGTAAGTTCAACAGTAAGCTGACGGGACTTTTGCGTATCGTCAGCGTGGAGGGCGCGGATATTTGCACCTGCTGCGGTACGCATCCACCGTTTACCGGTATGCTGGGCAGCGTGAAGGTGATTCGTCATGAGAAGCATAAGGGTGGTTGTCGCGTGGAGTTTCTCTGCGGTCGTCGCGCCTTGCTTGATGCGGATAAAAAGAACGCGGTGCTGTTGCAAACTGCGGCAGGCCTGTCGACAAAGCCAGATCTGGTGCCTGAGCATGTGGCGAAGCTGAAGAGCGACCTTTTGGCACAGCTGGATGCCGTCAAGAGCAAGCTTTTGGCACTCAACGAGAAGCAACTGGACGAGCTTTTGGCGAACGCGCCGACGATGCAGGAGGGTGTGCGCGTGGTCGCTTGGCCGCTGGACGGCTTTGACGCGAAGGATGTGCGCAGCTTTATTCCTAAGCTGACCGCGCAGGAGAACGTTTTGGGCATCATCGTCGCTGCTCAGCCGGAGCGCATCAGCTATGCGGTTGTGGCAGGCGTTGGTACGCAGGTGGATTGTCGCAGGGTTATGCAGGAACTGAACTCCGCCTTCGGCGGTCGTGGCGGCGGCAAGCCGGACTGCGCGCAGGGCGGTAGCGATTACTGCTCAGATTGGCAGGAACGCCTGCAACAGGTAGTGGCGAAGCTTTGAGTAGCTGCAAGCCTACATAGCTAAGGTGTATATTGACGTAAAAAACGGCTCTGCCTCATTTGAGACAGAGCCTGTTTTATTGAGCGTTATTTTTGCTCGCTTTTGGGAGCTTCTTCCTGGGGTTTCGGTAATAAAATACGAAATTCTTTAAGCAGGGGTTTTTCGCCGTTCAGCGTGAAAACGTAGATAAATTCCGCTCTGGGAATTTTTTCGCAGGCTACCTGATAGGTAAGCACGTCTGCGTCATCGTATTTTTCTAGTACACGCAGCTTGTGCGTGGTAAGCGTGCCGAAATCCTTGGCAAGCTGCGCGTGCAGATTGTTGAAGGCTGTTTCGGTCCAGTCCGTCTGCATCTCCGCGGTCATCGAGGGGCTGACGGCTTTGTAGCTGGTGGCTTGGGAGAATTTGGCGGCGATCGCCTCCTCCGCGTCCAAAATTTTACCGTTGGCGGCGCTGCATACGGCGCTGACGGCGAGCATCAGCAGCATGAGCGCGAGCATTATTGTCTTTTTCATATAGAAATCCTCCTTTGATTGGTAAGAGCAAAGCATTTAGGTTTTGCTTGTATATATTATAGTCTTTTATTTCTTTGTAGGCAAGAGAGCTTTTTAAACGTTTCTTTGACTTATTTGTTAATAGTGTTTTGTTTTTCAGCGCTAACGTCCTCCCGCGTTAAGGGAGTTTCAAAATAAATGCTTTGGCTGGGGAAGGCGCAGCTTACGCCTGCCTGCTCCAGCAGCTCCATAACCTTCAGGTTGACCTCCTGCAAAATATCCAGATATTCTCGTTGGTCGCCGGTACGTGCGTAGCAGGTGACGCGGATGTCCAGACTGCTGTCGTTATATTTGACGAAGTGGACGCGCACGTCATCGCCGTGGATGCGCTCATTATGCGTCAGGTAAGCCTTGAGCAGTGCGATTAGCTTCTCGATCTGCTGCGCGGTGCTGGAATAGGTCAGACCCAGCGTGAAGTCGATGCGCCTTTTGCCACGCAGGGTAAAGTTCGTGATGGGCGTATTACTTAAAAGCGAGTTGGGAATATAGACCAGCTCTTGCGGGAAGGTGCGCACGCAGGTGCTGCGGAAGGAAACGCTTTCGACTACGCCCTCGATGCCGTTGGCGAGAATCCAATCGCCGATTTTGAAGGGCTTGTCGAGGATGATGATCAGGCTGCCGAAAACGTTCGCCAAAGCGTCTTTAGCGGCGAAGGCGACGGCGACGGAGCCGATACTGAGCGAGGCGATGAAGCCGCTGATGTCGTAATTCCATTCGCGGGCGATGGTGGCGAAGCACAGCACCACGATGATCAGACGCAGAATGGTGGAGAAGATATTGGAAAGCGAGGCCTCTGAACGGATTCCGGCGCGGTCGAGCAGCTCCAGCATGATGCCGTGGGTGGTGTCGCTCACGTTATAGCAGCCCCAAAAGAAGCAAAGCACGATGGCGCTACGCATTAGGTGATCCAAAAAGCTGTAAAAGCTTTGCCCCGTTAGCGGCGAAAGATTGATGGCGGCATAGAAGGCGAAGAAAAAGAGCAGGACGTTAATCGGATGCTCGAAGGCGGCGATTAGCTCCTCGCCGTTTTTAATGGAGATGACGTTCGTGATATGCTTGAGCAGACGCAGCAAAAAATGCTTGTAGATGTAGCGGATGGTTGTAAAAAAGAGAAAGGTACCGATAGCTGGGTACCATGGCTGTAGAAATGTAAGTAGATCGTTCATTGTTCGCTCCTTGAAATTAGAGATATTTTTCATCTATTGTAGCATTTTCGTTGGCAATACACAATGATTCTACAGTTATTTTGATTTTATGTAGTGCAGCCTTATGATGTCGAAGGAGTAAATGTGGTATAATAGGGCTATACGCACGGGGGAGGAATTTTATGGATTTTCTTGCTGAAAAATTATTGGCTATCTTTATGGCGCTGGTGTGTCCGTTTTTGACGATTTTCGATATGCCTGGCAACAGTCTTTTGTTGGTTACGTCCTTGGGCTTCGCTTTTTTGAATAGCGAGGCTTATTATAGTAAATATTTTGTTATGGTGGTGCTGCTCGTCTATCTGTTGGGCGAGCTTTGGGAGTTCACGGTGTCCTTCTTCGGCATTAAGCGCAAGGATGTTTCGTGGTTTGCGGCGCTTTTGATAGGTATCGGTGGTTTCATGGGCACGGCCTGGGGCACGCTCGTTCTGCCGGTGTTCGGCTCGATTATCGGCGGTGTGGTCGGCGCGGCGGCGACGGCGTTTGTTTACGAGCTTTTGCGTGGCGGGGCGCAGGAGCACGCCGTGGAGCTTGCGTGGCGTGCCGCGAAGGTGCGCTTTTTGGCGATGATCGGCAAGCTGGCGGCAGGCATTACCTTGGCGATATTTTTGATTAAGCAGGTCGTATTTTAAGTAATAGGGGTGAGGATGATGCAGAATTTGCAAGCATATAAGGTTTTGGCGACGGGAAAGATCCGTGATTGCGCTTATGAGAGGTTGAACGCTGCGGTGAGCCTGACGGGCTGGCAGAAGGGCGGTCGGATGCCAAAGGAGCAATTCGAGGACGCGTTGGCGGAGGCGGAGGCGCTTTTTTCTACTGGTAATATGAGGATCGACGCGAAGCTTTTGGCGAAAGCGCCTAAATTAAAAATCGTGTCGCAGGCCTCCGTCGGCTATGATAATATTGATATCGAGGCATGCCGTGAGCGCGGTGTGAGGGTTAGCAATACGCCGGGCGTTTTGGTGGATGCTGTAGCGGATTTGGCATATGGTTTGATTATCGACAGCGCAAGGCATATCGTGCGTGCGCACGAGCATGTGCAAAAGGGCTTGTGGGGGCAGCGTATGCCCTTCGGCGTGACGAGCGATTTGGCTGATAAAACTCTGGGCGTTATCGGCTTGGGTGATATCGGTAGCGCGATCGCTAAGCGTGCGCAGGCTAGCAAAATGCGCGTTATTTATCATAATCGGCATCAGCGTGCGGATGACGCGGCGTTGGGCGTAAGCTATGCTTCGCAGGAGGAACTGTTGGCGCAGGCGGATTTCGTGCTTTTGGCGGTGACGCTGAACCCTTCGACCAAGAAGCTAATTAATAAGGAGACCTTGGCGCAGATGAAGCAGGGCGCGCGCCTGATCAATATCAGCAGGGGCGGCGTAGTGGATACCGAGGCGCTTTGCGACGCTTTGGCAAGCGGGCATTTGGCGTATGCCGCTATGGACGTTACGGATCCGGAGCCTTTGCCGGGCGAGCATCGTCTTCTGAGCCTGCCGAACGTTACCGTAACGCCGCATATGGCGAGCGCGACCTCGGAAACGCGTGACGCTATGGCGCTTTTGACGGTGGAGAATATTTTGGCAGGACTGCGCGGCGAGCCCATGCCGACCGAGATCAAGGCATGAGCAGAGCATGGCAAAGGCTGTGCCTGCATGCGGTGAACGCAAAGCATCAGGCGCAGCTTTTGGGAGTGGTCAAAAGGCTTTTGCCGACCTGTCGGACGAAGGCTAAGCTGAAGGAGAAATATTTTCGCGAAAACGATATGTATAAATGCCGCGTGACCGCGTTTAAGCCGTCGGATAGCGATGCCTATCGGGTGGAGTGCGCTTGGGGTGTGCTGCTGGTCGCGGATAAGCTGATCAACGTGGCGGATATCACGCTGTATTTCGTCGCCAGTGAGCGTACTGCCATGAGCAGGGTGCAGGAGCTTTTGCAGGGGCTTTTGAGCGGCAAGCTGAGCTTCGTGCTGGAGGAGCCGTCATTAGCAAGGCGCGTCGAGCTTTTGCGCGGACGCTATTGCTTGGACGAGCTGGCGGAATATGATGGGGAGAACGCTGCCTCGGCTCTACTGTGTCATTTGCCCTGGCATATTTACGCGCTTAGTCATTTGTGGGAGCAGCTTTTGGCGACGCAGGGCGTGCAACGCGGGCTTTGGCGACAGCTGCGAGTTAAGCTACGGCGTTTGCGCTCCTTCTTGGCATTGATGAGGCCGCTTACGGATAGGGAGCGGACGCGTTATTGGCTGCGCACGCTAAAGGAGCGAGCGCAGCTTTTGGCGGCG
This sequence comes from uncultured Phascolarctobacterium sp., assembly GCA_964480295.1. Taxonomy (GTDB): domain Bacteria; phylum Bacillota; class Negativicutes; order Acidaminococcales; family Acidaminococcaceae; genus Phascolarctobacterium_A. Next base: position 5,754 of record CAYZOZ010000030.1, read on the forward strand.
GTGCGCGAATACGACGTGCTGCTTTTGATTTGCTCACGCCTGCGTTCTGCCGAGGGAGTGAGCGAGCAGGAGAACGCTGTGCCGCATTTGCATATGCTTTTGGAAACGCTGCGTGCCGAGGAGCAGAGCAGGAGCTTGCGTGATTTGCGCTTGAACGCGTTGACCATGGAGCTGGCGCGCTTGTTGCTGTTCGTGTTGGAGCAGGGGAGCGTGAAGCGGAGTATCGGGATGCGGGAGTTCTTCACCGCGCGCTTGAGCGTGTGGAGTGGGAAGCTTTTGGCTTTGCCCCAGAGATATGATGATTTGCAGGATATGGAGCAGCTACACAAGGTGCGCATTAAGCTGAAACGCTTTCGCTACGCCTTGCAGGCTGTGCCTGAGGTGGAGGCCGATCCCCTGCTGCTGCGGCGTTTGCGCATTATGCAGGATCTGCTCGGACTTTTGCATGATGATTATGTGAACGGGCGCTATTTGCAGGAGCTATTGGCGCAACAGGGCAGGAGCGAGGAGCTGCGCTACGAGGTGGCTCTTTTGCGTGGCTGGGAGCAGGCTAAGGCGGACGCGGCGGCGCAGCAGCTGAGCGAGCGTTGGCAGGAGCTGTGCGAGCTGCTGCACGAGGCGCGTGAGCGGTGGCAGTAGCATGTGTATAAAGGATAATAGTTGTTTTTAGGGTAGCAAAAAGCCGGTGGTATGTGAACCACCGGCTTTGTTATTTATTTAAATATTACAATCCTCGAGCAGCTTCTTGGCATCGATGTATTGCGCGATGCCCGCCGCGACCTTCTTCGATTCCTTCATGGCGAGGACGACCGTCGCAGGCCCGTGCACCACGTCACCGCTGCTGAATACGCCCGCGCGCGTCGTCATGCCGTAGGGACGCTCACGGGTGATGACGAAACCGCGCTCGTCCACCTGAATGCCCTTGGTCGTGGAAACGATGCGTGCCGCTGGCTTTTGCCCCACTGCCAAAATAACGCAATCGCAGGGCAGAACCTCCTGCCCACCCTCGGCGACGAACTCGCCCTTGGGGGTTTGGGTGATATTTTGAATTAGCAGACCGCCGATTTCCGTTTCATCGTTTGGTAGCGCGGCGCGACGCACGTTGTTGACCGCGCGCATCTGCTTTTTGTTGAAATAGGCGAGGGGCTGTGCCAAAAATTTAAATTGTACGCCCTCGTCAACCGCCGCTTGGTATTCTGACGGGAAGGCGCTGACCTCGGCTTCGGTTTTGTGGTAGACCACGGTAACGTTCTTCGCGCCGCGGCGGATAGCCGTTCTGGCGGCATCCATGCCCACGTTGCCCGCACCGACGATGATGACGTTGTCGCCCGTGTGCAGCAGTGTTTCGCTGGAGTCGAGCTTGCCCTCGTTCGCCAAGACGACCATGCGCAAAAAATAGGTGGCGGTCAGAATGCCGCTGAGCTCCTTGCCGGGGATGTCAAGCGTGCGGGGGAGGGAGGTACCCGTACCCATGAAGATAGCGTCGTAGCCCTGAGCGAAGAGATCGTCGACGGTGAAGTCCACACCTGCCAGCTGCTGCGTTTTGATTTCCACGCCGATATGGCGCAGCTCCGTGATCTCGCGGCGCACCACGTCCTTTTGCAGGCGGAACTCGGGAATACCGAAAAGCAGCACGCCGCCGGGCTCGTTCTGCGCCTCGAAGATGGTCACGTCGAAGTCCATCTTCGCCAAGTCGCCTGCCACGGTCAAACCAGCAGGCCCGCTGCCTATGACGGCGACCTTGCCGCGCAGCCTGCTGGAGGGCTCGGTGGGCTTGAGATCGTTCTTATGGGCGAAGTCGGCGATGAACATTTCTAAGCTGCCGATTTGGATGCCGCATTTCTTCTTCGTCAGAATGCAATGTGCTTCGCATTGGCGCTCATGCGGACAAACGCGCCCACAGATCGCCGGCAGATTGCTGCGCTCCGAAATAATCTCATAGGCCATGCCGATATTACCCTCGCTCAGCGCGCGGATAAAGGCAGGAATATTGTTTTCGATAGGACAGCCTGTGCGACACATCGGTCTGGTGCAGTTTAAACAGCGACGGGATTCCTGAATAGCTTCGACAGTGGTCATTGTTCTGCTCATAATCTTACCTCTTTACCTAGAACACGCATCAATGCTTTTCCTGCTGCTCCTGATGCTTGCGTTGAGCAGCATAAATAAGATTTTCCAATTCCTTGAGGCGACCGTTGATCTCCTCCATGTGCTTCGCCAGCAGCTCCTCGTAATCCGCTACCGGATCAGGCAGCTTGTCGTGGTTCAGGTCGATCATGCTCTCGGCATCGCCCGAGGCGACGCGCACGCCGTCACGGGTGACGATACGACCGGGAACGCCGACTACGACGCTGTTGGGCGGCACCTCCTTGAGCACCACGCTGCCACTGCCGATTTTGGAGTTGTCGCCGACCTTGAAGGAGCCGAGTACCTTGGCACCGCTCGATACGACGACGTTATCGCCCAAAGTCGGGTGACGCTTGCCCTTCTCCTTGCCAGTACCGCCGAGCGTTACGCCCTGATAGAGAGTGACGTTGCTGCCCAGCTCGGCAGTCTCGCCGATAACCACGCCCATGCCGTGGTCGATAAAAAGACCGGGACCGAGCTTGGCACCGGGGTGAATGTCGATGCCGGTGAGAAAACGCGAGAAGGTGTTGATAAGACGGGGGAATACGATCCAGCCCTTTAAATAAAAATGATGAGCTATGCGATGGAGCCAGATTGCATGTAGACCCGGATAACACAGAGCCGCCTCCAGCCTTGTTTTTGCGGCGGGATCGCGCAGCATGATAGAATCTATATCTTTTTTTATCTGAGCAAACATATCAAGACTCCTTTCTTTATTTTTTAGTCATAACATGTGTATGCTATCCTTATATGATAACATAGTAATAAGCATAGGTAAACAAAAACTTCTGCCCTTTTTTCAAAAAAGTGACGCGTAGCTGAAATAATAGTTTGACAATTATTTTCCTTATGTTATAATGAAGACAAATGTACTTATAATTTTCTCGTTTTTGCTCATGGCAATATACATAACGGAGGCTTTGAAATATGAATAAGGAGCTATTGAAACAAAAAGTGTGCGAGGCTATCGATGCTTCGGCAGCAGAAATTAGAGCGGTGGCGGAGAGCATCGCTGATGAACCGGAGCTTGGCTTTAAGGAGGTCAGGACGGCGGCGAAGGTAACGACCTTCCTGCGTGGGTTGGGCTTGGAGCCGCAAACGGGCTTGGCGATCAACGGTGTGAAGGCGCGCGCCCATGGCGGCAAGCCGGGACCGACGGCGGCTGTTTTGGGCGAGCTGGACGCGGTTGGCTGTCCTGAGAGCGACAAGGCGGATCCGCAGACCGGCGCGGCACATGCCTGCGGTCATAATCTGCAAATCGCCACCATGCTGGGCGCTGCCTGCGGCATTATGCGTTCGGGTGTGCTGAGCGAGCTTTGCGGCGATGTGGTGTTTTTCGGCGTTCCTGCGGAGGAATATATCGAGATCGAGTATCGCAAGAAGTTGGTGCAGTCGGGCAAGCTACATTTTTTGAGCGGCAAGGGACAGCTAATCTACGAGGGCGAGTTTGACGACATCGATATGGCTATGCAGATGCACGCCGATAAGAATATGCCGCGTCCGACCGTTTCTGTTGGCGACACCAGTAATGGCTTCGTGGGCAAGACCGTGCGTTATATCGGCAAGACCGCGCATGCAGCCGACGCTCCGCATGAGGGGATTAATGCGCTGAATGCCGCGATGCTCGGACTGATGGGCATTAACGCGCTGCGCGAGACCTTTCGCGAGGACGACGTGGTGCGCGTGCATCCCATTATCACTAAGGGCGGCGATTTCGTGAACAGCGTGCCCGCGGACGTGCGCATGGAGCTGTATGTGCGTGCGAAAACGATGCGCGCTATCGACAGCACGCATACCCGTGTCGACGCGGCGCTCAAGGCAGGCGGCGATGCTATCGGCGCGCGTACCGAGGTCATCACCCTGCCTGGTATGTTGCCGTTGAGCTGTAATAAGCGCATGAACGAGCTGATGGTGGCTAATTCGCGCTTGGCTGATCCCAATGTCGATATCAAGGACGCGGGGCATTTTAGCGCTTCCACCGATATGGGCGACGTGTCCCACCTAATGCCCGTTATTCATCCCTTCATCGGTGGCACGGACGGGCTGCTACACACAGGAGCCTTCCACGTAGTCGATTTCACCGCCGCGGTGCTGTTGCCGGCGAAGGCCTTCGCTATGATGCTGATCGATTTGCTGGCGGATGACGCGCAGGAGGCTAAGGACATATTGGCGGACTTCAAGCCGATTCTGACCAAGGAGGAGTACATCAGCAAGATGGAGGCCTATTTTAGCTAAGCCTTTGCTTACATCGTTTATTTTATGCGAGCGGCATTAGTCGCTTGCGTATTATAAAAATATTTCAAGGAGGGGTCTGTAATGAAGAATATTAAATTACATGCCATTATTCTCGCACTGATCATCGTGGCAGAGCTGATCGGTACGCACACCATTACTATCGGTATCGGCCGTATCGTTCTTTTGCCGATGCTCTTTGCTCTGCTTTTGGGCATTTTGACCACGCCCAAATTCCTTAACCTTTCCGGTAAAAAGGAAATGGAGGATGCCTCCAGTTTGATCGGCGTGACGCTGATGCTGCTTATGGCGCGTTACGGCACTCTTGTTGGCCCGACGCTGCCGAAGATTTTGGCCGCGTCCCCTGCTCTGATTTTGCAGGAGTTCGGCAATCTGGGCACAGTGCTTTTGGGCGTGCCCGTTGCCGTATATCTTGGCTTGAAGCGAGAAACCATAGGCGCGGCGCATTCCATCGCTCGCGAGCCTAACGTAGCGCTGATCGGCGAGAAGTTCGGCTTGGATTCCAGCGAGGGACGTGGCGTTATGGGCGTTTATATCGCCGGTACGGTTTTCGGCACGATCTTCTTCGGCATTATGGCGAGCGTTGCCGCCTCCTTGCTGCCGATTCATCCCTATGCGTTGGCGATGGCTGCCGGTGTCGGCTCCGCCAGCATGATGACCGCGGCGGTCGGCTCCTTGGCGGCTATGTATCCCAATATGGCGGATCAGCTGGCAGCCTTCGGCGCGGCCTCCAATATGCTTTCCGGCTTGGACGGTTTGTATATGTCCGTATGGCTGGGCTTGCCGCTTACCGAGTGGCTTTATAAGAAATTCCATAAGCTGAAATACGGCGTACTGCCTGAGGATGAGAAGGGGGCGAAGGCATAATGAAATTGAAGGACACCTTAATCGTTTTGGCAATCGTTTCCTTTATGAGCCTGTTTTCCAACGTTTTGGGAACGAAGGCTAATATTATACAATCCATTCCTGGTCTGCTGATTCTAGCGGTTATCGCCTTGGTCGGCATGATGGCTTCCAAATACTTGCCGGGCGGGATTCCCGCTGCCGCTTACGTAGTAACGATCGGCTGCATTTTGACCATTCCCGGCTTCCCTGGTAGCGATATTATCAATACCTATGTCAAGAGCGTTGGCTTCGTGGCACTGTGCACGCCTATTTTGGCTTATGCCGGTGTGGCTATCGGTAAGGATCTGGATGCCTTTGCTAAATCTGGTTGGCGCATTTGCGTGTTGGCAATCGTCGTATTTGTCGGCACCTATATCGCCAGCGCGATCATCGCTCAAGCTATCCTGAAATCCTTGGGACAAATCTAATCCTGCTTAATAAATAAAAAAACAGTCCTGCGCGAGCGTGCTGCGTGCAGGACTGTTTTAGGATGCGAGTAAAAAATCTTCCGTCTGCTTGGGATACTTATTGAAATGCTTTGCAATTTAGAGTAAAATATTGTTATAAATACCAAGGAGGTAGCACCATGTCAGAAATATTAGCAGAAGCAACATTTCCGAGTGTAATACATAACAATGAGGTTAGCGAAGAAATCGTTAAATGGGGTAATAAGAACGGTTTTCCGCTGAAGAAGGCTAAGCTCTATAATAAGATGGATGCTTACGTCGGTTTTTCGCCCGATAATTATTTTATCAAGGCAACGCGTCTGCCACCCGTACCTGGTGGTTGGAAGGTAGTTGTCGAGAAGTACGAGGCGGAGGAGCGCTATATTCCGTTGAACGTGACTGCGGACGGAACGGTGAATCGCTTCATTTTGAAGATGATCGACGAATACGAGAAGGAAGGCTTAAAGCTGGTGCTGAAGGATGAAACCTATGAATCCTACGGTAGCTTCCTGCGCGATTTGGTGGTTACTGGTCATCCGGTGCTGATTAACACCTTCGAGGACTTTATTGAGAATATGCGTTGAGTGAGGCGCGGTGGTACGCTGCGTGAAATGAGCAGAGCTTACGAAAGTAGGCTCTGTTTTTTATGTCTATTGGGGGAGGATTGTTCTCGCTCATTTGGCGTTGTTTTGCTATTCGTTAGCTAAAAGAGCATGGCAAAGCTCTTTGTGTTATAGTCTGCTTTTGGGAGTTTTTATTTCACTGATGTTGGCTACGCCGGTATTTGCGGAGTTTAGATATTATTATTCGGTAATAGCTTCATTGCCTATTTTATTGCTTTTGCCGATGGCATTACGTGCTACGAATATAAACAGTCAATAAAAAACTACACCGTACCATGTCGTAGCTGTACGGTGTAGTTAAGGAGAGGTGTATGATGAAAAGATATGTTTAGGGGGAGTTCGGAAGAAATCTTGCGTGCTTTACGATTTCCTCCTTGCTTCGATATCATTATAGCAAAAGGATTTGACTAAAGTTCGACTAAGCAGTTAAGAAATTGTGAAATGCTTGCCTGTGAGTTTTACTTATACGATATCGCACTCTATTAAGCGCGAAAAAGCTGCGCAGCGCTGAATTTAGTGTAACGATTATTACAATAAAAGCAAGAAAGCACGATAGGCAATATTATTTGTTTAAAAATGTGGCGCAAAATGGGAGAATGTATTATAATTTTAACTAATCCATAGCTAATTTGGAAAGGGAGGAATGTAGTATGGTAAGCTTAAAGAAATTATGCGTAGGGGCGCTTTTGTCCGCAACTGTTTTGGGAGTAGGCGGCTTGCTTCCGTCCGCGGAAGCAGGCAAGGTAGAGGATATTCAGGCTCGCGGCAAGCTTTTGGTCGGCACGACCGGCGATTATAAGCCGATGAGCTATTTGAATAAGGAAACCGGTGAATACGAGGGCTTCGATGTCGAGGTCGCTAAGCTTTTGGCGCAGTCCTTGGGCGTGGAGGTGCAGTTCGTACCGACGACCTGGAAGACTTTGACCAAAGACACGATGAAGGGGCGCTTTGATGTCGCTATGTGCGGCATTACTCGTACCTTCGCTAGAGAGCAGAAGATGAATATGTCTAGCGGCTATCTAATTTTCGGTAAGACGATTTTGTGTCGCAAGGCGGATGCCGAGAAATTCAAATCTGAAGCTGATCTGAACAAGCAAAGCGTAAGAGTTATGGTTAACCCCGGTGGCACCAACGAGAAATTCGCTTTGACCAACCTGCCCAACTGTACGCTACTGGTTCATCCGCAAAACGCCGAGATCCCGTCCCTAATTGCCGAGGGTGAGGCTGACGTAATGATTACCGAAACTATGGAAGCACGTCGCTATGTACGCGATGACGCACGCCTGGCAGCACCGCTTTTGGATGATCCCTTTACTAGAAATCAATTTGGCATTTTGATGAAGAAGGGCAATCAGGATTGGCTGAATTACGTTAATTTCTTCATGGATGAGAAGGAAATGGACGGCACGATGTATGATCTCGAGATGAAATATATCCGATAAGAGGCTTTAAAACGCAAAAGGACGAGGGACATGCGCCCTCGTCTTTTTTACTTCTTTTCGGTGTCCGCTGGTTAAGGCTAGGATGATAAGCTCTTCGTCCTCGATTAAGCAGATAAGGCGATAGTCGCCGATGAGATAACGCCATGGTTCATAGCTTTAGCTCCTGCCACAGCGCTTCGACGGGACGAGCCTGCTTACCGCTTTTAATATACTCGTCATAGGCCTCGTCGGCAATGGCAATATCATATTCCTCCTCTATCTTGGAAAAGAGAGCTTTTTTAAAGGCCTCGCCCAAGGAAATGGAGTGTAGCTTGGCATAGCTTTCGGCAAGCATTTTTTCTTCATTGGTCATACGTATGGAAAAGGTCATATTATCAGCTCCTTTCTGTAATACATTGTACTATGATAAAAAAGGAGTGTTAAGCGAAGTTTATAGTCCCGCTTGCTCGATGCCGCTGAAGAGGAAGCCCATGTGGGTGGTGGAGTTTAGCAGCACTACACGCCATACGCCCTCGTTATATTCCAGTACGTTGATGCAGGTGTTGTCCTGCTTAATCTGCCAAAAGTGCTCCATGCCCAGTCCCAAAAGGTCGCAGATAATAGCCTTGTTGACTGCGTCATGCGCTGCGACCAGAACAGTTTTGCTGGCGTACTTTAGCGCATATTCATCGAAGGCCGCGCGCGCACGCCTGCGTACATCCTCAAGACTTTCGCCGCCGCCTGGCATTTGCACGCGTTCGGGCGCGCTGTGCCAAAGCGCGAACTCTGAGGGATATTGCTTTTGGATATCGCCCGCCAGCACGCCTTCCCAGCTGCCATGATTGATTTCCAGCAGGCGCTCGTCCGTGGCGACGGGCAGTCCGTGCAGATCGGCGCAGAATTTGCAGGTTTGGTAGGAGCGTTGGAGCGGACTGGAGATCGCCAAATCAAGCGGAATATTACGCAGTCCTTCTGCCAAAAGCTGTCCCTGACGCAGACCACGCTCGCTGAGGGGCGTGTCCTCCTGCCCTTGGTAGCGTCCTTCGATATTCCAGGTGGTTTCGCCGTGACGTATTAAAATAATTCTTGTCATAATCATTATTAGCGGAGGCGTTCTACCTCCGCTGCCTTTCTTTATTTGCCGAATCAGCCCTCGCAGTTGATGAGCTTCACGTCGATAATGCCGTCGATGCCACGTAGCTGGAGCATAATATCGTTGGGAATGTCATCACCTACGGCGATAGCCATGATATTGGTGTCGGATTTGGTGGTGCTGCCTACCTGCATACTGTTGATGTTAATGCCTGCCTTGCCCAAAATGGTCGCCATTTGACCGATCATATTGGGCTTATTGGTGTGAGGCGCGAGCAGCAGATAGCCCTCGGGCTTGAAGTCGATGTAGTATTTGTCGATTTGCACGATCTTCGGCGTTTTGCCGTCGAACAGCGTGCCTTCGATTTTATGAGAGCCCTTGGCGGTGTTGATATGGACGTTGATCGCGGTGGAGAAATAGCCGGGCTTGTTGGCTTTGACCTCCTTAACCTCGATATTGCGCTTTTTGGCGATGCCGGGCGCGTTGACGAAGTTTACGCTTTCTTGCAGGATCGGGTTCAGCAGGCCCTTCAGGAAGGCGGTGGTCAGCGCAGCAGTCTCGGTTTCGGCGAGCGCGCCGGTGTATTCAACCTGGATACTCTTGATTGGACCTTCCGCCAGATAGATACCCACGGTGCCCATACGTTCCGCCAGTCCGAAGTAGGGTTGAATGACGGTAGCCACGCTTTTGGGAATGGGCGCCATGTTTACGGCGGTCATAACGGGGCGGCCCTCCAGCGCGTCGATTACGCCATAGGCGACATCAACAGCTACGCCGATTTGCGCCTCGATGGTGGAAGCGCCCAAATGCGGCGTTTGTACGACGTTGAACAGACCGAGGAAGGGGTTGTTATCCTTCGTCAGCGGCTCGGAGGGGTAAACGTCGATGGCCGCGCCGGCGATCTTACCGGATTTTACGCCGTCGGCGATTGCTTGGGGATCCATGCAGCCGCCACGCGCGCAGTTGACGATGCGCACGCCGTCCTTCATTTTGGCGATGGCTTCGGCGTTCAGCATTTTTTCAGTTTCCTTGGTCAGCGGTGTATGAATGGTGATATAGTCGGATTTGGCGAGCAGAGTGTCGAAATCCACCAGCTCCACGCCAACCTGATGCGCGCGCTCCTCGGTGATGTAGGGATCATAGCCGATGGTGGTCATCTCCATGGCCTGCATACGCTTGGCGACGCGGCTGCCGATGCGTCCCACGCCGATGATACCGAGAGTTCTGCCCTGCACCTGAATGCCATCAAAGGACTTGCGATCCCATTTGCCCTCTTGAATGGACTGATGCGCTTGCGGAATGTGGCGCGTCATCGCCATCATCATGGCGACGGTGTGTTCTGTGGCTGCCATGGTGTTGCCCTCGGGCGTGTTGAGTACGACGATGCCCTTGGCTGTGGCGGCGGGGATGTCGATATTATCTACACCTACGCCGGCGCGACCGATGACCTTCAGGCGCGTGGAGGCTTCGATGACCTCTTTAGTAACCTTAGTCATGGAGCGCGTTACCAAACCGTCGTAATTATTGATGACCTTGATTAGCTCGTCAGGAGTCATATTGGGCATTACGTCCACATCAAAATGCTCACGCAGAAGCGCGATGCCCTTTTCGCTGATATCGTTGCTGACAAATATTTTCATTTTAGTTTCCTCCTCATCATATAGCTATTATTCGTGTTCCCTTTGATATTGACGCATGAAGTCCGCCAAAGCTACGCAGGCCTCCATGGGTACGGCGTTGTAGGCGGAAGCGCGACAGCCTCCAACTAGGCGATGACCGCCGATGCCGACGAAGCCTGCCGCCTTGCCCTTGGCGACGAAATCCTTCTCCAGCTCTGGTGTTGCCAGATTGAAGGTGATGTTCATTAGACTGCGGGAGCCTGGCTCGGCGTGCCCTCTATAGAAGCCGTTGCTGTTATCGATCGCGTCGTAGATAACCTTGGCCTTGGCGGTGTTGTTTTTGGCTATCGCCTCGACACCACCCTGCCTTTTAATCCAATGCAGCGTTTTGTTAACCATGTAAATGGCGAATACCGGCGGCGTGTTGTAAAGCGAATCATTCTCCGCGAAGGTGGCGTATTTGAGCATCGTGGGTAGCTTCTTACGTGCGCTGGCAAGGAAGCTCTTTTTGGCGATGACTAAAACCACGCCTGCGGGACCGAGATTTTTTTGCGCTCCCGCGTAGATAAGATTGAAGTCGGCGACGTTTACCTTGCGCGAGAGGATGTCGCTCGACATATCACAGATTACGGGCACGTCAAACTTTGGAAAGCTTTGGTACTCCGTGCCGTAGATGGTGTTGTTCGCCGTGATATGCACGTAGGAGGTGTCGGGCTTCAGCTCGAAGCTTTGCGGAATGTAGCTATGATTCTTGTCCACGCTGGAGGCGGCCTCGTAGACTTCGCCGAAGAATTTGGCTTCCGCCATGGCTTTCTTCGCCCAAACGCCTGTATTGACATAGGCGGCATATTTCTTAGTGTGGAAATTGGCGGCTGTCATGAGAAATTGCGTACTGCCGCCGCCCTGAATAAACATAATCTCGTAATCATCGGGAATGTCCATTAGCTCGCGGAGCAGGTTTTTCGTTTCGGCGTGCAGAGCGGCGTAATCGGCGCTGCGATGGCTCATCTCGATGATGCTCATGCCTGTGTCGGCATAATTTAAAAATTCCTTTTGCGCCTCCTCCAATACCTCGAGAGGCATGGCGGAAGGCCCTGCGTTAAAATTATAAGCACGTTTCATATTTGTATCTCCCTATATCCCTAATGAAATTTTGGGACGAGCTTGCGCCCGCGGTGCCACCCAATTTACCAAGGCTTTATCAGTGGAAATAAAAAAGCTCTCCATCCCACATGGGACGAGAACTGCTCGCGGTGCCACCCAATTTGCCAAAGGCCAACTTTCTTTCGCTGTATCGGGCGAGCCCGTCGGATTCATCATTCGCCGCTTCGGAGCGGAACGCGGGTGCTTCGCTACCGGCTCGCATCGACCGCCGGCTTTCTTAAAGCTTCACACAGCGCTTCTCCTTCATCGCGTTGCAATATTAACGTTAAAGTGAATTATAGCACGTAGAATTTTCCAGTCAAGCTAATTTTGTATAAATCTTCATGTATACAAAAAGAAGCTTTCTTTTGTATAGAAGTTTACAATGTGGAGTGATAGGAGGGCGGGGATTAGATTGAAATTGGGTTCACTAGAGCTTCTGTGATAGTCAGGCTGTTGATGATCCATTGAAGCAGGGAAATACATTGCAATTGTAAAATATTTGCAAATCAATTTCGTTGACACTTGCATTACTTTCCGTGTAATGCTAAAATTTAGCTAACAACCTTATATGGCTCGGCGCGCGGGTGCGCGCCTTTAAAGAGTAGTGTTTTTAACATTACTCTTTTTTGTTTATAGGGCTGTTTACGGATTTTAGCTTTACGTTGTAACTCATTCTCGTTGACTGAAATTAAACAATATGCTAAGATTAGGCTACGAGGATGAAATTTAAACCTATGGGAGGTTAAAATGGCAGAAAAAGACGTTTCTGAAAAGATCCTCGAGGCGCACAATGATGTGTTTGCCGACATCGTGAATGGCTTTCTGTTCAACGGGGAGCAGGTGGTGCTGCCGCAAAGCTTGCAGGATCGCTTCGCGATCACC
>CAYZOZ010000031.1:0-17846 GCA_964480295.1 uncultured Phascolarctobacterium sp.
GATTGATTTCACTAAGAACACCTTCGAAATCTTTACGGGTGAGCAGAGCGGGATCGCTTAAAGAAATATGTGATGAGGATGCCTTCGAGAGGGAGGCATCCTTTTTTTTGACATCTTTTTACAAAAACAAGTCCTTTTTGGAAGAAAACATGTAGAAATGTGTATATTTTAAGAGATTTTTATCTGTGAATACTTTACTAGTCAATGCTTTTGGCAGTATAATATAGGCGATTGGAAATAAATTCTGTTCGTATATTTTTGAGTTTGAGGGATACTGCGTATGATTGCAAGGGTTTGCGGTATCGGAAAGAGGCGTAAGCTATGGATGATTCTAATAAGGTAGCCGAGAGAAAATTTTTGCAGTACGTTGATGAGATCATCGCTAATCCGCAAAAGGCTTCTCTGGATATGGATGCCCTTGCTCCGGAGCACCAGCCCATGGCGTTGGCTTTGCAGAAGCTGGCGGCGCATGTGGCGGATCAGGAGCGAAGGCTTGAGAGCGATGCGACGGTGGATAGGCTGACGGGTATCGGCAACAGGTTGGCCTTCGACGCGCAGGTGCAGCAGCTGTGGGACAAGAAGATTCCCTGCACGGTGGCTTTTGTTGATTTGGACGAGCTGAAGAATTGCAATGATCACGCCGGGCATCGCGAGGGAGATCACTATATTCAACGCGTGAGCGCGGTTTTGGACAGGCTTTGCCGGGATGGCGAGAGCGTGTACCGCATTGGCGGCGACGAGTTCGTGATTCTTTCGCCCTGGGCTTCGGAGGAGGAGCTGTCCGCGCGTTTGAGTATTGCTTTGAACGATTTCGTCACCAGAATGGAAAAGCTGGTCGATTATCATTGCGGCTTCAGCTATGGCTGCAAGCGTATGGAGGAATGCACGCAGGAGGCATATAATAATTTGCTGGCGACCGCCGATCAGCGGATGTACGAGTTCAAGCTGCATCAGCGTCAGCTCAGGCAGGAGCAGGATGACGATATGCCACGCGAGGAGGTCTTTAGCGCTGATTATGGCTTGGAAACACGCCTTTTCGACGCTCTGAGCATGACGATGCGTCATCGCTATATTTACGCCTGCAACGTTAGAAATAATATGTCCCGTTGGTCGCAGAACGCCGTGAAGGATTTCGCGCTTCCGGGAGAGTATATGTATGACGCGGCGAATATTTGGCTACAGCACATTCATCCGGACGATCGCGCCGCTTATATTCAGAATATCGAGGAGGTATTCAGCGGCAAGCGTTTGTTCCACGATATGGAGTACCGTGCGCTAGACGCGAACGGCTATTACGTAATGTGCAGCTGCAAGGGCTATCTGCTGAAGGCGAAGGGTGAGGAGTCCGACCTTTTCGTAGGTACGATCGAGAACCACGGCGTTATCGATAATGTCGATCCCGTTACTAATTTATATAATGTTTATGCCTTCCTTAACGAGCTGAAGCGTATTCAGCACGAGCATACGCCTGTCGATTTGCTTGTGCTTGGCATTAGCGGCTTCAATATGATCAACGACGGCTATGGCTACGAGAGGGGCAACGAGGTGCTGCGTGACATCGCTCAGCGCTTGAACGAGCGTAAGCGTGGAGACGGCGAGCTGTTCCGCTTGAACGGCATGAAGTTCGTTTATATGATGCCCTGCTGCCCGCGCAGCGAGATTCATCAGCTGTACGAGGAGGCGCTGGACATCGTCAACAACCAAACCTTCGTGGGGGGCGATCCCGTGAAGCTGTATATGCCTGCTGCGGCGGTGCATTACGAGGGCACGACGGAGGAGGGCTCCGTGCTGCTTTCCGAGCTGGATTATCTTATCGACGTATCCAAGCGCGAGAAGAGCGGCGAGATGATCTATGTTGATGGTCAGGCTGACGACACCACGAAGAAGCGTATTCGCATTTTGAGTACGATTAAGCGCTGCATTTTGAATAATTGTCAGGGCTTCTTCCTGATGTACCAGCCGCAGATCGACGCGAAATGCCACATCGTCGGCGCGGAGGCGCTTTTGCGCTGGCGTAATCTTACCTATGGCACCGTGCCGCCAAACGAGTTCATTCCCTGGCTCGAAAACGACATCAGCTTCTATGATTTGGGACTGTGGATTTTGCGCAAGGCGCTTTTCGACGGCTTGACGCTGATCAAGGATAATCCTGATTTCACGATGAGCGTGAATATTTCCTATAAGCAGCTGGAGCGCGAGCGCTTCCTGGAGGACGTGCTAGAGATCATCGAGCAGACGGGCTTCCCAGCGCAGAACGTCATTCTGGAGTTCACGGAGCATTGTCGTACCTTGGAGAACAGTCGCTTGCAGTACATCGTCGAGTTCTTCGCTAAGCATGGGATTCGCGTGGCTGCCGATGATTTTGGCACAGGCTACTCGGCGCTGATGCTTCTGCGCAGTATTCGCTTCGATACGGTCAAGATCGATCAAAACTTCATCGGTGGGATGCTGGAGTCGACGGCGGATCGCATTTTGGTTAACACGATTATCGAATGCGCGCATAAGCTCGACACCAAGGTTTGCGTCGAGGGCGTGGAAACGCAGGAGCTGCTCAATATTACTCGCAGCTATAAGGCGGAGTATTATCAGGGCTATTTGATCGCTAAGCCTCTGGAGCTGGGCAATTTGAAGATTTTCATGGAGGGCAACCGCTTAGGGCGGGGCTAAGCAAGCTATATTACGCTATCGCGTTACTGCGATAGCGTTTTTTTATTTTTGAAAATTCTCGTCATAAATTGAATAAGCTTAACGCTTAAGTATGAAAATTTTTCTTGTTAAATAGATATGCAAGGTGTATAATAAAAGATAGAGTTTAGTAGTCTAAAAATGGCATTAGATTTTTTAAAAATTTAAATTTTTTACATAAAGATTTAATATGGTAGTAAGGGAGTTGCATTATGAGCAGCAAGAGGAAGGGCTTTAGAAATCTACAAAGGCAGCAGGGGTGGTCGGATGCGCGAGGCACGCTACAAAAGGTCGTCCTGCGCTCTGCTTTGGCGGCGGGGCTGACCTTGGCTCCGTGGCTGCACAGGGGCGCGTGGGCGGAGGAGTTGAATGGCATAGTGCGCGCCGGTACTGATACGAATTTGATTCAGAGTAATGGTAAAGCCGATATTTATGCGGAAAAGGCTAGCGGTACTGTCGGTCTGAATACTTTTAAATATTTCGAACTCGGCAACAACCAAATCGCTAATCTTTATTTTAAGCAAGTAAACTCCAATACTACCTTAAACACCTTAATTAATACTGTCGAAAATAAGATCAATATTCAGGGTACCGTCAACGCTATTCGTAATGGCAAGGTTGGCGGTAATTTGTATTTTTTGTCCTCTCAAGGAATGCTGGTCGGTGCGCAGGGAGCGATTAATGCCGGCTCGCTGACCGTGCTTGGATCGGGAGATACCTATAAGACAGCGGAGGATGCTGCTGAAAAGCTTAGTGGCTCTTCGTTTAATATTTCTAATGCCTCGCAGATCGATATTCAGGGTAAAATCAATACGGCGACGGGCATTGATTTGCGCGCGGCGACGATTAATGTGAAGAAGGCCGAGAACGCGACGACGGGGCCGGAGCTGATGACCGGTGTGATTTTCGACACGACTGTGAACACGGATGGGCTTGTGGATAGCGTTACGAAGAAGGATGAGCGTCTTGTCGCTAGCGTTACCAAGAATGGTACTATAATTTTGCAGGATCCTTCTAATGACGATAGCGGGAATAATTATCTACAGGGCGACGGCGACATTAAGCTGATTGCCGATGTTAACAGCTTGAACGCTAAGAGTGATTTTTGGGGCTCCGCGCCTTTGGATAATAATACGGCGAGAGCCATAGTGAACGTGGGCGAGGGCGCGAAGCTTGACGCGCTCGGTGATGTTAAGCTGGAGGCTACAGCGTCCTTTGAGCAGTCGAAGCTTCTTAATTTATCCAATTTGGCGATTTTTGCCGACGCGCAGATGGATGTCGCAGGCAGCGTCAGCGGCGCGAACGTGAATATTAGCGCGACCGCCAAGGTTAAGCATAATGGCGGCAATGATAATAATGCTTTTCAGCTTTTGAGTAATATTAAAGGCGTTGATGGCGCGTTGTCCTCTAACCTTACGCAGGCTCTGTCCGATAGGCTTAGCATAGCTACGGGCGTAGCTGGCGAGAGCATATTTAGCTGGGCGAATAATATCATCAGTCAGGTTTATATGCCCTTCGTTATGAGTAATGCTAAGGCTACGACTAATATAGCGGAAACGGCGCAGCTGACGGCTAAAAAAGTAATAGGTAGTACTTACAGCGGCGATTTAAGAGTGGCGGCTAAAAGCAGCACGATTAATGATGTAGCGGTTAAATTAAGTTCAACACGCACCATTTCTATGAATGATGCGAATACATATTTTTTGGGTGGCTTTATTTATAGTGACAGCACGAGTAAGGCGACTGTGAATTTTGATGGCAAGGCGACGGCGGATAAGGATCTTTCTATTTATGCGACGGCGGATAACGTTAACTCCGCCGTTATGCAGGTTGATCCACTAAAGTACCTTACCGATACGCAGGTTACTAAGGAGCCTGATCAAAAGTCCGCTTTGTTTAACGTTGCTTTGGGGTTAACCTATGAGGATACCGAGGCGGTGGTCAATCTTGGCTCGGATGCTGTAAAAGATAAGGGGTCGGCTGCTGATCCGCGTATCACTGCCAGTGGCGAGTTGAGGGTTGGCGCGCTGAGCAATAATGATTTGACGGCGGCGGCGGTCGTTAGCGCGAAGGATAGTACGGCGCTGGCGACGGCGATTAATATCGTCGGCACGAAGGGCAGGGCGGAGGTCAACGATTATGTGAGCCTAAAGGGTGCTTCCGTGGATATCAATGCTGAAGAAACGCAGGAAGCCCTGTCTATTGAAACCTATAATGAGTTTACTGGTGAATATGGCGGTATAGAGGCCGCTATGGATACAGAGATCGCTCGTAAGGGAGCGGATTCGATTAAAAGCCTTTTGTCCAGCATCGGAGGCGCTAATACTAACAGCGTTATTTCCGCAGCTGGTGGCTCCAGCGGTTCTTCTGTAAAATGGGGAGAATACTTTGACTTGGGCGCGACAGTGACTGTGGCTAAGGTTCAGAACGATGCCAATGTGAACATTAAGCCTGAGGCAAAAATTACCGCTACGGACGCGAAGGGCTTAAATATTAATGCCTTGGTGGATATCGCCGACAGCAACATCAAAACCTCGGATATTTTGGTTAATCAAAGTAAAGAAACCGAATTGGGCGTAGCTGTGGCGGTCAGCGTCGAAAATATGACGAACAACGCCGTTATTAATGTGGAATCCTCCGCCAGTGAGCATGCGGAGCTTGTCGCCGATAAGGGCGGCTTGAGCGTTAATGCTAAGGTAAATCAGCCGTATAATCGCTGGGATAAAATGGTTGCGGATCTAAAGGCTGGCTTAAAGGCTGCCAAGGAGCATTGGACAGGACAGGCTAATGAGCTGCATTACATTAACATGGCAGAATCCATCGTGGGTGATATTCTCACTATCAGTACTCCTGATGCCGTAAGCAGCTTTCAAAACGATACTGCCTATAATGCTAAATATATGGACAAGGCTAAGGCCGCTATTGATGCGATAGGCCAGCTTACCGGTACGAGCGAGCTGATCAAGGCGTTAGAGGCCTTTACCGACGCGTCCAATTATGTCAATATGTATGTTTCGACTGCTACCAAGACGGAGCAGGAGAAGCAAAGCGTGCCCATGATGATTAACGCATCCGTGGGCGTACAGAATTTGAAGAATAACGCCGAGGTTAATTTAAATGCCAATTCCGTGCTTAATGCGAGCGGCAAGGTGGAGGTTGCTTCCACGGTCGTGGAAACGAATGTCTTGGGTATCGGTAAATGGAATCTTTATCCTGATATTCTTACTATTGGTGGCGCGAAAACAGGCTTGGGCGGCAGTGTTGCCGTGCAGAATGCGAAGAATACCAGTAGGGTTAACGTGCTGAACGGCGTAAGCCTGACAGGCACGGGCGTGGATATCGGCTCGTCGAACAGCGTGTTGAATATCGCCGCGGTCGTTGGCGGCGCGAATACCACGGGTGTGGGCGTTACTGGCATGGTGTCCTATTTGGGTGGTACGTCCTCCGCTGAAACGCTGGTGGATGACGATGTAGCTATTACGGCGAAGGATAAGGATAATGATGACAAGGAAATCGGCGGCGAGGTAAATATTACCGCTGATAATACTACGACTTTGGTAAATGTTGTTGGCGATATTTCCAATACAGGCTCGTCTGCGGTGGGTGTTTCCGTCGGCGTGATTGACTACGCGATCAGCAGTATCGCGAGGGTGGCTAATTCGGAGCAGACCGATACTAATGGAGCGGGCACTATCACGGCGAACAGCGTGAACGTGGACGCAAAGACCGGTGGCGAGATTAATAATTTGACGGTCGCCGGCAGTAAGAGCGGTAAGAGTGATGCCGCAGGCGTTAGCGAGCCTACGGAGCTTATAGATTTGGATGATGCCGAGGATGAAGCTAGCGATCTTGAGGATAGTTTAACTAACACGGGGGATAGCTCCGCTAAATCTCTTATACAGCTGAACGCTGTCGGCAGCGTGTCCTATAACTCGATTAAGGATACGACCGAGGCGAAGCTGGAGAACGTGAAGGTCGAGCTTTTGCAGGGCGAGAAGGTCAGCAAGACGGATAATGACGGGAAGCCTAAGGAGTATGAGAAGCTTGCCGGAGCCTTGCATGTGTCCGCCCTGGACAGCTCCTATATCGGCGCTTATAGTGGCGCGCTCGCCTTGACTAAATTCGGCAATAATAATACCAGTGCCTTTAGCACCTCGTTGAACGGTGCCGCAGGCGTGAATAAATTGACTAAATCCACAACGACGGATATCAGCGGTCTCAATCTGACGCATACTAGCGACGTGGGCGTGGACCTGCTGAGCTATGCCCAAAACAGCGGTACGCAGGTGGCGGCAGGACTTTCCGTCGGCGTGGAGACGGGCAAGCGCGAAAACGGCGTGGCTGTCGATTTGGCAGCGTCCGTATCGGCGGACTATGTCGATAGCACGGTGCATTCCACTTTGGCGAATAGCGATATCCAAGGCGGCAACGTCACGATCAATAACATAGCCTATGATAACGACGTGCAGGTCGCAGGCGGTGTGACGGTGGATTATGTTCAGGCATCGGCAGCTTTGGGCGCGGCGGTGAGCGTTAATAGGCTGAATAACGATATTCAGGCGGTAATGAAGAATAATACGCTTGGCTCGAGCAGTTTGAGCGTGGGCGAGGTGAATAATATCGCCGCCAGCAAGCTGACGCAGGTCGGCGCGGCGGTCGTTCTCGGCATTACCAGTGGCAAGGGCGCGTTCGTTACGGGCGATGCCGCGGTGGTTAGCAATACGGTGAAAAACAACGTCAGCGCGACTACTGACGGTGGCTCTGTTTACGCTACGTTGTTTAACTCTAAGGCGCAGGATGGCAAGCTTAGCTCCAGTATGGGGGATAACGCTTGGTTGAGCGAGCTGAACAGCGCGACCTATAACATCACTATTAAAAAGGACGCTAATAACGAGTATCAGTATTATGTAATCGATGATAACGATAACGAGGTGCTTTTGACTCGCGTCGAGGAGGGCGAGCATAAGGGCTCCTTCACCGATAACAATGGTCATTATTATACCTTGGACGGCAAGAAGGACGGCGCGCTCAAGAAGGTTAATATTTTTGATTTGGACGCGGCGGATGCCTTGGCGCAAACGAATGGCACTGACGGTGCAGGCTCGGATGTGGAGATTACAGCTACCTCTGTGGAGAATAGTGATGCTGATGTAGTTAAATATACGGCAACTAATATTAAGCTGGAGAATAGCGGTAACACGATCGTCGGTACTGCCTTAGCCGTGGCGGTTAAGGTGCAAAGCGGCGGTCAGACTTCGATTCCTGTGGGCGCGGCGGCAGTGTCGAACAGCATTAGCAATAATTTCAACGCTGCGGTGGAGAACGCGACGATCGTTACGAACGCGAGCGCGGATAACAGCAAGGGCGTGACCGTACTGGCGGAGAGCGATACGAAGATCGTCGGCGTGGCTGCGGGCGTTGCCGGCGGCAGCGAGGGTCAGAGCGTCGGCGTGAGCGCGGCAGGCTCCGGCGTAAGGAACAATTTGAAGAATAATACGTTGGCGCAGGTTAATAATAGTACGCTGACGACCGATTTATTGAGCATTAACGCGACTACTAAGAGCAGCATCGTCAACGTCGCTGGTCAGGTGGGTGTGCAAACGTCTAAGCATGGTGTGGCTGCCGGTTTGGCGTGGGCGGAGAACGATTTGAACAATATCACGGGTGCCTACGCGAGGGGTATTAGCTTGACCGCGGTAGGCTCGCAGGGTACGGCGCTTGCCGTGCAGGCGGAGAATAAGGCGAGCAGTCTGGCTGTAGCTGCCGGCGTAGAGGTGGCTACGGGCGAGTTCGCGGCGGACGGCGCGTACGCGACCAATGACGGCAGCAACGATACCGAGGCGATAGTTGCGGCCTACACTGATAAGGATAAGCAGAAAACGACGAATACCTTGACTAATGTAAAGTCCGCCGACATCAGGGTGACGGATAATAGCAAGGAGAAGGCGATCGCCGGCGAGATCGGCGTGCAGGTCGGTCAGGGCGTGCTTGTGGGCGGCGCTGTGGCGATCAACAAGCTTGGCAGTAGTGACGGCAAGCGGCAGCAGCTGCGTGCCGAGCTGAACGATGCCCAGATTAGCACGGTGCAGAACGGTAGCATCGCTGTCGAGGCCGCAAATAATAGCAATCTGCTGACCTTGGCGTTGAGCGGCGCGGTCAGCGCCAGCAAGGACGGTAAATTCGCCCTGAGCGCGGATGCCGACGTGGCGCTCTCTAAGACCTATGCCGATATCATCGCGGGCATGGATAGCGTGACCTTGAATAATGATGTTGATAATAACGCTACGGTGACGCTTAACGCTAAAAATAGCAATAAGACGATCAGTAGCGCGGATGCGGCGAACGTCGTCGTTTCGCAGAGCGCCGCGATTGCTGCTTCCGCCGTCGTATCCTCTGTGACCAGTGATGCTGATACTACGGCGCAAATTAAGAATAGCAATCTAAAGGTTAAGGATTTACAGGCAAGCTCCGAATCGCGGAATGAGGTGCTGAACGTCGCCGTCGGCTTAGGTGTGGATGTTGCTACGGGGGGTATGGGGATTAGCGCGGCTGCCAATGTCGCTACTAATAAAATTAGCAATGATACGACGACGAAAATAGATAAATCCGTGCTTGCCGCCTCGGGTACGCTGGCTGCCTTGGCTAAGAGCAGCGAGAAGCTGGAAAATTACGGCGGTATGCTGAACGTTGGCGTAAGCGGCAAAATCTCCGTGGGCGCGGGTGCGACCGTCGTTACCAATAAGATCGAGGGCAATACCCAGTCCTTGATTAGTGGCAGCACGCTGAGCGCGCGAGGTACAGGTGAGGGCGTAAGCCTGACTGAGTATACGGCGCAGGACAACGGTGATAATAAGAAGGCGAGCGTTAGCGAGAGTACGAAGACACAGAAGGGCGTGGTCGTGGACGCGCAGGCGGAGCATGTACTGCGCGATATTTCGGTGACCGCGGGCGTGGGCGTTGCTGCGAATGCAGCCGTTGGCATTAACGCTACGGTGGTGTTGAACGATATTGCTGGCGAAACTGCTGCCGCGGTGACCGATACCTCTATTAACCAGGACCTGTCCCTGAGCGACTCTGGGGACGTGTACGTTCATGCCTATGATGCTACGGATATGCAATCCAACGTCGGTACGGGTGGTGTAAACGTTGGTGGTAGTGCTGCTGTCGGCGCGGCCGCTGCCGCGGATTCGAACACCTATGAGCGTGTAACCTCGGCGCAGATCGTGGGCAATACGCAATCTAATGATACTAAGAATACCTTAAACGCGAAGAACGTTGATGTTGCCGCTCTAAGCGATATGAAGCTTCAGCTGACGGAGAGCGGCTTAGTAGTTGACGTAGCTGCCGATGCTAGCGTGTCGCTTGATGCCGCCGTATCGGTGAATAAGCTGACGGACGGCGTAGTCGCGCAGGTCAGCAGGGTGCAGGGCGCGGTAGATAGCTTGAGCGTCGATGCCGAGCGCGTTAACGATATGAATATTTATAACAATGCCTTGAGCGTATCGGTGAGCGAATATGGCGCGGTTTCCTTGGGAACGGGCGTGACCTATGTCGAGGATACCTCGAACGTGATCGCCGATCTGTCCGATGTCAAGCTAACTACGGATGCTAGCGCAGGCAACGTGAAGGTCAATGCCGAAAATTACGAGAGTTTGAACGAGGAGGCTTCTACTACCAATGTATCGATAGCGATGGGAAGCCTGAGCGCGGGCGTTTTGGTTACGGATAATAATCTTAATAACGTCGTGACCGCTAACGTGCAGAACGCGGAGCTGGGCAGTGAGAATGCTAGATTCGCTAATATTAATATTGATGCTGGTAATAGGCTGCTCGAAAGCTATACGAATGTGGCGGTTGGCGTGTCCGCAGATGTCGCCGCTGGCGTGGGCGTGCTGCTTAATACCGTGAATACGGGCGTGGCGGCGAATATCGACGGCAGTAAGCTTTACGCGCAGGATATCGTCGTAAACGCTCATGAGCGTCGCGATGTTGACCAGACTATGGTCGGCGTTGGTGCGGCCTTGGCAGTGGGCGTTCCTGTAAATAGCGTGCATAATAGCTTCGGCGGTACGCTGGATGATAGCTTTACCTATAATGACGGCAGTGGGGCCAAGACCTCTGATACGAGCGAGCAAAAGCAGCAGGTCAGCAAGGGCTTGGAGAAGATCAAGAGCTATCATGAGGAGCTGCTTAAATACACTTATACTAAGGACGTAGTTAATAAGGATACCGAGCAGAAGGCGAACGTCGTAGCACGTAATGGCGTGCAGCTTTTGGCGAATAACAGCACCTTGGACGCAAGCAAGAGCTTGAGCATGAGGGCTGATGAATATAGTAGGCTGGATTTGGCGCTCGGTCAGGGCTCTTTTGGCGGCTTGTCCGTGAACGTTTCCGTGGCGAAGTCTGACTTTAAGGATGATTTGGGAATTACGCTGAATAACGCGAATTTGAAGGCTAAAAGCATTACGCTTAGCTCCACGGATGACGGTGCTTTAAAGGCTAAGGCCGTACAGGTAGGCTTTGGTGGCGCGCAAAGCAATGTCGCCTTTACCAGAATCGAGCATAGTGGTGAGAACGCTATTACGCTGATGGGCTCGACCTTGACCTCCACCGCTTCCGAGATTACGCTGGCGGAGGACGATTCCTATGTTTCCGACATCAGCATTGATGCCGTAAATAAGCTGAGCGCTACATCTAAGGCTACGAGTGTTGGTGTTGGTGGCGCGCAGGGCGGTTCGGTGATCGCTGAGGCGGAGGACAAGGCTAAGGTCGCCGTGAAGCTGGGCGCGGGTAACAAGCTTACTGCGCCGACGCTACTCGTGCAGGCGCAGAATGCGCCCCATATGAAGACCGATTTGACCGATGTACCGGTATCCATAGTAAATGGCGGTGCGAGCATCGGCAGGTCGTATGCCTCTGGCTCCTCCGTGGTGAGTGTTGCCGACGGCAATGCTTTGGACGCTACTAGCGCGAGCCTGTACGCTTGGATCGGTAATAGCAATGGGGAAAGCGATTATACGCTGGACTCCGATGTTCATAGCGTTAGCACCTCGCTTGCAACGGTGCATGTCAGCAAGGCGGAGACGCAAAATAAGATGAGCTCGCAGGTCACTATGGGCAAGGCAAGCTTTAAGGCTGACGGCTCGACCAAGCTGGACGTTGCCGCGCTTAATAACTCGCTGAGCAGGGCGAATATCTCCGGCGTGACGGTGGGCGGCGTGCTTGCCTCCGGCTCGAATTACGCTATTAACGATACGCAAACGAGTACTAAGGTCGCTATTACGGCGGACAATTGGCGCTTGGCGAGCTTGAACGCTTATGCCTCCAATATGGACGAGCTGTATGTGGAGGCAGAGGGTAATGACGGCGGTATTTTGGATATAGCTCCCGAGGCTGCGGTGGTTCAGAATACGGTTAATTCCACGACGGACGTGCAGCTGACGGGCTCGATCACGACCACGGGCGTAGCCAATATTCAGGCGCTGCGTACCGACGACGTGAAGCTGGTCGCCAACGCCTTGAGCGCGACGGTGGTCGGCGGCAGCGGCGTGCGCGTGGATAATAATATTACCGAGAATACGAGCATAGGCTTGAAGCAGCTTTCCATGACGACGGGCGGTGATCTGCGCGTTGAGGGTGAGAACAGGCTGCTACTGAATAAGGTTAAAACTACCTCGACTAATGAGGATATACCGTATTATCAGATGCTGAAGACCAGCAATTATGGCGGCGGCGCTGTTCAGAATTTCGGCTTGTATAACACGGTTAACTCCAATGTTAAGCTGAGCTTGGATGCCGCTAATTTGGAAAGTAAGGGCGATATGGCTTTGGTGGCGCATACCGATCAGGAGATGCGTACTAATAGCTTCGGCTTTTCTGTTAGTGTAACTGATATTTCCCATAATAAGACTGTTAATACGATTAATAATGACGAGGAGATCGAGCTGCTGAATAACAGTAATTTAAAGGTTTCCGCGATCGGCAAGGATCTTACACTGTCGGCTGCCGACGATCTTCAGCTGCAAACCTCCTCCTCAACTGAATTTGCCAGCATAGGAGCGAGTATCCTCGCCTCCAGCTTGACTAATAATATCAACAGAACGAATAAGCTGAATCTGCAAAGCGGCAGCCTGTATGGCTGGCAGGATATCAATCTTTATTCCGGTATGCTGGAAAACGGCAATGTGTCCATGCTGGATCTGAATGCCGAGGCTAGCAGCTATACTAATTACTCGGCTTTCTCCGTACCAACGACATCCTTGACGAATAATATGCAGCAGAATAATCAAATTCTTATTGGCAAGGACGCGAAAAGCTCCAGCGTGCGGCATACTAATTTGTACGCGGACACTGGCAGGGAGCTGGTAAGTACGCTGACGGGATCCTATACACTCGTTAAGAGCTTTGTTGATCCTAATACCAGTCTTGTCAGCAGCTCCTATGGTGACGAGAAGGCCTTGGAAACCTTGAATAATAAGGTACAGATCGACGGCGAGGTCGTAGCAGGCGTTGCCAATAAGGTAAATATTACTATCGGTAAGGAGGGCGAGATCGTCGTCCTTGATAGCGCGCTGCGGGAAATGGCTACCGTTGATGGCAGCACGAATGGTATCGTCGCTAAACCGACGGTTGATATAAAGGTGCCTGATGGCAGTGATATTACCGCGGATTCCTTGAGCTATGGCAATGAGGATTACGGCGACACGCTGTATAATCGTTTGCTGGAGCTGAATACTCTAATGAGCAATTATGATGTGGGCTCCACTGCCTATGTCGCCTATCAGACGGAGGCGGCTCGTATAGCGGATACTTTGGTCAGCATGCATTTGGCTAAGTATAATGACGAAGGAAAGCTACAGACGACCTCGCCGATGATCGTTGATTATGTGGAGCTTCCCGATCTGGTCGCTTCAGGCGGTAATATTACCGTTAATTCCTCGAATTTGCTGGGTACGGGCACGGTGAACGCGCAGGGCTCACCGGAGATCAGTGTGGTCAATAACACGAATCTGATGCTCAAGGTTAACAGCGTCGTAGTCGACGATCCTGGCGGACAGCTGATTTATAACGGCAAGACCTTGGATCCCGGCACTGATGCTGCTAAGAAAACCTCTGCTTTGAACGCTGCTATTTCCGCTGTCAATGACAAGGATAAGGCGGCTAGCTTTACGCTGGCTAACGCCGAGGCTGGCGATACGGGTAATATTACGATTATTGGTAATAACGCGTTGGAGACGATTACCTATAATGGTAAGATGACGTATGAGGGAAAGGAGTTATCCTACGATAATGCTCAAATAGCGCAAAAGGCGGATATTCAGATTCAGGGTAATATCATCAATCGCAAGGGTAACGTTAGCGTTACTAGTGAGAATAACGATATTTTAGTGCAGGGTAAGAAGGCTGGCGATGATGTGGCGATTGTCGCTGGGAACGTAGCCCTAACGGCTAATAAGGGCAGCATCATTCAGGCCTATACGCCGGGTATAGTAAATATCGGCGCTGACGTAAGGAGCCAGTATGCGGCTGCTTATAACGCCTTGCAAAGTAATAAGGAGAATACTACTACGACGGTTAGTATGATAAGCACTACGCCGTCGAATGGTAGCGCTGCCTCTGGTAGCTATATCGCAGGCGGTTCCGTATACATCAATGCCGCGGACATTAACGTTAACGGCATCATTCAAAGCGGCTATGGCGATTATACGCTGACCATTGATAGCGCAGCAGCTAATAAAATTAGTCAGATAGAGAAGAATTATACCAACGGCAGGGAGCTGACGGACGCTAATGTTTTGACCGGCAGCGCCTATAGGATCGTGAACGGCGGCGCTGTTTGGGACAGCGATAAGGGCTGCTATGTTTATAAATTGAGCGCGTATTACAATCCCTATACTAAGAAAATCATCGTGGAGAATGTGAGCGCGTCCGGTGGCAAGATTTATTTAACAGGTCGCATCAGCAGCACGGGCAATGGTCAAATCATTTGCCTTGACGGCTTGAGTGATCTTTCGGTTAATAATACTACGAATTATGCTTTGCAGGTGAGCGATTTAAGCCATGACGCGGTTAGTGGTTTGGTGCAGATCACGGATACCTCTGGCAGTACGGTGAAAACTACGACGATTACCAACGGTAGCTATACCGTTACGGAGGGCACCAAGGATAATACTACGACCACGTCAGGCAGCTTTACGCCTTATAGTGCGAATGCCTATTCCTATCAACCGCAAAAGGGCTTGATGTATACCTGGAGTAGTGGTACTAATCAGGTCGATTATTCGCGCTATACCGTTGATAAGGTAAGAGCTTTGTGGGGGCTATGGACGGAACATACTTCAACGAGTGAGCTGATGGAATGGTCTGTTAATTCAACTCCGATTGAGACTGCTACAGGCGCGACGGTCGACAAGCTTGCCGGAGCGACGATCGCCATGGATAGCAATAATGTATTGGGTAATAATTACGGCGTAATGACCTATACTAAAACAGAAGATAAGGATGAGAAAGGAAATCCTAAGGTTAATTATGTCATAGAGAACGAGCGTTATTATAGAAGTGGCTTTATGGGCTATTATAAGCATCATACGGTTACTTGGACTGCATCTCAGGGCGTTTCCAATACCTATACGGCGGCGATTAAGGCGGATAACGCTATCCCTGTGAAGTTCATCGGTACGACGGCGGATAACGCGAAGATCGATATTAGCTCTGGCGGTGACGTGGTGCTGAACGGCAGTCTGGGCAATAGCATCGTGTATACCGATACCGATAATGGCGCGCATAATCTCAAGGGTACGGTGAATATCGCCTCTACTAACGGCTCCATTATCCAAAACGGCGGCAGTATTTACGGCAGCACCGTGAACCTGAGCGCGGCGAAGGATATGAGCAATATCAGCTTGGTGGCAGGCGACACGCTGAACCTGTCCGTCGTGAACACGATTAGCGAGATCGCTAAAAGCTCAGATAACGAGATCTCGCTGAATATTTCCGCTGTAACCGGCGCTAAGGGCGACGTTATTTTGGGCAATGTCGGCAATAGCAATACTGGCTTGGTGGATATTACCGCCGTGGGCGATATCAAGCAGACGAGCGGTGCGCAGATCACCGCGGACAGGATCAATCTGACGACGACGAATGGCAGCATTTACGGCTTGGACGCGGTGGGTAAGGCTACGACCTTAAAGCTGTACGGCGGTCAGCAGCCCTTGGGCTTGGATACACTGAGTGCTTCGGTAAACGCTTCTGCGAAGGGCGACATTAGCCTGGAGCAGGTGGAGGATAATATGCGTATCGGTCGTATTTACTCCAGCGACGGCGATGTTACGCTCGTAGTTAGCGATGGTAGCGTGGAGGACGCGCTGCCCTATGCGACGATGGAGCGCGCGGACGCGGACGCTTTGATCGAGCGCTGGAAGAGCATCGGCTTGATTGATAATGGCAATAAAAAGGTTGCTGCCGATAAGCAGGCGATGATCGATAAGCTCGTTGCCGCAGGTGAACTAGAGGAGCAGAAGTATCAGACATGGGATCAGAACGCGCTGCTATACGCGCTCGCGGACAGCGTCGTTAATCCCACCTCCGACAGCATCCCCACGACCTCGGCGAAGGATCCGAACGTGATCGGACATAATATCACGATCGCGGTTAAGGATAGTGTGGGCATCAACAGCGGCAAGACTACGGAAATCAATACTACCGGACTTTTGGCTAAGGACAAGGACGGTAACTATGTGAACGCCAACGCGTTGGAGCAGCTACAGACTTTGGCGAAGGCGGACGCTTCCACGGTAACGTGGAAAACGAATGCTAACGGCGATCAGATCGCGGTCATCACGGAAACTTTGCCCATAGGTATACAGCAGACGACGAAGGACGGTGTGCTGGGTACGCTGAATATCGCTAAGAGCAGCGATATTTATTTGCAGGGACGCGACCAGAAGGCGGAAAACGAGCTTACCAGCACGATCACGCAGAATCGCGATTTGGGCTTGGGCAGCTTGAACTCTACGGGCAGCATTACGCTGAGCAGCTTGGGCAATATCGTTAATCAGCTGAACGATGTCACTAAGCCCGTAATTACGGGCGCGAGCCTGTATATTACCGCTAACGGCAATATCGGTACGAGCGCTAATATGCTGACGACCTCGTTGTGGTCCGAGAATGTTAAGCAGGGCTTGTCGGCGATCGCGACGGGTGATATCTATATCAATAATCTTGGCGAGCATAACCTGCGCGTTATCAATGCTTCCGGCAAGGGCGACATTTATTTGGGCAGTGATCAGGGCTTCGTCATGGGTGAAACGGGCAGCACGGCTCTAAGCTATATCCGTTTGGAGGATAGCGCCAAGCAGCTGACCTTGGAAGCACGCGGCGGTGATATCGGCGAGGCGAGCGGCGAGAATGAGGCGGACGGTGAAAAGGGTATTCGCATTTTGAACGCGGCGGAGAATGATAGCGAGGCTAAGAGCGTTGTGCTCAAGGCAGCTAACGGCAGTGTTTATGCGTATGGCGTGGCGAGTCTTGACGGTAGAAACGCCGTTGCCAACGGACCTGCCGGCGTATTGAATTTGAATGTGACCTATAAGGATAACCTCGGCATCTACGCGGACGGCGCGCTGAAGCTGGATCAGACGGCTGATGTCGTAGCTAAGAAGCTGAGCCTGTATACGACGGATGCTTTGGTGCTGAGCAATAATTTGCAGGCGGAGAATCTCTATCTCGGCAGCGCCAGCTCCGTGGACGCGCATAAAGTGACCGTTAAGAGCGCGAGCCTGACCTTGAGCGGTGACGGAATCGATTTGAGTAATAGAGGTAATCAGCTGGAGCAGATTACTTTGGCACAGGACGCTAGGGGCGTGGTGAGCATCGCCAGCGCTAACGCCGAGAATGCTAATGACTTGAGTATTTTCCATGTCGGGAATAATGTGTTTGACGGCAGTCTGACGGTGCATAATTACCAAAAGAATAGTGACGATAGCGCGCTTAACGACATAGTTTTGACGAATGACAGCTTTACGCTAAGCGGCGATTTAACGCTGATCAACGAGGAGCAGGGGGCGAGCATCGAGCTGGCAAGCGGTAAGGTACTGAGCGCGGCGAACGTCCTGCTTCAGGCAGCAGGTGGTACGGTTGACGTGGGCGGAACGCTGACGGCT
>CAYZOZ010000032.1:0-16618 GCA_964480295.1 uncultured Phascolarctobacterium sp.
TTTTTCAATCCTATGTTATTTTCATCACAAAGGAGGATGTACTTCAAGAAAATCTGCCTATTTATCATATCGACAGGTTTATATGCGAAAAGTGCAAGAATTTTAATGATCAAGCGCATATTATCTATGTCAACGGAGCTTATCCCCTAAACGATACTCCGCTTGGCAAGCTTATTCATGATTTTAAATGTCAGAACCCTGACGAGATGTTTTATAAAGAACTTAAAAATACGATCAAGCCATTGAAGGAAACGGAAGAAGGTGCAAAGCTTATGGGAACTATCGTAGATGAAATTTTGGCAGAGGGCAGAGCCGCCGGTCATGCTGCCGGTCTTGCCGAAGGAATAGCTCTCGGCGAAACTCGTGGCGAAGCACGTGGAGAGGCACGCGGCGAAGTGCGAAATATGCTTCGAAATCTAAAAGCAATTATCAAAAACTGTCACTATACGCCCGAGGAGGCGATGAACTCCCTCGAAATTCCACAAGCCGATCGGGCGAAGCTGCTGGCGCAGCTATAAAAAGCCGTCCAATATATTAAGCCTAAAACGCTTGTGCTTAATATATAAAATCCTATAAAATAAGTAAAGCACCGCCTTCGCAATGAAAGCGGTGCTTTTGCTTATTTTGTTTTCGTCACATAGAACGGATCGACGTTCTGTCCGTCCGCCATAACCTCGTAATGCAAATGCGGTCCGGTGCTATAGCCCGTGCTGCCGACGAAGCCGATGATCTCGCCCTTCGCCACCCTCTGTCCGGCGTTCACCGCCAGTCCGCTCATATGCCCGTAGGCTGTTTCGTAGCCGTTCCCATGATTTAAGCGCACATAGCGTCCATAGCCGCCGTTCCAGCCAGCCTGCGCCACCGTACCGGCAGCAGTCGCGTACACCGGCGTGCCGAAGTCCACGGCGATGTCCAACCCCTGATGATACTCGTAGCCCTTGCTGACGGGATCTACGCGTCCGCCGTAATTACTGCTGATCACGCCCCCGTCCGTGGGCCATTTATCGGGAAAGCTAGCCAAGGTGCCGCCGCGTCCCTCCAGCTCACCCAAAAGCTGACTGACGGAACGCTTCGTATTAGCGATCATCACGCTCATATTCTCATTACGCGCCGCCAAGATCTCCATGCTACTGCGCACGTTCAGCTCCTTCGAGCCGCCCTGCCCCGTATAGCTACCAGTCTGCTCCGGTGCGTCGCCGAGCGCCGCGTTTCCCACACCCAGCTTGGAGCTATCCACGTCGCGAATGATCGCCCGCCGCAGCTTCTTCTCCAAATTGCTAATCTCCGCCATATCGCGCAGCATCCTCTCGTTATCCTGCAAAAGCTTCTCCAGCTGCGACCGCTGCTCCTCCTTATGCTCCTTATAGGCGGCAAACTCCTCCGCCTCGCGCCGATAATCGCTCAGCTGCGCATAGAACCAGCCCGCGCCGCCGACGGCGACAAGCAAAGCCAAGCAGGCGCAAGTCGCCAACAGCTTCGCCCGCCCATACTCAAAACGCCACACCCGCCCATCAGGCAGGCGCAGCTCACAAAATTTATCCTGCATAAAACTAATGACCTCGATTACCTAAACAAACCAAAACGCTGACCGATGAGCAAAATTCTGCAACCGAGGAAGGGAATATTCTCCAAATCCTCCTTCTTCAGACCACCGCACGCCAGCAGCGCCAACGCGTAGGACGGCACCGCCGCCGCCATCGCGAAAAGCACGCACCACATTCCCAGCTGCTCCGTCGCCGCCAGCACGCCGTAAATCGCCGCTCCCATCACGCAGGAGGCGAACAGCGGACGCAACAGGCTGCCAAGCGAGAAGCGGAAGCCCGTGTACTTATAAATGAACGCCATGTTAATGATCGCCGCCACCGCGAAGTCCGCGACGGTCGCCATGGACGCGCCCCTAATGCCAAGGCTCGGCACCGCCGTCAGGCACCAGCTCATGCCCACCTTGACGGCGCACGCCAAAATCATATTGATAACGGGGATCGCCGTTCTGCCCAAGCCCTGCAAAATACCCGTACTAATCTGATGAATGCCCAAAAAGAGTATGCCCACGCTCATCGTCTGAATGGCAGGCGCCGCGCCAGGAGCGTTATAAATGAGCGTCGCCACCTTCTCCGCCAAGAAGTACAAGCCCATGAAGCAGGGAAAGGTGATAATCATCGCCACGCGAAAGGCCAAACGGCTCTTTTCACGCACGGCGGCGAAATCACCCAAAGCACGGGATTCAGAAATCGACGGCACCAGGCTGATCGTCATCGCCGCGGTAAAGATCGCCGCCAGATTAACGAGCGGCACCGCCATGCCCGTCAAATAGCCGAAAAGCTCGGTCGCGTGATGCACGTCAAAGCCTGCTACCTCCAAGCGTTGGGGTACGATCAAAAGGTCGAGATTCGCCCCGATCGGCAGCATCAGGCTGGTCAGCGACACCGGCAGCGCCAATTTCAGCAAACGCTTGATAATATGCCCCGCGCTCTCTGGCGCGATGCTATCATCCTGCGCCGCCATCTCCTTTTGCAAACGACGCTTCAAGCGACGATAAAACCACACCAGCACCAAAAGCGCGCACACAGCGCCCGCACCCGCGCCCATGCTAGCACCGCCTGCCGCGTAAGCCAAGCCGTAGGGCATAAAGAGATCGGCAAAGACAAGCATCGTGATCACGCGCACCAGCTGCTCCACGACCTCGGAGGTCGCTGTCGGCGTCATGATCTGCCAGCCCTGCAAATAGCCACGGAAGCTTGCCAAGAAGGTGACGAAGAACACCGCCGGAGCCAGCGCGATAATCGAATAATAGGCACGGGCATCGCGAATGATCTGCTTATTGATTAAAAAATCCGCGCCAAAGAAAAGCGCCATGGAGAAAAGCAAGCCTGTCACCAAAAGCAGGCGCAGGGAAACGTTGAAAACGCGCTTCGCTCCACGATAATCCTTATTAGCGAGCTTCTCCGACGTGATTATGGAAATCGCTACCGGCACGCCAGCGGAGGAAACCGTGATCGCCATCAAATAAATGGGAAAACCCATCTGATAAAGACCTATGCCCTCGCCGCCCAGCACGCGCGAGAGAATGATCCAGTTCAAGGAGCCAATAACCTTAACGATGATACTGGAGATCGTCAGAATCATCGTACCCTTGAGAAATTTACTGTTAGAATTCTGTTTTTCTTCGCTCATAAATTCCGCCTTACTAAGAAAATAGTCGTATAGGATAATTATCCTCTTTTCCGCGGCTTTTTACAAGCACTTTTAACAAAAAAATCATAACTGCGCTTAAGCTTTCTCTTGCATATTCCAACCATTATGCTACAATAAAGATACAATATCAAGAGGAGGAAAACAAATCATGAAAAAGCTTAGTATTGCTTTAACCGCGGGTATGCTGGTCGCTGCCTTAACCGCCACTGCCTACGCATCTCCGTTAAAAAACTATAATCCCGGCAAGGTTGCCATAGACGCGGGCGTTACGCTGCCCACCAGCATCAAGGGCGATAATTACAAGCTGAGCAAGAGCAACAGCACCTATCTCGGCGCTACCGCAGGCATCGGCAGCAACATGGCGCTGAACTATAAATGGAACAATTACAAGGCCGATCAGGGCAAGACTCGTGCCCAGCAGCTGAACCTGATGTACAAATTCCTGCCCGGCATCTCCGCCTACGCTGGCTATCTCAACGCCGACACCTCCACGGACTTCGGCGGCAAGACGAAAAACTCCGGTCAGGTCGGCTTAGTCGCTGCCTATGATATCCCCCTGCTGTTCACCGTTTGGGGCAATATTGGCGTGGGCAATAAGAACGCGGGCTACGAGATCGGCATCAGCAAGCCCATTCTCAACAATTTGGAGGTCAATGCTTCCTATTACGACCAAAAATTTAACGATGCGATTGGCGATGACCGCGATGTCAAAGCTAAGGGTGTTAATCTTGGCTTGACAGTTAAATTCTGATATATTCAAGTAACAAATAATAATTCTTGACAACGTCTCCGCTATATGCTATGATATACACATCAAGGTTGCACCATCGGTGCGTAAGGTATGTATATTAAGATTTGGAGGGAATCATAATGAAAAAATTCGTATGTCAAGTTTGTGGTTATGTATATGAAGGCGAAGCCGCTCCGGCGCAATGCCCCCAATGCAAGGCTCCTGCCAGCAAATTCACCGAGGTTAAGGGCGAGCTGACCTGGGCCTGCGAGCACGTTGTAGGCGTTGCCTCCGACGTTCCCGAGGACATCAAGGCCGATCTCCGCGCTAACTTCAACGGCGAATGCTCCGAGGTAGGTATGTATCTGGCAATGGCACGCGTCGCTCATCGCGAGGGCTATCCCGAAATCGGTCTGTACTGGGAAAAGGCTGCCTACGAAGAAGCGGAGCATGCCGCTAAATTCGCCGAGCTGCTGGGCGAGGTACTCACCGACTCCACCGAAAAGAACCTGCAAATGCGTGTAGAAGCAGAAAACGGCGCTACCGCAGGTAAGGCTGATCTAGCTAAGCGCGCTAAGGCTCTCGGTTTGGACGCTATTCATGACACCGTTCATGAAATGGGCCGCGACGAAGCTCGTCATGGCAAGGCCTTCGCAGGTCTGCTGAAACGCTATTTCGGCAAATAATTTTCCTAAGCACGCTCCTTCCCCGCTCGTCTGACGAGTGGGGATTTCTTTTTGCGTAAAAAAGGCTATATTTTCTCTCTTGCTTCTTTATAAAATCAGCAATTTATGATATGATATACACTTAAGACAGATGTCTAATAACATCCATTATCACTTTGTAGCAGGTATGTCAACAGATGCTAATTGAGAACGATTTTCACTATCCAGTCATGCTAAATATCACGGGCAAGCACTGCACGATCATCGGCGGCGGCACGGTCGCGGCGCGTAAGCTGCACTCGCTTGCCGAGGCAGGCGCGCTGGTCACGGTGGTCGCGCCAGAGATGTGCGAGGAGGTGCGCAGGCTCGCGCAGGCGTATGCCTGCACGCTGATCGAAGCGACCTACGCTCCGCGATATCTGCAAAACGCGTTCATCACGATCGCGGCGACCGACAGCAAGGAGATCAACAGACAGGTCTGTGCCGACGCGCCCCTGCTCTGCAATAATATCACCGAGCCAGAGCTAAGCAGCTTCAGCGTACCGGCGAGCTTCTCGCAGGGTGATATCACGGTCGCGCTCGCGACAGGCGGTATGCCCGCCTTCACGCGTCTGCTCAAGCAAAGGCTACAGGGCTTGATAACCCCCGAAATGGCGGATTTCAACGAATTTCTTCGGCAAAAGCGCCTGGAGGTGCTGCGAATACCCTCCACCCACGCGCAACGTGCCGCCTTTTGGCGCACCTGCCTGACCGAAGATGTTATAAATTTAGTGGCAACGAACGCTGTTGCCCAAGCAAAGGAGCAAATCTCAGATGCAATTAGCAGTTTTAGGACTCAATCACAAGACGGCACCCGTTGAGATCCGTGAACGTTTTAATTTCACCGGCGATCGGGTTGCCTCTATTTTGCGTCGACTGCGCAATTACGATAATATCCCCGAAGCCATGCTGCTCTCCACCTGCAACCGCACGGAATTATACATGGTACTCGAAAACAAGCAGGAGGCGGTGCCCTTCATCGAGGGACTGTTGAAGCACCTAGCAGGCGAAAGCTATCGTCGCGAATATTTCTATAATCTCACGGGTACGCTGTGCGTGCAGCACCTTTTCCGCGTCGCTTCCAGCTTGGATTCTCTGGTAATCGGCGAGGGGCAGATTCTGAGCCAAATCAAGAACGCCTACCAAATCGCCCGCACCAATAATATGACGGACACCATTTTAAACACGCTCATGAACCGCGCTATCGCCGTGGGCAAACGCGTGCGCACCGAAACGAAGATCGCCTACAGCAGCGTTTCCGTTTCCAGTGCCGCCGTGGATCTGGCGATCGACATTTTAGGCGACCTCACCACCGCGAACATTCTCGTGGTGGGCGCAGGACATATGAGCGAGCTGACGGCGCGCCACCTCATCGATAAGGGCGCGAAAACGATCTTCGTCAGCAACCGCAACCTCGACCATGCGAGGGAGCTGGCGGAAAAATTCAACGGCACAGCCATTCCCTATCAGGAGATGTTCCACCAGGCTGCCAAAGCTGATATCATCATCACCTCCACCGGCGCGCCCCATTACGTGCTGACGGCGGAGAACCTCGGTCCCCTGCTCAAGGAGCGTCAGACGCGTCCCCTGATCCTGATCGACATCGCCGTACCGCGCGACGTTGATCCCGCTCTGAACGATATGCAGGGCGTGACCGTTTATAATATCGACGACCTCGAGGACGTGGTGGACGTGAACAAAACCTTCCGCACCAACGAGGCCAAGGTCGCCGAGCAAATTATCGTGGAAGAGATTATCGCGCTCAAGGAGCGCCTGCGCTACTACACCATGCGTCCCGTTATGGTGCAGCTGCACGATAAAATGAATTTCCTGCGTCAGAAAGTCCTGAAGAAAGCCTTCATCAAGCTACCGAATCTTACGGATGACGAGCGTCGCATCATCGACCTGATGACTCAGCGTCTGGAGCACAAATTCCTGCGCGAGCCCATGAAGGCGATGAACGGCGTTGCCGGAACGCAGGACGAAGAAAAATATAAGCAAATGATATGCGACTTGTTCCTTTTGAACGAAGTCGGAGAGGAGTTCGGTGATGAAACCCGTATTGAAAATTGGGACTAGACAAAGTATGTTAGCCCTGTGGCAGAGCAACCATATCGCTGCCTGCCTGCGTCAGAAGTACCCCGAATGCGAGGTAGTGCTGAAAAAGATCGTCACCAAAGGCGATAGAATCCTTGACGTGCCTCTCGCGCAGATTGGCGGCAAGGGACTTTTTACTAAGGAGATCGAGGAGGATCTGCTGAGCGGCGAGGTCGATCTTGCCGTACACAGCCTCAAGGATATGCCGACCGTGCTCCCCGAGGGCCTGTGCCTGACGGCGATCACAGAGCGCGCCAACGTCGGCGATGCCTTCGTCAGCAATAAATATAACAGCTTCGCCGAGCTGCCGCAGGGCGCTACGGTCGGCACCAGCAGCCTACGCCGCAAGGCTCAGCTACTCGCCGCACGTCCCGATCTCGTGATCAAGGATCTGCGCGGCAACGTCGACACCCGTCTGCGCAAGCTGGACGAGGGACAGTACGATGCCGTGATCCTCGCCGCCGCCGGACTGGAACGTCTGGGCTACGGCGACCGCGTGAAGTCCGTCATTCCAAGCGAGGTGTGCCTCCCCGCCGTAGGACAGGGCGCGCTGGCTATAGAATGCCGCTCAGACGACGCGGAGGTACGCGCCATGCTGAGCTTTTTGAACGATACGCCGACCTTGCAGGCGACCACCGCCGAGCGTGCCTTTCTTGGTCTGCTCGAGGGCGGCTGCCAGGTACCCATCGGCGTACACGCCGAAGCTAAGGGCGAGGACATACATATAGAAGCAATCATTGCCGCCTTGGACGGCACAACCATACTGAGGGACAGCATCGACGGAGCGGCGCAGGACGCTGCCGCCCTAGGCAAGCGCTTAGGCGAAAAAATGCTGGCAAACGGCGGCAGGGAAATTCTCGCCGCGATTCTTTAAGGAGCGTGACATAATGACTAAAAAGGGTAAAGTATATTTGATCGGCGCAGGCCCCGGCGACCCGGGACTTTTAGGCTTGAAGGCCAAGGAATGTCTGGAAACCGCGGACGCGGTGGTTTATGACCGCTTGGCGGATCCGCGCATTCTCGCCTTCGCCCGCAAGGACGCGGAGATGGTTTACGTGGGCAAGGCCAGCGCGAACCACACCATGCGCCAGCCCGACATCAATAAATTGCTGGTGAAGCTGGCACAGGAGGGCAAGACCGTCGCTCGTCTAAAGGGTGGCGATCCCTTCGTTTTCGGACGCGGCGGCGAGGAAGCGATCGAGCTTTTGGAAGCAGGTCAGCCGTTTGAATTCGTTCCAGGCGTAACCAGCGCCATCGCCGTTGCCGAATACGCCGGCATTCCCGTAACCCACCGTCATGTGGCAACCTCCTTCGCCGTAATCACAGGTCACGAGGATCCCACGAAGGGAGCCTCCACCATAAACTGGCAGGGCTTGGCGACCGCGGTGGACACGCTCGTCTTTCTCATGGGCGTGGAGAATATCGAAAAAATCAGCAGTCAGCTGATCGCCAACGGTCGTAGCGCCGATTGCCCGGCAGCGGTTATCCGTTGGGGCACCCACCCCGAGCAGCGCACCTTGGTCACCACTCTGGGCAAGGCCGCCGAGGATGTCAAGGCCAACAATTTGAAGCCCCCCGCGATCTTCCTCGTGGGCGAGGTGGTCAAGCTACGCGAGCAGCTGCAATGGTTCGATAATAAGCCCCTGTTCGGTCAAACGATTATCGTTACCCGTGCCCGCTCGCAGGTCAGCGCTCTAACTAAAAAGCTGGAGGCGCTCGGCGCGAAGGTCATCGAGGTTCCCGCGATTAAGATCGTGCCGGCAAGCGATTACGCTCCTTTGGACAACGCCATCACCGCGCTCGACACCTATAGATGGCTGGTATTCACCAGCGCCAACGGCGTGGAATACTTCTTCGAGCGTCTTTTGCGCGCAGGTAAGGACGCACGCGCCCTGGCCGGCGTGAAGCTGGCGGCTATCGGCAGCGCCACCGCCGACGCTTTGGCGCAAAAGGGCCTGACCGCCGACCTCGTTCCCTCCGCCTATAAGGCCGAGGAGCTGGCAGAGGCCTTGCAGGGCAAGCTCTCCGCCGGCGATAAGGTGCTGCTGGCACGCGCCAAGGTAGCGCGCGAGGTGCTCCCCGAGTCCCTGCGTAAGCTGGGCGCGACCGTCGACGTAGTTACGGCCTATGAGACCGTTGCCGACTGCGAGAACAAGGACGAGCTAATCGAGGCTCTGGCAAGCGGCTCCGCAAGCGTCGTAACCTTCACCAGCTCCTCCACCGTCACCAATCTGCTCAACGTGCTGGGCGAGCAGCGCTCCCTGCTTAGCAAGACGACCTTGGCGGCTATCGGTCCCGTTACCGCCGAAACCCTGCACAAAAACGGCCTACAAGCAGCTATCGAAGCTGAAAAATATACCATCGACGGTTTAGTGGAAGCTATCCGCCAACATTTCGCAAAATAAAGGAGTCCTGTATATGTCAATCGGTTTTCCTATTTATCGTCCGCGCCGCACTCGTGCGACCGAAAATCTGCGTGCGATGATTCGCGAAACAGAAGTATCCGTCAAGGATTTAATCTATCCCCTTTTCGTAGTTCCTGGCAGCAATATCAAGCATGAGATCGAATCCCTGCCGGGCAATTATCACTGGTCGCTCGACCGTCTGCCCGAATGTATGGACGAGGTAGCCTCCCTGGGCATCCCCGCGGTACTGCTTTTCGGCGTGCCCTCCTACAAGGACGCTGTCGGCAGCAGCGGCTGGGATATGAACGAGCCCGTACAGCAGGCCTGCAAGCTGATTAAGGCCAAATATCCGGAGATCGTCATCATCACCGATGTCTGCCTGTGCGAATATACCGAGCATGGTCATTGCGGCGTGCTGCAAAACGGCTGCACCGTCAACAATGACGAAACCCTGCCCCTTTTAGCCAAGGTCGCCGTGTCCCATTGCGAGGCAGGTGCAGACATGATCGCCCCCTCCAATATGATGGACGGCTACGTTAAGGCTATCCGCGAGGCCATGGATGCCGCGGGCTTCAACCACGTGCCCATTATGGCATACTCAGCCAAATTCGCCTCCGCCTACTACGGTCCCTTCCGTGCGGCAGCGGACTCCGCTCCCTCCGCCGGCGATCGCAAGGGCTACCAAATGGATCCCGCCAACAGCGACGAGGCTCTGCGCGAGGTGGAGCTGGACATCGCCGAGGGTGCCGACATCGTCATGGTAAAGCCGGCGTTAGCGTTCCTAGACGTGGTGCAAAGAGTGCATGAGACCTTCAACCGTCCGCTGTGCGTCTACAACGTCAGCGGCGAATACGCCATGGTCAAGGCGGCTGCCGAAAAGGGCTGGATCGACGAAAAACGCATCGTTATGGAAACCATGCTCGGCTTCAAGCGCGCCGGCGCGAAGATGATCATCACCTATCACGCGCTCGACGTTGCCAAGTGGTTGCAGGGCAAATAAGGAGAGCAATATGAATCACGAAAAATCAACCGCCGCCTTCGAGGAGGCGCGTCAATACATCCCCGGCGGCGTGAACAGCCCCGTGCGCTCCTTCCGCAGCGTGGGCGGAGTACCGCCCTTCATCTCCGGCGGTAAGGGCAGCAAAATCTATGATATTGACGGCAATGAATATATCGACTATGTTTTATCCTACGGTCCGCTCCTGATGGGGCACGTGCCCGAATGCGTCACGGAGGCGATCAAGGCGGCTGCCGAACGCGGCACCTCCTACGGTGCGCCTACGCTTGCCGAAACCGAGCTGGCCAAGCTAGTGTGCAAGCTCGTACCTTCCATGGAGCAGGTACGTATGGTCAACAGCGGCACGGAGGCGACCATGAGCGCACTGCGCTTGGCACGCGCCTACACCGGTCGCGACTGCATCGTAAAATTCATCGGCTGCTACCACGGTCATCACGACAGCCTGCTGGTTAAGGCTGGTAGCGGCGCTACCACCTTCGGCGTACCCGATAGTCCGGGCGTGCCCAAAGCGGTCGCCTCCACGACGATCACCGTTCCCTTCAACGATCTGACGGCGCTAGAGAAGGTCTTTGCCGAGCGTGGCGAAGAGATCGCCGCCGTCATCATGGAGCCCACACCGGGCAATATGGGCTTGGTGCTGCCCCATGACGGCTATTTGGCAGGCATTCGCGAGCTGACGCGTAAATACGGCGCGCTCCTGATCTGCGACGAGGTCATGAGCGGCTTCCGCAGCGCACAGGGCGGCAGCCAAGCCCTCTACGAGATCGATCCCGACATCACCTGTTTGGGCAAGGTCATCGGCGGCGGTCTGCCAGTGGCTGCCTACGGTGGCAAGCGCGAGATCATGCAGCAGGTATCCCCCGCCGGTCCGATGTACCAGGCAGGCACGCTGAGCGGCAACCCGCTCGCTATGGCGGCCGGTATCGCGGCGCTAAACTACATGAAGAGCAATAAGATTTGCGAAAAGCTAGAAAGCATGACCGCCATTCTTACGGGCGGTTTGGAGCGTGCTGCAGCCAAGGCAGGCGTTCCCGTACAGGTACACCGCTTAGGCAGCATGTTCACCGTCTTTTTCAGCGCCAAGCCCGTTACCGATTTCGACAGCGCGGCGGCCTGCGATTTGGAAGCTTTCAAGATTTACTTCCACTCCATGCTGGAGCAGGGCATCTACCTGCCCCCCTCCCAATTCGAAACCAATTTCCTCTCCCTGGCACATTCGCCCGAGGATATTCAAAAAACCATCGATGCCGCAGCTATCGCCTTCGCCAAGGTTGCCAAGGCACGCGGTTATAAAGCATAATAAATACACTAAAGCAAGCGCAGAATCGCGAGGTTCTGCGCTTTTTCACATGCTTTTCCACCATGTTGTGGAAAAAAGCGCCTTTTTAGCCACAAAAAGTCGGACTTATCCACAGAAATGGGTAAAAGTTATCCACATTGTGTATAACTCGGTGGAAAATAGGCATAAAAAAGAGCAAGTATCATGGTAAATACTCGCTCCTGTGATATTACACTATTTGATTTTTTTAAATAACCGTTTAGTATTCATGGCACAAATAGCTGCAAGCTCCTCGAAATCAAGCTGCAAAACGCTCGCCGCGTTCCGCGCCGTATACTCCACATAGGCGGGATTATTGCGCTTGCCGCGGAAGGGTACGGGAGTCAAATACGGGCAATCGGTTTCCAAGAGAATTAGCTCCTTAGGCACGAATTGCAGCACCTCGCGCACCTTCTGCGCGTTCTTATAGGTGGACGTGCCGCCGAAGCCGAAATAATAGCCTCGCTTCGCCAGCTCCTTCGCCATCTCCAGACTGCCGCTAAAGCAATGGAACACCGCCTGCACGCCCTTGATCTCCTTCTGGAAAAGCTCCAGCATGTCGCCGTGCGCGTCGCGATCGTGGATAATTATCGGCAGATCGAATTGCTTCGCCAAATCCACCTGCTCCAAGAAGATACGCTTCTGCACCTCGCGCGGCTCGTTCTCCTCCCAATAATAATCCAAGCCGATCTCGCCGATCGCCACCACCTTGGGATGCGTTGCCCAAGTCGCCAGCTGCTGCAAATAGTCGGCGGGAATGCCGCGCAAATTCTCCGGATGATAGCCTACGGCAGCATAAATAAAGGAATAGCGTTCGGCGAGCGCCACCGCCTTCGCCGAGCTAGCACCGTCACAGCCGGGATTGACGATGCCCGTCAGCTCCTGCTCCAGCCGCGCGATCAGCTCCTCCCGATCTTGATCGAAGGCCTCATCATCCAAATGCGCGTGGGAATCCCATAATCCTGTTCTACTCATGATCGTTTACCTCAAATACACAAAAAAATTCACATACAGCTGCAAAAAGAACAGCAAACTGAAAATAATATAACGGGCAATGCCTGCCTTACGCGAATAATACTCCTCGCCACGAATATAAAATTGACGCGGATCCTCCGAAGCATAGCGCAGCTTGCGCGGCAGCTTCGGCGTAAAGCCCTTGTCCAGCTCGTCCACACCCTTCTTACGCGTACCCTTAGCCTCGTTCAAAGCCTCGGCGTATTCCCGTCCCTCGACCGTATAGCTAAAGAGCGGACAAAGCTGACTGCCGCGCGTCCAGCTCTGCTTATAGCCGGTAATCACGCCGCGCGCCTCCCTATCACATAGCTCCTCCAGCTTAGGAAAATAATTGCCGCGAAAGGCACGATAAATGGAAAAAAGATAGACGAGTATCGCCAGCTTCACCAGCCACGCCATACCCTTAAACATATAATAGGTGTAATTCGGCAGCTGCTGCGCCAGCCAAGCGTGTGGCAAAACATAGGGCAGCATACTGCTAATCAGAATCATCAGCATGGCAAGCCCAATCAGCTTATACGGTCGCCAGTACAATCTGCTAAAAAGCTTCTCCGACATAATTCCTCCTGAAAAAAGCAGAGAGAGCCGCCCATGCAGCTCTCCCCCAAAAAATTCTTATTTTACTCTGCTACCGGAGGGCATATCCGGTGCTTCCGCCAAAACGAGCTTGCCCTGGCCGTCAGACGCGCACAGCAGCATACCGAAGGATTCAATGCCCATGAGCTTGGCAGGCGCTAAATTGGCAACCACGACCACGTTGCGTCCCAGCATCGCCTCGGGCTCGTAATATTGGGAAATACCGCTGACGATGGTGCGTACCTCGTCGCCAAGCTCCACCTGCAATTTCAAAAGCTTCTTGGACTTCTTCACCTTTTCGGCAGCCAGTACCTTGCCCACGCGCAGGTCGATCTTCTCAAAATCGCTAAAGGGAATCTCCGCCTTAATCGGCTCCATAGCTGGCTTCGCCTCCTCTACGGGTGCGGCGGGAGCTACGGCGCGCTCATAGCGCTTGCCGCCGATGATCGTCGCGCCGTCCTCGGCGATCTCGATACGCGGATACAGAGGCTCGCCCTTGCACACCTTGGTGCCATTCGGCAGACCGCCCCAAACGGCGCTCTCCAGCAGGAACTGCTCGGGCGCGTTCAGGCCCAGCTGCGCGAAAATCTTCGGGCTGGTGGTCGGAATATAGGGACTGATCAGAACGGCGACGATGCGCAGGGTTTCCGCTAAATTATACATAACCGTCTTTAAACGATCCGCCTTCGCCGCATCCTTCGCCAAAATCCACGGCGCGGTCTCATCGATATATTTATTCGCACGGCTAATCAACGCCCAAACAGCCTTGATCGCCGTATTGATTTCCATGTT
This sequence comes from uncultured Phascolarctobacterium sp., assembly GCA_964480295.1. Classification (GTDB taxonomy): domain Bacteria; phylum Bacillota; class Negativicutes; order Acidaminococcales; family Acidaminococcaceae; genus Phascolarctobacterium_A. Next base: position 13,850 of record CAYZOZ010000032.1, read on the forward strand.
ATCCATGGCCTTGGTATAGGTCGCCACGGTTTCGGCGACGAGCGCTTGCAGCTCCTCGTCGATCGGCTCGGCAGCACCCGTGTTCTCAACCACGCCGCCATGATACTTCTCGATCATGCTTACGGTGCGGTGCAGCAGATTGCCCAAATCGTTCGCCAAATCGGCGTTAATGCGATTGATTAGAGCGTCACGAGAGAAATTGCCATCACTGCCGAGGTTAATCTCGCGCAGCAGAAAATATCTGATAGAATCAGCGCCGAACTCGTCAATCAGCGCCAAAGGATCGATCACGTTGCCCTTGGACTTGGACATCTTATCGCCGTCGACGATCAGCCAGCCGTGACCATAAACTTCCTCAGGCATCTCCAAGCCCATAGCATGGAGCATTATCGGCCAAATAATCGTATGGAAACGCACGATCTCCTTGCCCACCAAATGCAGGCTTGCTGGCCAAAACTTATGGAAGAAGGCATCGTCAACACCGTATTTAATACCGGTCAGGTAGTTCAGCAGCGCGTCGAACCACACATAAACGACGTGCTTCTTATCGAAGGGAACGGGAATGCCCCAGTCGAAGGTCGTGCGGGTAATGCACAAATCCTCCAAGCCCTGCTTAACGAAATTAATCATCTCGTTACGACGGCTTGCAGGCTGAATAAAATCGGGGTGCTCCTCGATGAACTGCATCCACCAATCGGCATACTTGCTCATCTTGAAGAAATAGCTCTCCTCCTCCATCTCCTCTACGGGACGGTGGCAGTCGGGGCAGCAGCCGTTCTCGTCCAGCTGACGCTCCAGCCAATAGGATTCGCAGGGTACGCAGTACAGTCCCTTGTAATTCTTCTTATAGATATCACCCTGCTCGTAGATTTTTTGCAACGCGTCCTGTACTACCTTATGATGACGCTCCTGACTGGTGCGCAGGAAATCGTTATTAGAGATATGCAGACGCTCCCACAGAAGCTTAAAATTGGCGATGATCGCGTCGACGTATTGAATCGGTGTCACGCCCTTCTCCTTCGCCTTGCGCTGAATCTTCAAACCATGCTCGTCACTGCCGGTGAGGAACCATACGTCCTCGCCCTTCAGACGATGATAGCGTGCCAAAGTATCGGCGATGGTCGTACAATACGCATGACCGATATGTAAATTATCACTGGGATAGTAAATCGGTGTAGTAATATAATAGGTCGGCTTCGTCATTATCTAACCTCTTCTCCTTCAGATATTAGTTGATTATATAGCTCCCTTTTGGGAATCTTACGCCTTTTGGCTACCTGCGCCAACGCGGACTTCTTGTCCAAGCCCTCGGCGATCAGCACGCGCACCTCGTCCAATGGCTCAGGCTGCGCCTCCGTCGGAGCCTGCTCCTCGCCCGCAGCCAGCACCAAGCAGAACTCGCCGCGCGGAGCGTTGCTCTCCAGCCAAGCCAAGCAGCCGCTAACGGTGCCACGGTAGAACTCCTCGTGCAGCTTCGTCAGCTCACGTGCCGCCGCCATGGGGCGATTTCCCCAGCATTCCAGCACGTCCCTAAGCACCTCCACGATGCGATGCGGTGCCTCGTAAAGAATCACCGTCGCTGGGATATAGCGCCATTGCTCCAGCTGCTCGCGCCTGTTGCGCTTGCTCTTCGGCAAAAAGCCGCCAAAGAAAAACGGATAGGTCGGCAGTCCCGAGGCGATTAGGGCGCAGAGCGCAGCGTTCGCGCCAGGAACCGGCACCACGCGCACGCCGGCGGCGATAGCCTCCTTCGCCAAGGCCTCGCCAGGATCGGCAATGCCTGGAAAGCCGGCATCGCTAACCAACGCGACGCTTTTGCCCTGCAAAAGCTGCTCCAGAAGGTACGCGCCCTGCTTCTCCTTGCTATGCTCATCATAGCGCACCAAGCGTCCCTTGATGCCGAAGTGATTGAGCAGCTGCAGGGTGTGACGGGTGTCCTCGGCGGCGATCAGCTCCGCCTCCCGTAGCATCCGCAGCGCGCGCGGAGTCATATCCTCCAAATTACCGATCGGCGTGGCGCACAAATAAAGCGTTCCATATGCAGTTGCCTCGTTCGTCACGTCATCGCCTCCTCGCAATGCGCATTTCAATTCAAGGTTCAAGCTTAGCTAAACCATAATATAAATATTTTATCACAACGCTGACGAATAATAAAGAAAAAGCGTGCTAATTCCGCAGAAACGCACGCCTTCGCTTCGACTATTTCTTCTTTTTGGCATCATGCGCGTTCGCCACCGCCGCCCAATCACGCAGCAGCTCCACGCACGCTCCCGCATAAGCACCCGCGCTGCCCCAAGCGCCCGCGTCCTGCGTATAGAAGGTCAGCAGCTGAATATCGTCATAATAAACATGAGCATAGCTACCGTTATCGTAGACGATAAAATAATTGGGGTTCACGCGTCCGCGCTGACGCACCGTCCACAAACTGCCTGCCAACATATACGCGCGATACCTCGCCTTCGTATTACCGATGCTCTGCGTAATGTCGAAGCGCCAATCGCCCTCGCTGACATAGGCATGATCATCGCTCAGCACCGTCACGTCGGGATGAATGTCATACGCCTTGAGCTGCTTTTCGACACGCTTCACACGCTCCTCCGGCTCGGGATGACTGCTGAACAGACCATAGCTGCCGCCGCCGCCCTGCTTGGACAAATCGTCCAGCTTCTGCACGGTGATCAGCATGGCGTAGGGATTAAAGCCGGCGTTAATGGAATTGCTCACGCCCTCCTTATCCGCGCCGCGCTCGTCCGTGCGGCTATAGCCCGC
>CAYZOZ010000033.1:0-9598 GCA_964480295.1 uncultured Phascolarctobacterium sp.
CGATGCAGGATTACACGAAACATAAACAATGCGCTGCGGCGCCACCCCCGCGATCGCCGCCAAAACCTTCTCCTCGCAGCCCGCGCGCGGCGGATCCACAATCACTACGTCCGGTCTCACGCCGCCTGCCAAAAGCTTCGGCAGCTCCACCGCCGCATCCCCCAAAATAAACTCCGCGTTCTTCAGCTTATTCTCCAAAGCGTTTTTCTTAGCGTTCTCGATCGCCGGCGCGACGATCTCAATACCATAAACCTGTTTAGCATGACGCGCCAAATATAGCGAAATCGTGCCAGTACCGCAATATACGTCCACCACGGTCTCGTCACCGCTCAAACCGGCAAACTCCAAAGCCTTGTTATACAGCTTCTCCGCTTGCTCGCTATTCACCTGAAAGAAGGCCTGCGCTGAAATATCAAATTGCAAATTGCCCAAGCTATCGACGATCCTATCCTCGCCATACAAAACTCGTGTCTTGCTACCCATGATTATATTGGTCGGCTTCTTGTTGATATTTTGCACCACGCTCACCAAGCCCGGCACATACCTACGCAGCCACTCGATCAGCTCCTTGCGATGCGGGATATCATAGGCAGAGGTGATCAGCACCGCCATCACCTGACCGCTATGCACGCCAACGCGACTCATAACATGACGCACCAAGCCCTTACCTGTTTTTTCATCATATGCCGAAATGCCGAAGCGCTGCATCCATTTGCGCACCGTCAGCAAAACATCGTTATTCGCCTGCTTTTGGATCAAGCAGCTGTCGGTATTCACCACGCTATGCGTAGCCACGGCATAGCAGCCAATCTGCAAACTGCCCTCGGCATTTAGCGCCGCGGGAAACTGCATCTTATTACGATAATTCCACGGATTATCCGCGCCCAAGACAGGCAGAACCTCCGTATCCAAATGTCCAATACGCGTCAAGGCATCAAGCACCTGCTGCCGCTTGCACGCCAGCTGTCCCTTATAGCTCAAATGCTGCAATTGACAACCGCCACACTGCTCATAAACTGGACAAAGAGGCTCTACGCGCTCCGACGACGCGCTGACTATCTCGTCCAAGCGTGCCACCGCATAGCTTTTTTTCACCAAGGTCACCGTGCATTTTACCGTTTCCTCGGGCAACGCGCCGCGCACGAACACGGTAAAGCCCTCATACTTGCCAACGCCCTCACCGCTTGAGCCAAGTCCGCTCATCGTCATCTCTATTTTATCGCCCTGCTTAACCGGAATTTGTACCTTCATCTCTAATTCGCTCCTTCATAATCTTTTCGCGCCATATGCAAAACGCTTCCGCTCAAATTCATCCCTCACGCTTGTACGTAATACCATATGTAGATAAATTCTCCATCCGTCCGCAGTTTCCTTTATTGTGAAAAATTTTATAGTTCAAGCTCACTTCCGAACAATATAATGCTATCACATAAGCATAACAAGACATCCACAAAATTACTTCTCTAAAACATTGCAATAAAAAGCTCAAACTCTCATCATTATTACTGTTTATGCAGAAAAAATGAAATAGCCAGTCTGCAAACGCCTTCTTATTTCATTTTTTCTTGCTTTTTTGAAATAAGGAGAGTACAATAAAACCAGTATTGCAGTTTCTAAAGAAAGGAGTCCAAAGCATGAAAAATAGAGCAGGCTATTACAAAACTAATTTATCCGGCGAAATGGCCTACCAATCCTTTGTTCCCGCTCCCCTACCACCAAAACCTCCTTTTACACTAACCGAAGAGCTTATTTCCTTACTCATCAAAGCAAATTCACTACTGGCCGTACTGGAAAACATTTCTGGACGTATTCCCAATGTGGAATTGTTTATATCAATGTATGTGCGCAAGGAAGCCCTAATGTCCTCCCAAATAGAAGGTACTCAAGCCACCCTTGAGGATGTTCTTGATCCATTATTAGATACCAATATCAATCGTGACGTTGCCGATGTCGTCAACTATATTACGGCAACAGAATATGCTATAAATCGTCTAAATGCTTTCCCACTTTGCAACCGTCTTATTAAGGAAACCCATGCCGTTTTAATGCAAGGCGTGCGCGGTCAAGAAAAAGAGCCCGGTGAATTCAGACATTCACAAAATTGGATTGGCGGTCAGGGCAGCACCCTTAAAAATGCCAGATATATTCCACCTTCTCCCGAAGATATGTTAGAAGCCATGTCCGATTTAGAAAAATATATTAATGCGGATGACGAATTGGATTACCTAATTCGCGCAGCTTTTATCCATTACCAATTTGAAACGATTCATCCCTTTCTAGATGGCAATGGTCGCGTAGGACGCTTACTTATTACGTTATTCCTTATGGAAAAAAAAGTTCTCACAACACCTGCTCTATATATTTCTTACTTTCTGAAAAAAAACCGTGTGGAATATTACGACCGTATGACTGAGGTCAGAGCAAAAGGTAATTATGAGCAATGGGTAAAATTCTTCCTGCAAGCCATTATAGAATCTGCCGAGGACGCGATTGCCACTATTGACAAGCTTGCCGCATTGCATGAAAAAAACTTAAAATTAATCACAACAGGACGTACTCCGAAAAGCACCCTATTGCTTTTCAACTATTTAGAGAAAAATCCTATCATAGAAATTCGTAAAACCGCCGAAGCATTAAAGCTTTCCTTTAATACAACCGCCAATGCGGTTAAACGCTTAATGCAAGCAGGCATTCTGCTCCAAACCTCAAGCAACAGCAGAAACCGCACCTTCTCCTATAAGGAATACTTAGACCTTCTTCGTGAAGGAACATAAGCTATAGCGAGGTCATACCATGAAATTCGAAATTATTCGCAGCAATCGCCAAACGCTCGCCATTCAAATCAAGCTTGGGCAAGTCATCGTCCGCGCGCCCCAACGTGCGACCAAAAGCGAGATCATGAGCTTCTTGGAGGCGCATACGGACTGGATCGAAAAGCATCTGGCAAAATCGCAGCAAGCAGCGGAGGTAATGCGCAACACGCGTAAGCTATCTGCCGAGAAATTACAAGAGCTGGCGCAGCATGCCTGCCAGCTCATCCCCAAGCGCGTCGCACACTACGCTCCCTTGGTAGGCGTAAGCTACGGCAGCATTACCATCCGCAATCAGGTGTCGCGTTGGGGTAGCTGTAGCGCCAAGGGCAATCTCAGCTTCAACTGCCTGCTCATGCTCGCGCCGCCCGACGTATTGGACAGCGTCGTCGTACACGAGCTCTGCCACCGCAAGGAGATGAACCACTCTCCAAAATTTTATGCGGAGGTTCTGCGCGTTTTCCCCAGCTATCATCAATGCCATGGCTGGCTCAAGGAGCACGGAGCGGAGCTAATTAACATGATCCGCTAAAACGAATGCTAACGCACAAATTGCAATAAAAAGACAAAAACACTCCCCGACTACGCGTAATCGGGGAGTTAATTTTTAAATTATCGGTCGCCCTTCCATGGTATTCACCAATTTGGAAAGCTGCCATTTAACGATTTCTTCCGGATGCTCCACGTTGCCCGGCTCTCGCAGCTGACGTTCGCGCAGCCTCTTTTGCAGGAATTTATCACCGTCCTGCTTATAAACCAAAAGATCGGCGCAGGCCGCCACGCGCACATAGCTTTCGAAGTCACGTCTAAAGCCCCAGCCGGAGACCATAACCTCGTCCAGCTCATAAACGCGCGCGATAACGAGTACGTCCGCCTTGCAGGCTTGCGCCAGCTCCGCGCACGTCGCCTTATCCAGCTTCGCGCCGCCACGCACTGCCTCGCTCACCGTTTTATAGGCCTCCGCCTCATCAACGAATTGATAATACGGAAAATGATACGCCCATTTCACAACCTGCTGCCAGGAACGATGAATTTTCGCATCCACATTCCCCTCCTGATCCAGCACGACGAACGCCACCGGTCGCTCAGGAAAATCGGCAGCCACTGAACGCGGCAGCACGCCAAGGCTCAGCACCACCATCAGCAGGGCGCAGCATAAAAAGCTGCTGATTCTACGTAAATCCATTTGCTACTCCTTCAAAAGCTCCACCGCGCCGCGCACCACCTGCACCTGATAGCGAAAGGCCTGCTCGTACAGCTCGTGTGGCACGATTGCCTCGCTGTCCGTACGCTTGGCGACCACGCCGCAGACCGCACCCGCCTGCAAGCCAAGAGCCTGACAGGTCACGAAGAGAGCGGAGGTCTCCATTTCGTAATTCAACACACCTAAATGCTGCCACTCCGCCATGCTTCCCTGAAAGCGTCGAGGCACATAGCCCGTGAAGCTGTCGTAACGCTCCTGTCCGGGCCAAAAGGTGTCGCTGGAGGCTGAGATGCCCACATGATAGGGCGCGCCACATTTTTTCGCCGCCGCGACCAAGGCTCCCGTAACCTCAAAGCTAGCCACCGCGGGAAACTCCAAGGGCGCATAATGCTGCGAGGTACCGTCCAAGCGCACCGCAGCCTTATTAATAATGATCTCGCCGGGGTTTATGTCCGCCTGTAATGTTCCCGTCGTGCCCACGCGAATCACCTGCGTAATGCCCATACGCGCCAGCTCCTCGAGACAAATCGCGACGGACGGTCCGCCCATACCCGTGGAGCAAACCAAAACCGGCACATCGGCAATACGCGTCAAATAGCTAGTGTACTCGCGATGCGTCGCGATAAAGCGCGCCTGCTCGCCCAAGCTCGTCGCTAAAGGCTCCACACGCCCAGGATCACCTGGAAGAACGGCAAGCGTCGCTCCCTGCAGGTTCCTTTTGGCAAAGCCCACATGATACAGGAGCTCGTCCTCCGCGGCATAATGCTTCTCCATCTCACGCCTCCTATCTGTCGCTTTCAATGCTTACGCCCACGTAAGCGGCAGGCGTGCCCGTAAAGGTCGGCTCGATTCCCATATAGGACGCGATGGTTTGTCCGATATCCGCGAAGGTCAGCATGGGCTCGAGCTGCGCCTTCTTCACATCGCCGCCCACCATGAGTACGGGAATATGCTCACGCGTATGATCGCTGCCCGTCCACGAGGGATCATTACCATGATCGGCAGTTATCACAAGCAAATCATCTGGCTCCAGCAAATCGGTAATTTCTGGTAATCTGCTATCGAAATATTCCAAAGCCTCGCCATAGCCCTTAATATCACGACGATGACCATAGCTAGAATCAAAATCCACAAAATTCGTAAAGACGATTGTCCGCTCAGGCGCGTCCTGCACAGCCTGCACCGTAGCGTCGATCAGCTTCTCCAAGCCGCCTGCCGCGTAATGCTTGCTTATGCCGCGATGCGCGAAGATGTCGGCGATCTTGCCGATCGCGTATACCTGACCGCCGCCAGCGACCATTTTATCCAAAAGCGTCGCCTGCGGCGCAGGCACGGCGTAATCATGGCGGTTCGTCGTGCGCGTGAAGTTCTCCGCGCTAGTACCGACGAAGGGACGAGCGATCACGCGTGCGATCTTATAGGGCTGCACCAGCTTAAACGCCAGCCTGCACAGCTCATACAAACGCTCCAAGCCGAAGCTCTCCTCATGCGCGGCAATCTGCAAAACGCTGTCGGCGGAGGTATAGATGATCGGCTTGCCGGTGCGCATATGCTCCTCGCCCAGCTCCTTGATGATCTCCGTACCGGAAGCATGGCACTCGCCTAAAACGCCCGGCAAATCGCCTTCGCGAATCAAGCCATTCACCAGCTCCTGCGGAAAGCACTTAGGTACGTTGGGGAAATAGCCCCAATCGAAGTCCACAGGCACGCCGGCGATCTCCCAATGTCCGCTCAGCGTATCCTTACCGCGGCTCACCTCCTGCGCGTAGGTGTAGGCACCCAAAAGATGCTCCGCGCCGAGGCTCGCGGGCAAGGCGCTGCCCCGACTAAGCTCGGCAGCACACGCCAAGCCCAGCTCCGCCAAATGCGGCAAATAGAGCGGCAACGGCTTATCCTCCGCATCACGACGATTTTTCGCGAACCACTCACAAATATGTCCGAGGGTATCAGCTCCAAAATCGCCATATTTCTGCGCATCGGCAGCAGCGCCAATGCCAAAGGAATCCAACAAAAGAATAACTGTTCTTGCCATAGTAAACACCTACCAATTAACGCTCACAGCTCTTACAGACCTTAGAATCCCAAATGCTCACCAACGATAATTACCTTAATGCGCTCCTTGACCTTGGACGTTCTGGTGATCACCATTTGCGAGCAAATGCAGCCAGAGGCGATGCAATCGCCGCAGGTACCAGTTTTCGCACAGGGCGTATCCAAGCCCTCGAAGCGAGCCGCATTGATCGGCGCCGCCACGCTCCTTACGCGATCGATAGCGCCCTCCAGCGTACCGGCGACCTTATTCACGCCGGCAATAACCACAACCTGCTTAGGTCCGAAGATCAAAGCCGCCAAGCGATTGCCCATGCCGTCGATATTGACAAGCTGACCGTCGCGGCTCAAAGCGTTGGTACTCATAATAAAGGTATCGCAGCTCAACGCCTGACGCATCATCGCCAGCTTTTCCTCCGGCGTTTTCGCCAAATCGCGATTGATCACCGGATTACGTTCGATCACCGCCTGCTTCAAGCCCAGCTGATCGATCGTCACGGAGCCGCCCCAAGCGACCACGTCCGTCGCGGGGATAAGCTCCAAAGCCTTTGCCAGGGCCTCCGCCTTAGTCGCACAATAATAAGCGCCGAAGCCGCGTCTGGTCAAATTCTTTACCAAAGTATCTCCCAAAAGCTGATTACGTAAAACCTCTGCCTTTTCCATGATTTCCACCTCACAAGCTAAGCTTAATCCTCAATATCGCCGATAACGACCTCATCATTTTCATCCTGCTCCGCCAAATAAACGTTAATCGCTTCCTTACGAGAGGTGGGGACGTTCTTGCCAGCAAAGTCGGCACGAATCGGCAGCTCGCGATGACCGCGATCAATCAGCACAGCCAGCTGAATCGCCTTCGGTCGTCCCATATCGATGATAGCGTCCAAGGCGCAGCGAATGGTGCGACCGGTATAAAGCACGTCATCAACCAAAATGACGGTTTTGCCGTTCAGATCCATGTCGATCTCCGTACCATGGCAAATAGGATTATAGGCTAAGGTCGACAGATCGTCACGATAAAGCGTAATGTCCAGCATACCTACGGGGATCTCCACCTTCTCGATTTCCTCGATCGCGTTCGCCAAGCGATGAGCGATGGGCACGCCGCGAGTGCGAATACCCACCAGAACGAGCTTCTCTACGCCCTTATTACGTTCGATAATTTCATGTGCGATACGCACGATAGCACGGCGCATAGCGTCAGCATCCATAATAACATTCTTTTTAACAAAATTACTCATCATGGTCACCTCTATAATTTTATTTACGCCTCCCCACGGAGGCAGGATCAGCTTAGTTAAATTGTCCCAAACGCAGGCGCGTGATAATCTTCTGCATATCCTCGGGCAAGGCTGCCTCGAAGCGCAGACGCTCACCCGTGCGCGGATGGGTAAACTCCAAGGTTTGCGAATGAAGCGCCTGTCCCTGGATCGCAAAGGGTGTTTTCATGGGCGAATACTTGGGATCGCCCACCAAGGGATAGCCCAAATACTCCATATGCACGCGAATCTGATGCGTGCGTCCAGTACGCAGCCTGCAACGCACGAGCGTGTACTTGCCGAAGCGCTCCAGCACCTCGTACTCAGTCACCGCCTCGCGCCCGTTTTCCTTTACGACCGCCATTTTCTTGCGATCATTCTTATCACGAGCGATCAGCGTGCTAATCACGCCGCTGTCGGTCTTTATGTTACCGCGTACCACCGCAAGATAGGTGCGCTGCGCCGTTTTCGCCTGAATCTGCTGCGAAAGCGACAAATGCGCCTCGTCATTCTTCGCGCAGATCATAATGCCGCTAGTATCCTTATCCAAACGATGCACGATACCTGGGCGAATCACTCCATTTATGCCAGAAAGATTCTTACAATGATAAAGCAGGGCGTTGACCAAGGTGCCGCTGTAATTGCCGGCGGCAGGATGAACAACCATGCCGCGCGCCTTATTGACCACGATCACGTCGTCATCCTCATAGATAATATCCAAGGGAATATTCTCTGGCTGCGCGTCCAAGGGCTGCGGCTCCGGCAGAGTGACCTCCAGCGTGTCGCCTGCCTTCAGCTTGTAGTTGGACTTAAGCGTCTTTGCGCCCTTAACCACGCGTCCCTCCTCCAAAAGCCTTTGCATATTAGAACGCGTCAGCTCCAGCAGTACAGCCAAGCCCACGTCGGCGCGCTGCCCCGCCTGCTCCTCGGGAACGATCAGGATCTCTCTTTCCCCAGATAGTCCACCCGATAAATGCTCCATATAATACAACCAACTCCTACACAAATACCGATATCAGCCACGTTAAACACGGGCCATACGCGAAAATCAAAGAAATCAATCACCAAGCCCTGACGTGCGCGATCAATAAGATTGCCGATCGCGCCGCCGCCGAAAAGCGCCGAGCCGATCAAGCACCATCTTCCGTAGGACTGGATCTCCTTGCGCATCAGCCAAATACAGCTCATAACCACGAGGGCGATCAAGATGAAGAACCACCTGCTTCCCTCAAACATACCGAAGGCAGCGCCGGGATTGAGAATATACGTCCAATGAAAGACGTTAGGAATCACGGGAACGCTTTCCCCGATCCAAAAATGAGTCGCGATATAGGCCTTGCTCAGCTGGTCAAGCAGCACGAGCGCCAAGGCCAACAAAATATAAACCATGCACTTTCTCCCCATCTTGATTAAGGCAGCTTACTACCGCCATTTATACGAATATATTATACCACAATAGCAAGTGGGTGGAACAGACCTTTTACCTATAGCTATTTGAAATAAGAAAAACCCTCCAACCGCAGTCGGAGGGTAGATCAAAAGCGTTATATTTACAGATCCTCGGTTTGCTTGATAGCTCCCTTGAGCTTATTGGTTTTCTGCCAGAAGAAGGTGAGCGCGATCAAAGCGATACCAACGCCGTCGGTGATCGTGCCAGGAATAATCATGCAAACGCCGCCAACCAAGAAGGCGATTCTTTGCGGCAGGCTCAGCAGGTTCTGACAGAAGCCGATCATAGACATGGATACGCCCCACATGCCGATGATAGCGGTCATCGCGCTATAGGTGATCGTCATCGCGGTAGCGTCGATCATAAGCAGCTCGGGTGCCAAAACGAAGATATAGGGCACGATGAAGGCGGCAATAGCCAGCTTAGCGGCGATAACACCACAGCGCATCGGGTTCGCGCCAGCGATGCCAGCACCGGCATAGGCAGCCAGAGCAACGGGCGGCGTTACGTCGGCAACGATGCCGAAGTAGAACGCGAACATGTGCGCTGCCAGTACGGGCACGTGCATTTGAATCAAGGCAGGAGCCGCAATGGTGGAGGTAATTACATAGTTCGCGGTGGTAGGCACGCCCATACCCAAAATCAAGGAGGTCACCATGGTGAAGAACATCGCCGGTAAAAGCTGTCCGCCTGCCAAATCAAGCAGCGCGGTCGCGACCTTCAGACCAACGCCGGTCTTGGTAACTACGCCGATAATGATACCGGCGGTAGCGCAGGCGATCAGTACGCCCAAAACGCCCTTGGAGCCGTCGATCAAGCCCTGTACGAT
>CAYZOZ010000033.1:9698-16040 GCA_964480295.1 uncultured Phascolarctobacterium sp.
TAATAGAGCATTGCCGGAATAACGGCAGCCTTAACGACATCGAAATAGGGAACGCCTACGAACTCCGCCATCAAAAAGGCAGCCGCGCCCATAACGGGGGGCATCAGCTGACCGCCAGTAGAAGCGGCGGCCTCAACCGCGCCTGCGAAGGCAGGACGATAGCCCAATTTTTTCATCATCGGAATGGTGAAGGAGCCAGTACCGGCAACGTTACCTACAGAGGAGCCGGAAACCGTACCCATCAAGCCGGAGGACAGCACGGCAACCTTCGCCGGACCGCCAGCAGCCCAGCCTGCCAAGGCATTCGCCAAATCAATAAAGAACTTACCCAAGCCAGTAGCCTCCAAATAGGCACCGAACAGGATAAACAAATAAATGAAGGTCGAGGATACGCCCATCGGCGTACCGAAAATGCCCTCGGTCGTGAAGAAGAGATGATCGAACATCTCCTGCACGCCCACGCCACGATGCGCCATGATGCCGGGCACATAGGGACCGAAAAACGCGTACATCATAAACACGAAGGCTACGATGATCATCGGCCAGCCGACCACGCGTCTTGCCGCCTCAAATACCATGACCGTACCGATCAAGCCGATGATGAAGTCCGTTTCCGTATTCATACCGGCACGCAGCACCAGCTCATTATAGTTGACGACGATATAAAGCGCCGAGCACGCGCTGACGATGGCGAAAACCACGTCCAACGGATTCATCTTGCGCTTAGACCAGCTTTGACGCGTAGGATAAAGCAGGAAAATCAGCAAAAAGCCGAAGGCCAAGTGAATCGCGCGCTGCAAATGCGCGTCCAAAATACCGAAGGTCGCCGTATACAGCTGGAAAATAGCAAATAAAATACAAATACCGTTAATGACATAGCCCCAAAAGCCGCTCATTTCGCGCTTATTGGACTCCTTGTCAAATTTTTGCAGTACCTCCTCCGCAGAAAGCTCTTTAATCTTTTCATCTTTTGCAGACATCAGGTATCAGCTCCTCTCATAAAACAATTAAAAATATTTTTCAAACCAGTATGCGTAACGATACTGAACCTTTATCTTCACTGCCGTCCCCTGCCCGTATAGCTTAATCAGGTCATAATCATCACGGCCGTGCACAATATGCTGCATGGCCTGCTCGGAAATTCGCAAAGCCAGCTCCTTATATGGTCTGTTCATTTCAAGGTCGAATTTCCCGTCCGCCGTCCTAGTAAGCTTACCCTCGTTCGGCGAATAGGGATAACCCCAGCCCAACGATTCGAAACGAGTATGAGTCATAGTCAAGTTATTTACAGCATTAACACGGAAATAATCATCCCACTCCGTTTTTTCCACGGAATGTGTCAAGGCAATATGCCACTCATCCCCCGGATAAGTGACGAAGCAAAAGGGAGTCTTTCCCCCCTCCGGTACTACGGCGACGACCAAACGCGTCCCATACCAGAATAAAAATAAAACGACTACGCAAAGAACACTACATATAAATTTTACTGGGAAAAAAGACCGGGAGCCGGCGAGCGCCGGTTTCCGGTCTTTGAAGTTCGGCATCATGAAGGGGCTTATTTCTCGTTAAAGAATTTTTCTGCGCCCGGATTCAATTTAATGGACATGCCGTCTTTACCGGTTGCTTTGGAAATAGCAGCTGCTGCGGAATGAGCGGCCTTCATACGATCAAGGTTGCCATACAAAGCCTTGCAGATGTCATAAGCGGTATCGGCATCCAGCTTGTCGGTAACTGCCAGCATGCATTTTACTGCTACTGCCGGAACGTCAGCCTCTTGCTTAGCATAAGTGCCTTTCTTGATAACCAGCTTGGTGTAGAACGGATATTGTTTAATCAGCTCGTCAGCCTTTGCAGAATCAACAGGAACCAAAACTACCTCGTTTTGAGTGGAGATATCTTGAATAGCGGCGGTCGGATGACCTGCGGTTACGAAAGCAGCATCAACGTTACCGTCTTTCAGTGCGCTTGCAGCTTCGCCGAAGGACAGGTATTGAACCTTAATGTCTTCATATTTAATACCGTAAGCAGCCATGATTTGACGAGCGTTAGCTTCGGTACCGGAGCCAGCAGCGCCTACTGCGATACGTTTGCCTTTGAAATCAGCAACGGATTTGATACCGGATTTCTTCAGGGTTACGATTTGTACGGTTTCAGGATAAATGGTAGCCAAACCTTGCAGGTTAGCGACCTTTTTGTCTTTGAACATCTCGGTGCCGTTAGCAGCGTAGTAAGCGATATCGTTTTGGATAAACGCGATCTCTACCTTGCCCTGTTGCAACAGGTTAACGTTGGCAACGGAAGCGCCGGTGGATTGTGCAGAAGCGTTAGCGCCCTTGATATTCTTGTTCAGGATATCTGCCAATGCGCCACCCAACGGGAAGTAGGTGCCGGAAGTACCGCCAGTAGCGATATTGATGAATTTTTGTGCAGCAGGCTTCTTATCTTCTTTCTTGTCACCGCCGCCACAGCCGGCAATCATGGTGGCCATAACCATCATGCTCAGTAAAAATGCTAATAGTTTTTTCATAAGGTTTCCCCTCCTTGTTAATTATATGCACACACGTACTCGAGTGGCATATTACTTACTGTGTATTTTATTCGTTGTATTTTGTTAAAATCCTGCCTCCCTAAGTCCAAAAGCTTCTTGTATACATAATACATGTAGTATAAATATGCACTATGAAAAGCAAGCAAGCTTACCAACACTTCTAATAGCTATCACCCCTTCAGGCATCATTGTAAAAAATTAGCGGACAAGCCTCCTAAAAGCCCTCTCGCTGCCACTCCCCCATATCATTATATAAGGAATTGATATTTGTGTCCAGTAAATAACTTTATCCTTGCTAAAATAATTAAGAAATAGTTTTAACAAAGCAAGCGTTTCCTTTTTGCTTGCATAAAATATTAAATGCTGCTATACTTATCGTTATTACCGTTTAATATTTAAATACTATTGTCAAAAAGCATCAAGACAAGTCTGCCTAAAATTTTTCTCGTTGCCACTCCCTACTTTTTATGAAAAGGAGGGGTATTTCATGGCTAATACCTCCAAATCTCTCTACGAAGGGATATTCCTGCAAATTTTATTAACTCAGGACGTAAAAAGAAAGGCCGAGCTCCTACAAAGTTCCCCATTCAAAAGCATTCCCGTTTATGAATTTTACTTTGTAGCCCTCATTAAGGTGCATACGCCCGTGGGCAAGGAGGATACGGAAACACGCAAAGCCTATTCCATCATTCAAAAAAGCTGTGCCAAGCAAAGACTGCATTTGCAAAAGATCTTCCTCCAGGATACCATCATTCTTTTATGCGGAGAAAACAGCCTCCCAGAAATGAATGTTGCCAAGGATAAGCTGCAAATGCTGCTGCTCCGCGTAATCAAAAAGCACTCACCCGCCCTGATCTGTGCCTCTGGCTCCGTTTACAAGGGACTGCTAAACGCCACGAAAAGCTATCAGGAGGCGAGAATCACGCTTGACATTGTGGCACACATGAAGGGCACCTCCATGCTTGAGTATCGCGAGGGCAACCTGCTGACCGTGCTGGCGACCTTAAGCTCCAACCCGCTCTGCACTGAATATCTTATGAAAAAGATTCAACCCGTTGCAGAATACAGAAGATCCTTCGGACCTATCTTTCTGAATACCCTAAAGGTTTTTCTCGATACCAACTGCAACTTTTACCACACCGCGGAAATTCTCTCGGTTCACTACAACACCGTGTACTACCGCATTAAAAAGATTCGCGAAATGACGAAGGTCGACTTTGAGAATCATTATCAGGCCTTAGAAATGCTCCTCGCCCTCCTGATGTATGATTACCAAACCAATAACCTCACCTTTATTCCCAAAGAGAATTAAGCCTGAGCGATAAGCGCTTCCAGCGCGCCAACAAAAAAGCACCGTCCCTACGGCGGTGCTTTTCTCATGATAGCATTTTCATTTAAATAAGGCGAATAGCGTCAGCCTATTTCAAGGTCAGCAAATAGTCCTTCTGCTCCGGCGTAAGTCGCAGGCTTTCAACAGCCTTCTGAATCGTTTTACGCTGAACCCAATCGCTAAAGCGTCTTTGCTCAAGATATGGCTTGGTCGCCTCATACTGCTTAGCCAAGGCGGTCGCGAAAAACCAAGCGACCATCATTTTTACATAATACTCATCAGAACGCTTTTCCGCAACCCAGCGTAGGTACTCCGGTTGAAAGCGCGCGTCAAGATAATATTTCATCAGCGTTTCCATGCCAAAACGCACGATGTACTGCTGCTCGCTTGCCAGCCAGCCACGTATCAGGCATAGCGTTTCCGCAGGCTTAACAGCGAGAACAGCGAGCGTAAGCTGATCGCAGGTCGCCCAATTATCCACATAGGGCAGAAAGGCCTGCAAGCGCCGCACGCAATCCTCGTAATCCCTGTTACAAGCTAGCAAAAAACTATGCAGCTGATTTTCTTCAAAATATCGATGCGGCAAGGAGGACATAAATACTTCCGCCGCAGGCGTACAGTAAAGCCGCTTCGCCAAAGCGCGCAAGGCAGGCGTTCTCACGCCGATGATTCTTTGCTTCTCCAAGGTCGGCAGTAGCTTCGCCATAAACTCGCGATAATCGGTATCTGCCAAGGATTTCAGCTCGCATAAAATCTCCGTCACAAGCATTCTCCCTTCAGAATAATTATATCTATCTTACCAAACACCTTACGCAAAAGCGTTTCCCACTTCAAGCTCGTGCTTCCGCCTGCTATCTTATAATAGACGCATTAGTATTGCAAGAGATTTTTTTGGAGCAGCTATTGCAAATCCAAATTTTTATAGTATAATATAAGTGAAAGAGGTGCTGTCGATAGACGGTTATCCCTCACTTTTAAGACCAAAAAGTAGTCGTTAATTTTGAGGTTTGGCGACTACTTTTTTGCTACATAATTAAGAATTAAAACTACTACAGTTACTACTTCTAAGATTAATCTTAAAAGCTCAATCGTATCAGTATAATTCATAACCGTCCCCCCTTTCACCTTCAAAGCATCGATCACTCAAGATCGATGCTTTTCTGTTTTCGGAGGGTGCAACCCTCCTATTCAGGAGGGGTAACCGCCTACCGTTATGACAGCACCTGTATATAGTTTAACAGATGCGTTCTAATAAGTAAACTTGTTTTTTCTAATTGTTAGTAAAATTTTTTCTTCTGAAGAAATACTCCTACTTCTTCACCACGACCTCGTCAAACATTTTCCCGTCGGGCAAAAACGCTTTAAAATGAAGTCCTGCGTCCTCCACCCGCAGCGTCATGTAATTCGCAGTCTCCGGCTGCGGCGCACGCCCCGCGTCCAGCTCGCTGTCGCCCCACAGATCAGGATAACGCACATTGCCCGCCACGCCCGTCAAAATATACGTAATGCCGTCAGCCGCAAGCTTAAAGTCACGCAAGGGATATCTGCGGCGATAGGTATGCAAATGCGCTGAAAGCACCGCGTCCACCCCGTACTTTTCGTACAAGGGCATAAAATCCGTCCCTGTATCCACAAAACGCGTTTGCGTCGGCTCACGACCAGATTTCTCACTAAAGCCGTAGATCATGATATCCTTATGCTGCAAAACGATCTTCCACTTTGCCTTGCTTTGCGCCAAGTCCCGCTCCAGCCAAGCCAGCTCCTCATGCCGCAACTCCGGCTGGAAGTCCTCCATCTCCCTGAAGTTCGTATCCAAAACCGTAAAATGTACTGGTCCGTAATCAAAGCTATAAAACTGATGATAATATTTCTCCATGCCGTTTTCAGGAACATAGAACAAATGTGTATACGCCTGTGGCAGCTTCATCTTCCATTGCAAGGAATAATCCTCATGATTCCCGATCACCGGTGCCAAAGGCAGACGATCGCTAAACGGCTCCACACTATTCAGCCACGCGCGCCACTGTGAGGCATCCTCGCCATTATCCACCAAATCGCCCATGTTGATAAACAAAGCAGCATCCTTATTTCTCGCGACAGCGCCGCGCACCAGCTCCTGCCAGCCGCTGTAATCGCTGCTTTGGGAATCGGGGAAGATCAACGCGGTGAAGCCCTGCCCATCATCCGTTTTCAGGCTATGCCACGCGCCCTGCGTTCTACCGTCATTAACGCGATATTCGTACTCGCTGCCTGCCTGTAAATTCTCCAAGCGTGCTACGAACTGAGGATACGCGCTGTCCCCGTCCTTAAAGGAAGCATTTCGCGCCTCGACGAGCTTGGTCGCCGTCGCCCCCTTAACGCGATATTCCACATTATAGGCCTCCTTCTCGCCGCGCCAAATAAGCGTGCGCTGCGAGCGATTGTCCGCGCTCACCACCTGACGCAAATGACTGATACCGACCGC
>CAYZOZ010000034.1:0-7765 GCA_964480295.1 uncultured Phascolarctobacterium sp.
TAGCGTTTTTTCTAAGCAAAATTAGTAATTTTTATGGGATTTGCGGATTTTTTTCCTGCCCCCGCCTGCGCGCCTCCGCTTTATGCTTGACAATAATGTTAGCATAGCCTATAATACAAAGAAAGAGATAGCTGGTTCGTGGAAAAGCCGGCTCTCCTCTAAGTTAATGTTTTAAGTGAAAAGGAGCCGCTCACCGCGTGTGCGCGGTTTTTTTCATTTATCGCTTATTACGGCGATTAAACTCAAGGATCATCACTACTAACATAGCAAAGCCTATCATGTTACTGATTGCTTCTGCAACTGTCATAGTATCACCCCCTACTTACGTAGAGTAGGAAAACCGACACACCAGCTATCTCTATTTCTATTATAGCATATCAGAAGCTATTTTCAAGTATTTCGAAATAATTTTCTTTTCGCTCGGTGTATTATGCTTCTAATTACTATTTTGTCACTATAGTAACTTCGTAATTTCACTCGGCGAAGCGACTGCTCCCTCCGCTCAGGATAAATTCTTAACGCTCATTTCACGCAGTACAATCACGAAGCTTCGGGGTACTATTTGTTCGCAAAGCGCATCACTTTCTCAAGCCCTTGCTTCTATTGTACTACGCGCTCATGAGCTAAATTTATATTCGCTCCGCAAGCAGCCGCCCCGCCTTCGTTTGCTATGCGCTGCCTAACGCATCAACATATAACAAAACGATTTAGCATAAACACAGCACTAAGCTAATAAGTATATTCATTACTTTCGCATCAAAACGCAATACTCCGACCACACCTGCACTTTATTTAGTAAAATGCCCCAGCACGCCACTCTGGCGGTAGCAGCAATGGCGCTTTTGCTAAAGCTTTTTCGCCGGAAAAAGCTTTGCGGTCCGGTATGCAATACCGGGGCATTTCTTGGTACTTCTTTGGGCAAGCAAAGAAGTACACTGCGCGCCTCCGCTTCATACTTGACAATAATGTTAGCATAGCCTATAATACAAAGAAAGAGATAGCTGGTTCGTGGAAAAGCCGGCTCTCCTCTAAGTTAATGTTTTAAGTGAAAAGGAGCCGCTCACCGCGTGTGCGCGGTTTTTTTCATTTATCGCTTATTACGGCGATTAAACTCAAGGATCATCACTACTAACATAGCAAAGCCTATCATGTTACTGATTGCTTCTGCAACTGTCATAGTATCACCCCCTACTTACGTAGAGTAGGAAAACCGACACACCAGCTATCTCTATTTCTATTATAGCATATCAGAAGCCATTTTCAACTGCTTCGAAAAAGGATTTTACGCCTTTATGTCGAACTGAATAAAGTACGTAATATGAACTGGAGGTATCACTATGTTTGAATATACCACTCAGGGTACCTGTACCCGCAAAATCACCTTTGATATCGTTGACGGCAAGCTCCACAACGTAACCTTCTTCGGCGGCTGCCCCGGCAACCTAACCGCCATTCCCAAATTGGTCGAAGGTCAGGACGCGCGTCAGGTCGCCGAGCTTTTGGCAGGCAACCCCTGCGGTGCGCGCGGCACCAGCTGCGCCGACCAATTATCCAAGGCCATTTTGGCAGCTCTGTAAAACACGGAGTCTTCATTAAATATCCATGCTTTAAAAGAAGGGAGGGTTCACTATGTACAAGATTGTCAGAAGTACGGAAAACGGTCTGGACGAGCTCGAGCTGGATCATTTGGAAAAGGGCTATTGGCTCGATATAGTGTCCCCTTCCGAGGACGAATTACAGGAGATCACCGCAGCCACCGGCATTCAGATGGATTTTCTGAGCGCCGCGCTAGACGAGGAGGAGAAATCGCGTATCGAGGTGGAGGACGATCAGGTGCTAATCTTGGTCGACATCCCCTTCTTCCGCAGTAATAAGGAATACGACACCCTGCCCCTGGGCATCATCGTCACCGAGCAGGGCATCGCCACCGTCTGTTTGGAGGCCAACGCCGTCACCGCGGATTTCGGCAAGCACAACAGCCGCCTTTTCAGCACGGTGAAAAGAACGCGCTTTCTCTTTCAAATTCTCTATAAATCCGCAACCCTATATTTGAAATACATTCGTATCATCATCCGTCGCACCGACGAATTGGAGATTCACCTGCGTCAGTCCATGGAGAACAGCGAGCTTTTCAATCTTCTCGATCTGCAAAAGTCCCTCACCTACTTCTCCACCTCCCTGCGTAGCAACTCCATCGTCATGGAAAGGCTCATGCGTCTGCGCAACGCCACCGCCTCCCAGCACCTGATCAAGGTCTATGAGGAGGACGAGGATCTTTTGGATGATGTCATCATCGAATACAAGCAGGCCGTGGAGATGGTTGAGATGTACAGCCACATCCTTAACAGCATGATGGAGGTATTCGCCAGCATCATCAGCAACAACCTTAATCTGGTCATGAAATTCTTGGCATCCGTCACGATCCTGCTGGCAGTCCCCACCCTAATCAGCGGTCTATGGGGCATGAACGTCGCCGTGCCCATGGCTGAAAGCCCCTATGGCTTCGCCGTGGTATGCGCCATCGCCTTCGTGCTTTCCATCGGCAGCGCCTACTTCCTTTGGAAGCGGCATATGTTCTAATTTATAAGTGAGGAGCTTCCATGTCCAAGGTAATCGCGGAAAAACTCTTAGCCGGATATATCTTCGGCGATAACGATAATCAAGAATATATCTATATGCCCGGCGGCGAGGTCGGCAGCGAGCATCCCCTGTGCGTGATCGAACGCGGGGGCGCGCACGAGGATTTGAGTTTGGAGGAGGCTGCCTATCAGGTACAGCATCTGACGCTCAAGCCCTGCAAGCATCCTCTTTGGGGCAAAAGATCTTATTAAGGAGGCAAGCATCATGTATTTACCCGACGAGCATAAGGTTTGGCTGTGCCAAAACAGTCAGGGAGGCATCTACCTCACCCCGAAGATGGCTAATCGCCACGGACTGATTGCCGGCGCTACGGGCACCGGCAAGACCGTCACCCTCAAGGTTATGGCTGAAAGCTTTAGCGAGATGGGCGTTCCCGTCTTTTTGGCGGACATCAAGGGCGACGTTTCCGGTATGCTCCTGCCCGGCAAGGACAGCGAGGGCTTCCAAAAGCGTATTAAAAACAAGCTCGGCTTGAATATCGATTGGAAATTCTCTGGCTATCCCGTGCGCTTTTGGGACGTTTACGGCAAAATGGGACTGCCCGTGCGCACCACCATCTCCGATATGGGACCGGAGCTTTTGGGCAGGCTCTTGGAACTGAACGATACCCAAGCCGGCGTGCTGAACCTCGTGTTCCGCTATGCCGACGCGCAGGGATTGCTCCTGCTCGACTTCAAGGATCTGCGTAGCATGGTGCAGTACGTCGGCGAGCACGCTGCCGAGCTAAAAACTCAGTACGGCAACGTCTCCACGCAAAGCATCGGCGCGATTCAAAGGGCTCTGCTCCGTCTCGAGGATCAGGGCGGCAATATTTTCTTCGGCGAGCCGGCGCTCGAGATTCGCGACTGGTTCGCGCAGGATCAGCAGGGACGCGGCGTTATCAATCTGCTGCACTGCACCGAGCTTTTCCAAAACCCCCTGCTTTATTCCACCTTCCTCCTATGGATGCTTTCCGAGCTATACGAAATGATGCCGGAGGCAGGCGATCTAGATAAACCGAAAATGGTCTTTTTCTTCGATGAGGCACATCTCATCTTCAAGGACGCGCCGCGCACCCTGCTCGACAAGGTGGAGCAAATCGTGCGTCTGATTCGCTCCAAGGGCATCGGCATTTACTTCATCACCCAACAGCCCGCGGATATCCCCGACAGCGTGCTGGCGCAGCTCGGCAACAAGCTCCAGCACGCCCTGCGCGCCTACACTCCGAAGGAGCGCAAGGGACTCAAGGCGGCGGCGCAGGCCTTCCGACCCAATCCCGAGCTGAACGCGGAGGCAGTGCTGGGCGAGCTGGGCACGGGCGAGGTTCTGGTCTCCCTGTTAGACGAGGAGGGCGTGCCGACCATGGTGCAGCGTGCCTACGTCATGCCGCCCCGCAGCTATCTTGGCACCTGCTCCGACGAGCAGCGTCGCAAAACGATTCAGGAAACTCCGCTTTATATGAAGTACGCGGAGAGCATCGACCGCGAGTCCGCCTATGAGATTCTGCAAAAGCGTGCGCAGGAGGCAGAGGCGCAGGTCGCAACCGCGCAGGCTCCCGCTCCGCAGCAGGAAAGCTTGGGCGACGAGGTGCGTCGCAACGCGCCGACGCAACGTGCCACGCAGCCGCGCACGACCGCTACCCGCACGACTCGCGCCACGCAAACGCCGAGCAGCGGCTTCGAGGCCGTAGCAACCAAGGTGGCGACCTCGGCGCTGCAAACCTTCGGACGCACGATGGCTACCTCGCTCGCACGCGGACTTTTGGGCAGTCTGCTCAAGAAATAAGCTCATCAATACACGATTAACCATGGGCAAAACGTTGCCAAAGAAATTTTGCGACGTTTTGCCATATTTTTCGCTCTTAACGCTTTACAAATTTAACATGCTAAAGTATAATAGGAGTGTACTTAATGCGAGCTAAGTGCTCAACGAATTTTTAGGCGAGGTGTAAATATGAAAAAATTATTGGTATTAATGATGAGCCTCATTATGATGTTAATGATGGTCAGCGGCTGCGGCAACGACGGTCCGAAAAAAATCGTTATCGGCTTGGACGATAATTTCGCTCCCATGGGCTACCGCAACGAGAAAAACGAAATCGTCGGCATGGATATCGACCTGGCGCGCGAGGCATGCAAGCGCTTGGGCATGGAGGTTGAGTTCAAGCCCATCGATTGGGGCGCTAAGGAGGCCGAGCTGAAATCCAAGCGTATCGACGCGATTTGGAACTGCTTCACGATCAACCCCGAGCGCGAAAAGACCTATGGTCTTTCCAAGCCCTACCTGATCAACTCCCAGCTGATCGTCGTACCCAAAGGCTCCTCTATTAAAAAGATTTCCGACCTGAATGGCAAAATCGTTGCCGTACAGGACGACTCCACCGGCTCCTACCTGCTAGAGCTGCCGAAGAACAAGGAACTGAAGGACTCCCTGAAGGATTACCGCAAATATCCCGATTTCGCAGCCATCTACATGGAGCTGGATAACAAGCGTATCGATGCCGCCATCGTGGACTCCGTACTGGCTCGCGGCTATTACGACAAGCTGAAACCCGGTCAATACGCCATTCTTGAGGAAAACATGGGCGAAGAGGTCGTAGGCGTTGCCTTCCGCAAGGACGACAAGGAATTCCTGCAACGCATCGACAAGGCGCTTGACGAAATGAAGAAGGACGGTACCGCTAAGAAGATTTCCGAAAAATGGATGGGTGCCGACATCATCAAATACTAAGCATAGCAGCTCCCACGAGGGCCGAAGCGATTCGGCTCTCTTTTTCTTTGCCATGTCGTGCTTTTTGCTTGCTATCACTTTAGTTAAGTGATAAAATAAAGTAAGACTGTCCGGCGATATATTCCAAGCGGTCTAAATTTATTACATGGAGCTAATTATGGATTACGTATTAAGAATTATCCCCCAAATGCTTGACGGCTGTCTGGTATCCCTACAGGTTTTTCTCATCACCATCGTTTTGAGCATCCCCCTCGGCATCCTGCTCAGCCTCGGTCGTGTTTCCGGCATCAAGCCCCTGCAAAAGACGATCGGCTTTTACGTTTGGATTATGCGCGGTACGCCGCTAATGCTGCAAATCTTCTTCGTTTACTTCGTGCTTCCCTCGGTCGGCGTGCGCCTGCCCGACTTTGAATCGGCGGTCGTCGCCTTCGTGCTCAACTACGCCGCCTACTTCTGCGAGATCTTCCGCGCCGGCATTCAGGCGATTCCCCAAGGGCAATACGAGGCCGCGCACACCCTAGGCATGAATTACGTGCAGACCATGCGCCGCATCATTCTGCCGCAGGTCATTCGCATCATCCTGCCCCCGATCAGCAACGAGACCATTACCCTGGTCAAGGACACCTCCCTGGTCTACGTACTCGCCATGAACGATCTCATGCGCACCGCCCGCAATTTGGTGCAGCGCGATTTCAACGTCGTCCCCTTCATCGTCGCCGCCGCCTTTTATTTGATAGCGACGCTGATCCTTACCATGCTGTTCGAGCGTCTGGAAAAGCATTTCTCCAGATATGACCAATAGGAGGCACTTATGAACAAGATCAAAGCGCAAAACATTTGGAAGAAATTCAATAAATTAGAGGTGCTCAAGGGCATCGATCTCGAGGTCAACGAGGGCGAGGTTGTCGCCGTAATCGGTCCCTCGGGCGGTGGCAAGAGCACGCTTTTACGCTGCCTGAACCGCTTGGAAACTGTGGATCGCGGCAGCATCCTCATCGACGGCGAGACGCTTTGCAGCGAGAACGCCGACGGTACGGAGTACGTCAGCCCCGCCGAAATCCGCCGCATCGCCTGCAAAATGGGCATGGTGTTCCAGCAGTTCAACCTTTTCCCTCATATGACCGTGCTGCAAAACCTGATCGAAGCGCCCGTCAACGTGCAAAAGCGCGATAAGGCGACCGTCATCAAGGAGGCGGAGGCATTGCTCGCCAAGGTCGGCCTTTCGGAGAAGCGCGATGAATATCCGCGCAAGCTTAGCGGCGGTCAGCAGCAGCGCGTCGCCATCGCCCGCGCGTTGGCGATGAAACCGGAGATCATGCTCTTCGACGAGCCCACCTCCTCCCTCGACCCTGAGCTTACGGGCGAGGTTTTGAAAACCATGCGCGAGCTGGCAGAGGAAAAAATGACCATGGTCGTCGTAACGCACGAAATGGGCTTCGCGCGCGAGGTTGCCACGAAGGTCGTCTTTATGGCGGACGGACGCGTGCAGGAGCAGGGCACGCCGGCGGAGGTATTCACCAATCCCAAGAACGAGCGTCTGAAGGCCTTCTTAAACGTAATTTTAAAATAAGCAATAGAAAAGCGTCGTCCGCAAAGGGCGACGCTCTTTTTATATGCACTGCATTATATTCAATATGGCGGAGACGGTGGGATTCGAACCCACGGGCCCAACAAAGGGCTGACCTGATTTCGAGTCAGGCGCGTTATGACCACTTCGCTACATCTCCATTTCAAGCTATTCTCTATTATACCGCAGAATGAGCCTCTTGGCAACCGCTCCTGCGCAGCTTATTCTCCTTACGGCGCTGAACGAAGAAATCCTTCATCACCTGCGCGCATTCCAGCTCGCACACGCCGCTGATTACCTCGGCGCAATGATTCAAATTAGGATTGGTGATGATGTTAAAAATGGACTCCGCTCCCCCCGCCTTCGCATCGGGGCAGCCATACACCACCCGCTCCAGGCGACTATTGACAATCGCACCGCTGCACATCGGGCAGGGCTCCACCGTCACATAAAGCGTGCAATCGCTCAAGCGCCAGCGTCCCAAGCGCTCGCACGCCTGCCTAATCACGATCACCTCCGCATGAGCGGTGGCATCCTGCCAGCTTTCGCGCATATTATGCGCCGCCGCGATCACCTCGTCATGGCAAACCAACACCGCCCCGATTGGGATCTCGCCCAAGGCCGCCGCCTTGCGTGCCTCTGCCAGCGCCAGCCGCATATACTCCTCGTGCGTACTCATGCTTCCTCCTCCGCAGCCTCCATAAGCAGCTCCCATTTCTCCATCAGCTCGGCGATCACGCGCTCATACTCGTCATGCTCCGCCGCCATCGCCGCGCTGTTCGCGGGATCCGCATGATTCGCGGGATCCGCCATTTTCTTCTCCAGCAGTCCCAGCATCGCCTCCTGCTC
>CAYZOZ010000034.1:7865-15414 GCA_964480295.1 uncultured Phascolarctobacterium sp.
ACCAGCACCGTCCCGTCAAACGCCGTCAGCGCCGCCTCCACGGCCTCGCGCGCCATAATATCCAAATGGTTCGTCGGCTCGTCCAGCACCAAGCAGTTCGCGCCGTCCAGTACCAGCTTCAGCAGCACCAGACGCGCCTTTTGCCCGCCGCTCAGCTCACCGATCCGCTTAAACACGTCATCACCGTGGAACAGCATCCCGCCTAGCATGGAACGCGTATGCTCCTCCGTAAAGCCGTACTCGATCACGAAATTCTCCAGCAAGGTCTGCTCTGGCTTCAACCGCTCGTAGCTCTGCGAAAAATAGCCGATCTGCACGCGATTACCTATCTTCGCCCTGCCCTTCAGCGGTGCCAGCTCACCCAAAAGCGTGCGCAGAAGCGTCGTCTTACCCGTACCGTTCGCTCCCAAAAGCGCTACCTTCTCCCCGCGGCGCAGGGTGAGGTTGATTCCGCTCGCCAAGGGCTTATCCTTGTAGCCGATAGTCAAATCCTCCATAATCAGCACGCGCTCCGCACATTCCGCCGCCGGCGGCAGGCGCAGGAAGAACTCCTCGTTCCGCACTGGCGCGTCCATGCGCTCCAAGCGATCAAGCTGTGACTGTCGCCCACGCGCCATCTTGCTCTTAATGCCCGCCTTAAAGCGACGGATGTACGCCTCCGTGCGCGCAATATAATCCTGCTGGGCATTATACGCCGCCTCCAAGGTCGCAGTTTGAATCGCCTTCTGCTCCAAATAGCGCGAATAATTGCCCTTGAAGGCCTGCAAGCGCCCACCCTCCATTTCCAAAATACGTCCAACTACGTTATCCAAAAAGGCTCGGTCATGGCTGACCACCAGCAGTCCACCCTTAAATTCCTGCAAAAATTTCTCCAGCCACTGCGTCATCACAATATCCAAATGGTTCGTCGGCTCGTCCAAAATTAAAAAGTCAACATTGCGCACCAGCGCCGCCGCCAGCATCAATCGCGTTTTCTGACCGCCGCTCAGCGTGGCGGCATCCCGCTCCCACCATTCCGCGGTATAGCCCAAGCCGATCAGCACGCGCTTAATCCTATTCTCGAAATTATAGCCATCGACGAATTCATAGCGCTTCGTGACACGCGCGTACTCCTCCAAGCATTCCTCAAGCTCGGTGCCGCTCAGCGTGTCCGCCTGAAGCTCCAGCTGCGCCATTTTCTGACGCAGAGCGAGAATATCGGGGCAGGAGTTCGTCATAAACTCCCACAGCGTTCCCCGAATATCGGTGAAGCCCTGCTGCACATAGCCGACGGTGATGCTCGGATCGAATTTAATGCTGCCGCTATCCACCTGCTCAGGCTCCAGCAGACAACGCAGCAGCGTGGTCTTACCGCTACCGTTCACGCCTACGAGGCCGACATGCTCGCCCCTGTCGACCATAAAGCTTACATCTTTAAATATCTCATGAATGCCAAAGGCCTTGGCGATTTTATCAACAACTAATTGCATACCTGTTTTCAGTAGCTCCTTTATTCGTACTGGCAATATTATACCATATTTGCCGAAGGGCGATAAATAAAAAAGACGCTATGCCTCAGCACAACGTCTGTAAGTTCAACTGGTGCGGTCGATGGGATTTGAACCCATACGGGATTTCTCCCACCACCCCCTCAAAGTGGCGTGTCTGCCGTTCCACCACGACCGCGGGAATACTCAAATATAAAAATGGTGCGGTAGAGAGGATTTGAACCTCCACGGGGTTGCCCCCACTAGCTCCTGAGGCTAGCGCGTCTGCCGTTCCGCCACTACCGCATTTTCTTGAGAAAGTCGCTATCAAATGCAACATGCTTATGATACCATGAATACGCCATTCTGTCAACAGCTTTTACAAGAAATATTATGAAATCGCCTTCTGAGTGTTTTCCTTCCTATTGAATAGCCAGCCTATCGCGATACAGAAGATAATACTTATCGCGATCGCGCAGCACGCGCGTAACATACTCGCGCGTATCGGGGAAGGGAATCGCCTTTAAATCGTTGAAATTCGCGTCCCAACCATACTGGCTCATCCATTCCTTCGTCTGCCCGCGCCCAGCGTTATAGGCGATCATCACCAGCGCGAGATTGCGGTTAAACTCGTGATCCAGCTCGCCGATGTACCAGCAGCCCATGCGGATATTCGTGCGCGCCTGATACAGCTCCTCGTCCTTATAATCCTTCAGCCCCATCTGCTCGGCGATCCAACGTCCCGTTTGCGGCATGATCTGCATCAGCCCGATAGCACCGACCTTGGAAACCGCCTTATGACTAAAGCCGCTCTCGTTTTTAATGATCGCCGCGATCAAAAAGGGATCGACCTGATTTTTTTGGCTATAGGTGATAATGTCCTGCTGATAATCCCACATATACACGAAACGCATCTGCACGGCATCGCTGTTCCAAAGTCTCCAGGCGGAAAACGCGCAGGTCACCGCCAGCAGGAGCGCGATGAGCCAACGATAGAGCTTGCCGCCGCGTTTCTTCGTCGTCCTCCCTTTAGCGGAGGCGCGTCGCTTAACGGCCACGGTGCTCACCCGCAAGCTTCGCCAGCTCCGTATGCAAGGCGTTCAGCGTGTTTTCCAAGCTGCCGCTATTATCCAAAACCACGTCGGCATAGCGCCGCTTTTCCTCCAGCGACATCTGCGCCTCGATGCGCGCCGTAACCTCCGCCTCCGTCATGCCGCTACGCGCCATCGCGCGCTCGATCTGCTGACGACGGCTCACGGCGACGAGCCACACACTGTCCACCTGCTTATGCCAACCAGTTTCGATCAAAAGCGGCACGTCCAGCACTGCGAGGGACTGGTGCTGCTCCCGCGCCCGCTGCAAAAAAAGCTCCGCCTGCTCCCAAACGATTCTATGAATAACGCGCTCCAAGCTTCTACGCGCGTTCTCATCCCGAAATACCAGCTGCGACACCCGCGCGCGGTCAAGCTCGCCAGCGTCCGTTAGGCAATCCTGCCCCAACGCTGCGGCTACCTGCGCCAAGCCCTCGCTTCCCCGCGCCACCGCGTCCCTCGATGCCTGATCCGCGTCAAACACGGGGATGCCCAAACGCCGCAGCTCGGCGGAGATCGTACTCTTGCCGGAGGCTATGCCCCCGGTTAAACCAATTATCCTCATTCCCTGCTCCTATTTCTGACAATGCTCGCAATAAACCGTACCGCGTCCGCCGACCTTCGTCGTCAGCAGCGTCGCCCCACAGCGCTTGCAGGGCTCGCCCCCACGTCCGTAAACGAGCAAATGCTTTTGATTTTCTCCCTGCTTACCCTCGCCGTCCTTGTAATCGCGGAAGGTCGTTCCCCGATTGCAGATGCCCTGCGCGATCACCGCGTTGATCGCCTCGCAAAGGCGCTCCAGCTCCGCTCCGCTCAAGCTGTTGGCGGCACGCGTCGGCAAAATTCCCGAGAGCGCCAAGCACTCGTCGGCATAGATATTACCCAAGCCGGCGATATTGCGCTGATCGAGGATGAAGCTCTTCACCGCCTTGCGGCTCTTCGCCGCCAGGGGCGCAAGGTACGCGGCGCTAAAGTCCTCGCTTAAAGGCTCCGGTCCGAGCGTCGCATAGCCCTCGATATAAGCATCGTTATCGGTCACCAAATACAGCGTTCCAAAGGTGCGTATATCCGTGAACCACAGCGTCACGCCCCCGCTCAGCGTGAAGCGAATCTTCGCGTAGGCGGGAGGCTCAGCGCTGCTCGGCTGAGCGATTAGCGCGCCCGTCATGCGCAAATGCACGATTAGCTGCTGCGTAGGCGCGGTTCGCAAAAGCAAATACTTACCTCGGCGCTCGACCTGCGTGATCGTTTTACCGACCAAGCCACTCTTAAAGCCCTCCACGTCGGGATGCTTGATCAGCCTATCAAGATACACCTCGACGGAGGTGATCGTCCTTCCCTCTATATGCGGAGCCAGCGTCCTTCTGACCTGCTCCACCTCCGGCATTTCCGGCATAACCCTCATCCTTCCGTGCTTTATTTAGTAGCTGCCCAATCCGTTCCAAAATTAACCTCTGCCAAAAGCGGTATCTCCAGCCGCGCGGCGTTCTCCATCTCGCGGCGCACCAGCTCGGCGGCCTGCTCGCGCTCGTCCACAGGAACCTCCAAAAGCAGCTCGTCATGCACCTGCAAAAGAATCCTACTCCTCAGCCCCGCCTCGTTCAAGGCTCTTTGCACCGCCAGCATAGCCTGCTTCATGATGTCCGCCGCCGTGCCCTGAATCGGCGTGTTGATCGCCGTGCGCTCGGCAAAGCTGCGCAAATTGAAATTACTGCTACAAATATCTGGCAAATAACGTCTGCGTCCCATCAGCGTGCTGACATAGCCCTGCTCGCGCGCGGTGGCGACGATGCTTTCCATATAACGCTTCACGCCCGTATAACGCGCGAAATAGCTCTCGATATAGCCCGCCGCCTCCTTGCGCGTCACCTTCAGCTGATTAGCCAAGCCGAAATCGCTGATGCCATAGACGATACCGAAGTTAACCGCCTTCGCACGACTGCGCATCTGCGAGGTGACCTCCTCCAAGGGCACGCCGAAAACCTCCGCCGCGGTGTGGGCATGAATGTCCTGCCCCTCTTTAAAGGCCTGCAAAAGCAGCTCGTCCTGCGCGATGCACGCCAAAATGCGCAGCTCCACCTGCGAATAATCGCAGCTCAGCAAATAATCATAGCCGCTACCAGGAACGAAAATGCGCCTAATCTGCTTTCCCTCCTCGGTACGCGTGGGAATGTTCTGCAAATTGGGATCCGTACTGGATAAGCGTCCCGTAACCGTAACAGTCTGCTGAAAATGCGTATGGATACGTCCCGTTTTCGGATTGCGCAGGGGCTTCAAGCCGTCGAGATAGGTGGATTGCAGCTTAGCAAGCTTGCGATGCTCCAAAATCGTATCGATCAAGGGATGCTTGCCCTGCAAGGCCTCCAACACCTTCACGTCGGTGGAATAGCCCGTTTTCGTTTTCTTAATCACCGGCAGCTGCAAATGCTCGAACAGCACCACGCCGAGCTGCTTAGGCGATTTTAAATTAAAGCTCTCGCCCGCCTGCTTCTCCGCCAGCCCTTCCAAATTGGCGATGCGTGAGCGCATATCCTCGCTCAGCTGCTCCAAAAGCTCCATATCGGGCGTGATACCATTGCACTCCATCTGCGCCAGCACCGCCGCCAATGGCAGCTCAAGCTCCTCATACAGGCTGAGCTGCTCCTTTTGCGCCAGCTCCTCGCGCAGCTCGCCGACCATGCGGGCAATATTCTCACTGTCATGGGGCGAAGCGCTGCTCAAATAACGCTTGTTCAAGCCCTCCATAGCGTAGGAGGTATGCCCCGCGTCTGCCACATACGCCGCCAAAGCGACATCGTCGACGATGCCGCGCAGCTCTATGCCACGGCAAAGACAGCACTTGTACGCTTCCTTTACGTCAACAGTCCGCTTGGGCGCGTTGCTGCTCAGCCAAGCCTCGAACAAAGGCCAAACGCGCTCGTCCTCCAGAAGATAGACCTTCTCCTCAAAATAAAGCTCCACCTTAGCAAAGTAAAGCTCAGGCAGCGTGCCTGCCACCTGCGCCACAAAGGGCACGGGCGTGTCGCTTGCCCGCAAGCGTGCGAAAAGCTCCGCCGCGTTCGCCTCGGTGACCTGCTCGACAGGCGCGCAGGGCTGCTCCACCTCCTCGCCGAACAGCGAAAAACTTGGCTCCGTATAATTCAGGATCGCGGCAAAGCGCTCATACATATTGCGGAACTCTAGCTCCTGCAAAAAGGCGCGTGCCTCCTCCGCCACGGGCACAAGCTCGTAACGCGCAAGCTCCAAATCCATAGGCACGTCGGTAAAAATAGTCGCCAGCCTGCGGCTCAGACGCGCGGAGTCCTGATTCGCCTCCAGCTTCGCCTTCAAGGCCTTCGCCGTAACCTTGTCGATATTAGCAAGCACGGTTTCGACATCACCATATTCCTTAATCAGCTTGAGCGCCGTCTTGGGGCCCACGCCAGGCACGCCGGGAATATTATCGGAGCTGTCGCCCATCAAGCCCTTCAGCTCGATCAGCTGCCGCGGCACCAAGCCCTCGTAATTGGCAGCGAACTCCGCCTCGTCATAAATTTGAATATCGGAAATACCGCGCTTCGTATAGTAAACCTTGGTGCGCCCGTCTATCAGCTGTAACTCGTCGCGATCGCCCGTGACGATGATCACCTCGACAGATTCCGGCGCGTGCTTCGCGAAGGTGCCAATAATATCGTCCGCCTCATAATTATCCAGCTCCAGAGTGCGAATCCCTAGCGCCTCCAAAACCTGCATGGCAAGCGGAAATTGCTCGGACAGCTCGCCGGGAGTCGGCTTACGCTGACCCTTATAATCCGGATAAAGCTCCGTGCGAAAGGTTTTGCGCGATTTGTCGAAAGCCACCGCCATATAACGAGGCTGAAGCTCCGCCAAAAGCTTCAGCAGCATATTGCAAAGGCCGAAAACAGCGCCCGTATGCTGACCGCGCGAATTCATCAGCGGCGGCAGGGCGAAGAACGCCCGATGGATCAGGCTACTGCCATCTATCACTAAAAATTTATCTGCCATAAGTATGCACCTCTTAGGTTTTAATTTAGCTAACATACATCAATACTTGCATCTATTATACCATTTCTGTTTATATACACGCTACCCATAAGAATAAAAAAGAGATTCCAAGATCGCTCTTGAAATCTCCTAATTTTTGTGTTGGCGGAGTGGGTGGGATTCGAACCCACGCACGGGGTAAACCGTCTAACGATTTAGCAAACCGTCCTCTTCAGCCAGCTTGAGTACCACTCCGTTAGAATACTGTAATAGTATAGCATATTATTTCGCTTTTGGCAAGTACCTTAGCGATTTTTTATTGGCGGAAAGGGTGGGATTCGAACCCACGGAGGGCTTGCACCCTCGCTAGTTTTCAAGACTAGAGCCTTAAACCGCTCGGCCACCTTTCCATAATAGAATTATTTTACGCAAAAAAGAGCTGCTTGTCAAGGGCAAGCTATGTATCCATTATAACGAAATGCGCATGTTTTTCCACCCTCTAACTAACTCACATTAATTACAAAAAGCCTACTATAGATAACTATACTATATTTCCCTTATAAGTATAAAGAATTTCTTAGCATCTCCTGTTGAGAGAGTTATACCTTTAGAACACTTATCATACGTATCATTCCACTTGCGAATATCTATCTTTACTCCTTTTCCCCAATCTATCATATTTATCTCTTTTCTCCAACCACCATCATCAGATAATATATCTATTAATTGATAAAATTTTGCTTTATGCAAATAACTCGTTCTTAATAATTCTCTATAGTGAAGATTTAAATCATAATAATTACTATTTTGCTGCATTTTCTTTATTTCATCATAATCAAAGGTTATTCCCTTCTTTCTAGGCTTATTATCCTTCCACCATCTTAAATCATATTGTTCTCCCTTTCCATATCCCCAATCGATTAATCTAAAAGAAATAGTATTATTTTTACCTGAATAGACATCTCCAAATTCTTTAATTACTTTGTATTGCAATTCTTCTAGATTATT
>CAYZOZ010000035.1:0-5458 GCA_964480295.1 uncultured Phascolarctobacterium sp.
CAACGGTGCCACGACCGGTGATGGTGAATACGTCCTCGACGGGCATCAGGAAGGGTTTGTCGGTAGCACGTTCCGGCAGCGGAATGTAGTTATCAACAGCGTCCATCAGCTCAACGATTTTTGCTTCGTAAGCGGGGTCGCCTTCCAAAGCCTTCAGAGCGGAGCCTGCAACAACGGGGATGTCGTCGCCAGGGAAATCATAGGAGCTCAGCAGCTCGCGAACTTCCATTTCTACCAATTCCAGCAGCTCTTCGTCGTCAACCATATCAACCTTGTTCAGGAACACTACCATCGCAGGTACGCCTACTTGACGAGCCAGCAGGATGTGCTCACGAGTCTGAGGCATCGGGCCGTCAGCCGCGGATACAACCAGGATTGCGCCGTCCATCTGAGCAGCGCCGGTGATCATATTCTTTACATAGTCAGCATGGCCCGGGCAGTCAACGTGTGCATAGTGACGGGTTTCGGTTTGGTACTCAACGTGTGCGGTGTTGATAGTGATGCCGCGTTCACGTTCTTCAGGAGCCTTATCGATCATGGAGTAATCCATGAATTCAGCGCCGCCGCGAGCTGCCAAAACCTTGGTGATTGCCGCGGTCAGAGTGGTCTTGCCATGGTCAACGTGACCGATGGTGCCGATATTCAGATGGGGTTTAGTTCTTTCATATTTAGCTTTTGCCATTGTGAATTTCCTCCTTAAGGTGTTTCTTAATACTTAAAACTAGGCTTAGTTAGTGCCTTTGTTTTTAGCAACAATTGCTTCAGCAATGTTTCTGGGCACGTCCTCGTAGTGGTCAACCTCCATAGAGTAGTTGCCACGGCCCTGAGTCTTGCTGCGCAGGTCGGTTGCATAACCGAACATTTCAGCCAACGGAACGAATGCGTTGATTACTTGCGCGCCGTTGCGTGCTTCCATGCCTTCGATGCGACCACGACGGGAGTTAATATCGCCGATTACATCGCCCATGTATTCTTCAGGAACGGTTACTTCTACCTTCATGTAAGGCTCGAGGATAACCGGGTTAGCTTTTTCAGCGCCACTTCTGAAGCCCATGGAGCCAGCAATCTTAAATGCCATTTCAGAAGAATCGACTTCATGGTAAGAACCGTCGTATACGGAAACAGCGATATCAACCATCGGATAACCAGCAACTACACCGTTTTCCATAGCCTCCTTAACGCCTGCTTCGATAGGAGCGATGTATTCCTTAGGAATAGCGCCGCCAACGACCTTGTTCTCGAACAGGAAGCCTTCGCCGGGCTCACGCGGGGTGATTTCCAGCCAGCAATGACCGTATTGGCCCTTACCGCCGGACTGACGAACGAATTTGCCTTCTGCCTTAACAGCCTTGCGAATGGTCTCACGATAAGCAACCTGCGGGTTACCTACGGTGCAGCCTACCTTGAATTCGCGCAGCAGACGGTCAACAATGATGTCCAAGTGAAGCTCGCCCATACCGGAAATAATGGTTTGGGAGGTTTCGGGATCAGTGTGAACGCGGAAGGTCGGATCTTCCTCAGCCAACTTTTGCAAAGCAATGCCCATTTTTTCTTGGTCTGCTTTAGTTTTAGGTTCAACCGCAACGGAGATAACGGGTTCGGGGAATACCATGGATTCCAGGATGATCTCGTTCTTCTCGTCGCAGAGGGTATCACCAGTGGTGGTGTCCTTCAAGCCTACAGCCGCCGCGATATCGCCGGAGTAAACCATTTCGATTTCCTCACGGTGGTTAGCGTGCATTTGCAGGATACGACCGATACGCTCGCGTTTGCCCTTGCTGGAGTTATATACATAAGAACCAGCGGTCAGGGTACCGGAGTATACGCGGAAGAATGCCAGCTTGCCGACATAGGGGTCGGTAGCGATCTTGAATGCCAGTGCTGCGAACGGAGCCTCGTCGCTGGACGGACGCTCGTCCTCCTCACCGGTTTCAGGATTCACACCTTTGATATTCGGAATATCGGTCGGTGCGGGCATGAATTGAATTACTGCGTCCAGCATCGGCTGTACGCCTTTATTCTTATAGGAAGAGCCGCAGCATACCGGAGTCATCTTGCAGGCAATGGTCTGCTTACGGATACCGGCGATGATTTCCTCCTCGGTGAATTCCTCACCCTCAAGGTATTTCATCATCAGCTCGTCGTCGCTTTCGGCTACTGCCTCGATCAAAGCGGCACGATACTCAGCTGCCTTCTCCTTCATGTTTTCGGGAATCTCGATGAATTCCTCTTCCTTGCCCAGCTTATCGTCATAAACGATAGCTCTCATTTTAATGAGGTCAACCATGCCTTCGAAGGTATCTTCAAAGCCGATAGGCAGCTGAATAGGTACTGCGTTGGCATTCAGACGGGACTTCATCATATCGATTACACGGTAGAAATCAGCACCGGTAATATCCATTTTGTTTACATATGCCATACGAGGAACGTTGTACTTGTCAGCCTGACGCCATACGGTTTCGGACTGAGGCTCAACGCCGCCCTTAGCACAGAAAACTGCTACGGAGCCATCGAGTACGCGCAGGGAACGTTCAACCTCTACAGTGAAGTCAACGTGACCCGGTGTGTCGATGATGTTGATACGATGTTTAGCGAATTGATGCTCGGAGCCTTCCCAGTACGCGGTGGTAGCAGCAGAGGTGATGGTAATACCACGCTCCTGCTCCTGAACCATCCAGTCCATGGTTGCGGCACCTTCGTGAACTTCACCAATCTTATGTACTCTGCCGGTATAGTACAGAATACGTTCGGTGGTGGTGGTTTTACCGGCATCGATGTGAGCCATGATACCGATATTTCTGGTTCTCTCAAGCGGAATTAATCTGCCCACTGTTTAATCCTCCTCAAAATAACTGGAGACAGGCCATTACCAACGGTAATGAGCAAATGCTTTATTTGCTTCTGCCATCTTGTGGGTATCTTCGCGTTTCTTAACTGCTGCGCCGGTGCCATTGGAAGCATCCATGATTTCACCTGCTACACGCTCGCACATGGTTCTTTCACCACGCAGACGAGAGTAGTTTACCAGCCAGCGAATACCCAGGGTGGTTTTACGATCAGCACGTACTTCAACCGGAACCTGGTAGTTAGCACCGCCAACACGGCGAGCGCGTACTTCCAATAACGGCATTACGTTTTGCATAGCTGCATCGAAAACTTCCAGGGGATCTTTACCGGTTTTTGCTTGAATCAGATCGAATGCATCATAGACAATGCGTTCTGCAACGCCCTTTTTGCCGTCGAGCATGATCTTGTTGATAAAACGAGTTAATAATTTAGAACCGTACACCGGATCCGGCAGTACGTCTCTTTTGGTTACAGGGCCTTTTCTCGGCATGTGTTTCCCTCCTTAGGATAAATCATTCTTAATGTTTTCTTGAAATTATTTCTTTGCTTTAGCACGTTTTGCGCCGTACTTGGAGCGAGATTGGTTGCGGTTAGCAACGCCTGCAGTATCAAGAGCACCGCGAATGATATGGTAACGCACACCAGGAAGGTCCTTTACTCTTCCGCCTCTGATCAGAACAACGCTGTGTTCCTGAAGATTATGGCCGATACCCGGGATATAGGCAGTAACTTCGATGCCGTTGGTCAAACGTACACGAGCTACTTTACGCAGAGCGGAGTTAGGTTTCTTCGGGGTAGTGGTGTAAACACGGGTGCAAACGCCACGCTTTTGCGGGCATTCTTTCAATGCCGGCGCAGTAGACTTGCTCTTCAGAACCTCTCTACCTTTGCGTACCAATTGGTTAATTGTAGGCATATCGGCACCTCCTTTCCAAACAATTAGATTTTAATGATTATAAAAACCTGACTTGCGTCAAGCCCTTATCGGGATTTAAGTATTGCGGCAGCCGCAGCCTTGACGTTAATGCCGCACGCCTTGCCAAGCTCCTGCATATTTCCCGCCATAACGACGGTCACGCCCTGGGCTTCGCACTGCGCGAGCAGCTTAGCGGTAACTCTCTCGTCAGCGTCATTGGCGATATACACTGCCTCGGCAGCCTGCTTGGCCACAGCCTTCTCGGTCTGCTTGACACCGACAACGCACTGCTCAGCTTGCTTTAAAGCTTCAAGTGTCATTGCGTTACCTCCTTCATTTCAGAGCATAGCTCTCCCGCGATACTGCTATATTGTAACATCTTAAACAATCGCTGTCAACACCCGCGAGCAAGATTTTGCAAATTTTACACGGGCAAAAAGCAGTAATATAGCACATCTTTCTTTACACGTTGCCTAGTGTTTCAACAGCATGAATATTGACGCTTATGCAAGCCCCACGCACGCAAAAAAGCCATTGCATATATTTGATATACACGCAATGGCTTTTAAATTATTCACTTCCGTCCAAGCGCCACAGACTGAAGCGCTTATAGCCGTATTTAGCGGCGACGGCACGCCAAAAATCCAAGGTTTCCGCGTCCGCGTACCAGACAGTGTGCTTAGCTCCGCCCTTTTCATAGCTGAAATAAAGCGACCTGCTGTCCGCGTCCCGCTTCACCTCCGAGGCATATTCCTCAGCCAGCGCCGCCGCCTGCCTACCGCTTAACCCGATCGCGCCGCCGTCAGCCGACCAATCGAAGCCACCGTTGGCGAAGGCGATGTTGGGCGTGCCACCCAAGCGCTCCAGCCTCTTTAAGGTACGTAGAATAAATTTCTCGTTAGCCTTAGGTCCCGCGCCACTATGCGTACCGTATAGATTATAGAACATCACCACGTACTCCACGCGCGCAGGCAGTCTGTCGGCGAACTCCAGCGTTTTCGGCTCCAGCACCACGCGCAGCTTGAGCTCGGCGGCAGTCGCCTTCTCCCGCAGCTCGCCGATAAATTTTGCGAAGCTATCCACGAGCGCCGCGTCCTGCCACAGATTTTCGTAATCGATCTCGATCCCAGCAAAGCCATGCTTTTTGCACAGCCTGATAATCTCGGCGATGTGTCTGCGCCGCGCCTCAGGCTTATCCAAAAGCCTATGCAGCAGCGCCACGTCCTTCAGCTGCTGCCTGCCGCCGTCCTCACGATCATTGACGAAGCTCAAATAAAGCCTCCGCCCACCAAAGCTCTTCAGCGCGCCAAGCTCCACCCCCTCGTGCAGGCGCAGGCGATCCCTCCTATCGAAATCCGCCGCGAAGGCGACCAGCACCTCGTCCTCGCGCCGCGCCGCCTGCTCCACGCCCGCCTGCCAATCCCAATAGACCAGCCAAGCGGAATTCTGCGCCGTCATGGGCGGTGCTTCCTTGGGTAGCGCTGCCAAGCAGGAATAGATATAGCCCATGCACGCCAAAAATACCGCCGCTATAATTTTTTTCTTATGCCTTAACAACGTCAACGCCATTCTCGGCACCCCTCGTTATTTTTATTAAAAGCTATGCACGAAGAAATGTAGCAAAGCCTCCCACTTCTCCTTCACGAAATGCACGAAGCCCCGCCAGCCGTGCAAACGACTGTCATAAAGCAGGCT
>CAYZOZ010000035.1:5558-15035 GCA_964480295.1 uncultured Phascolarctobacterium sp.
CAGCGTCCTGCCGCGCAGCGCCAGCTCCAGCCTTCTAGTGCCCGGCTCGCGAATATTCAGCACGGGCTCATACGCCCTGGCCCCCTGCGCCACGCTTTTGGCAGGCTTGGACTCACGATCCCGCATTCTTTGCAGATAAAGCTCCGCCTGCTCCTTCGTCGGCGCGTAGCGAGCCGCCGTTTTCAGCGCCACAACCTCGGAGGCCTTACGATCCTCCTCCACGCTCACGGGCTGCTTGCCATCGAACTCACGCAAATCCAGCCTATAAAGCTGCTTGCCGTTCTCCACGACGTAGAGATAGTTACCAGACAGACGCACCGCCAGCGGAGAGGTCAGCCCCTCGTCGGCACGCAGATAAACGGACTGCGTACCATATTTATTGCCGTTAAGCGTGACCTGCACCCTAACGTCCTCGCAGGGCTGCATATCCTGCAAATAAATTCTGCCCGTGCTATTCGGATCAGTAGTCAGAATGATTTTTTCGTCCTTATACTCCGCCGCGCCGCTTTGCTCCTGCCATTTCGCCGCCTCGTCCTCATTACCGCGCACAAAGCTAATCGGCTGCGTCTGATCGTGCTTAATGCGCATCAGCAAATGGTTCGCGTACCAATAGGACTGGGGCTGCATCCGCGTCAAATCGTAAATGCTGCTCGTGCGATCGTTTAAGCAATAGCCCTCGCGATTAAAGTTCATAGCGAAAAGCTCGGTGATCCATTTCTCATTCACCGCGCTGACCTCGCGATTATTGCCGAAAGCGCCCGTATTGGAGTGCATCAGAATGTGCGCCTTAGGCACATAGCCCAGCTCCTCGCTGTAAATATCGCGCAGCTGCTCGTAATCGAAGCTAATACGATCCTGCATCATATCATAGCTTTCCTTAGGATAATCACGCGCGTCACGCAAATAATCCATTAGATAGTGATTATATTTACGGCTCAAATAGGGAGCGACCAAAGCGTGCTTGAGCGGTGTCAGCTCACCGAGATAATTACCGTAGCGATCGAAGCAGTTGATGAACGCCAAACGATAGCCGTTCGTGCCCAGCTCCCAAAAGCTGTTCTGCTCCAAATCCAGCAGCTCGCGCGGCTGTAAGAACTTCGTGTCCTTAAGCGCGAATTTTTCCGCATAGGTCAGGATCGTTCCCTTATAGTTCAGCTCCTCCAAAAGCTTCTGCACGAAGATCGCGGTATCCCTTCTGCCGTCCTCGAACGTCAAAAAAAGCGCCCTCTCCGGCAGCGCGCGCTGCATATCGTAGTAGCTGATGATGTCCTTCTGCGTCACGGTCTCGTAGCCATTCAGCTTCAACGCCTGCAAATGCTCCCGCAGACGCTCGCGCGCGATCAGAGTGTCCGTACCCGTGCGCGCCACGCCGAAATAGGAAAGCGCCACAAAGCCGTGATCTCCCGACACCGCCACCTCCTTGCGCGCCTGAAAGGGCACGTATTTGCGGAAGGTGAAGAGCGCCGTCGCCAAAAGAGCCGCCAAGCCGCAAAGAATCGCCAGCTCCAGAATTACGCGCAAAAGCTTACGCCGATTTTTCTTTTTCGTGTATTGCTCATCGCCGAAATCCATTTTCCGCAACCTCAATTCTTAGCCTTTTTCTTCGCAGCCTGCGCCGCCTCTTTCTTCTGCTGCTCGCGCACGTCCGCGTCCGTCATGCGCGTACCCCAATTCGACTTCCAGAAGGTAACCCAAGCAATTGGCATCTGCCACAAAAGCACCGCCTCATAATACAAACAGAACCATAAGCCATAAAGCCAGGTACTGCTACGCCGTAAAAGCTTCTGTGCGAAGCTCATCAGCAAGCTCATCAGCAGCATACCCAAAAGGAACGTCCAGGGGAACACCCGATATGCCAGGGGCACATAAACCAAATTGTAAAGCACAATCGCCGGAGCGACGATTGGCACCAGCACGCCCATGTAAAAGCACAGGGACATGAACGGCTCCTTCTTCCACATAAACTTCGAGGCATTGATCGACTCGCGCAGCCACGAACGCTTCCAGCGCATCTGCTGCTTGAGGAATACCTCATAGGAATTGGGCACGATGGTCGCGCAAATCGCGGTATCCTGATAGCTCGTGCGATGCTTGCGCAGAATGAAATTCGTCATACTGCGATCATCACCGAAGGTCGCCCGCTGCCCAAGGAAGGTTTGATGCAGCCAAGCGTCCATATTCTCCAGCACCAAATCGCGTCGATAGCAGGACAGTGGTCCCGAAAGGCAGGTCACCGCGTCAAAATACGCCTCCGCCGCCTTCATAATGCGGAAAGAGATATAGTAGCGCACCGCCTGCATCTTCGTCAACGAATTAGTATAGGTATTAGCGACATCCGTACGCCCGGAAACGCCACCCATATCCTGATCCTTAAAGGGCTGCACCAAATTAATGATAGCGAAGGGATTCAAAAAGCTGTCACTATCGACGAATACCAGCAGGTCGTGCCGCGCCAGCTTCGCCCCCACCGCCATGGCCTCGCGCTTGCCGGCGTTCTTGGGCTGCACAAAGTAATGCAGCCTCTCCTCCACCTTATAGCGTCCTGCCTTCTCCTTCAGCTCCTCGATCGTCCTCTTGATAACCTGCACCGAATTATCCGTAGAATGATCATCGATGACGATAACCTCCAAATTGTCCACTGGGTAATCCTGATTCATACAGCTGATGATCGTCCTTCTGATCCACTCCTCCTCGTTAAAGCAGGGAATGATGATCGTCACAGGCGGCGTGAAGTCCTTATCGATGGGCACGGGACGATACAAGCTGGCAAAGAGATAGCGCGACAGCAAAAAGACCGCCGCCACGATGCTATATAAATAAAGCCACTTGTTAAATTTGAAATAAAGCACGCTTTCCGTGCGCATCATAATGATGAGGAACACGACTGCCGCCATAAAGAAGGCCACTGCCGGCAGGGCATAGCGATTGCGCGTGCGCGTGTGGTACTCCGCCAGCGTTTCATCGAACTCCACGCCGAAGCTCTTATTGCCTGCCTCGTCCACCGCCTCGCGCACCACGGTGGCGTTCACCCTCACATCGGATTCATAGCCCTCGGGCATACTACCGGGCGTAATCTCGAAATCCAGCTCCAGCTTCTCACCGACGGTGATGCGCTTGCCCTGATCATGCTCGAAGCCCAGCAGCGCGCCCGAGCTGGAGATATTGCGAATAAAGCCGTGCAGGCGTTTACCGCCCTTGCGAGCGGCAAGCGTAACCTCTACAGGGTAATTAACTACAAAGCGCTCGCCCTCATGATTGCCTTCGATATTCTTTTTTGAGCGCTCCACAATATCGTCATCATTAAAGCCGCGTCTATCGCTATTGCTGCGCAGGCCCTCCTGATCCGGAACATTGGAAAGCAAGCGACGGTCAGCCTGGCTTTCCGCCAAAATATCCTTTTCAGCCATTTTCGCTACGCTCCTACCCTGTAAATCATTGACCTAAGCCATATTGCAGGCTCAACGTATCACTGCGTCGCGCCTGAGCATAGCCACTCACCAAATAATCGGATAAGCGTCCTGCCACGAAGC
The DNA here is from genome assembly GCA_964480295.1 of uncultured Phascolarctobacterium sp. Classification (GTDB taxonomy): domain Bacteria; phylum Bacillota; class Negativicutes; order Acidaminococcales; family Acidaminococcaceae; genus Phascolarctobacterium_A. Next base: position 9,089 of record CAYZOZ010000035.1, read on the forward strand.
GTGTGGGATCACCGGGATGCTTCTCCTCGTTTTGCGTCATCAAAATATCCAAAGCACGTGCCGTAAACCTCGAGCTGTCGCTCATGTGCATAACGAACACCGCGCCCTTCTTCACCGCGCCGCGCTCATACAAGCCGTCACGGATATTGTCGATCATCTCGTAAAGATTATCCGCCTGATAATCATGCGTCGAGGTCGAGCCAGAAACGATATATTCATAGCCTGCCTGCTGCAAAAGTCGGAAGCCCTCCTTGCTTATCGTCAGCGTCGGCGGACGGAAGATGCGCGTCAGGCTATACTTGCCGCCAAAGCGCACGTCGCCGGTAATGCGCGCCAGCTCCGCGTAAGCGTCGCGATAATCCTGTAGCTTCTCCTCCTCGCTTTGCAGGGAATAGAGCCGATTATGGGCTTTCGTACTCGCCATGGGCTTATGGTTATAGGTATGGCAGGCGATGTCGTGCCCCTCCGCCGCGATCGCCCGCAGCAGATTGGGGTTATTCTTCACGTTGCGCGCCAGCACGAAGAAGGTCGCCTTCACGCCGTGCTTACGCAGCACGTACAAAAGCTGATTGATCGGCGCGTCCGTTCCCCAATCGTCAAAGGTGAAGAACACCACCGGACGATTGGTGTGTACCCTGCCGCTAACGTCCAAATGTCGCAGCTCCTCCTGCGTGAAGCCCAAGGCGTTGGAATCGATGTTCACGGTGCCATTGCCCAAATAGCGCTCACGTATATACTGCTTAAGCGGCAGCTCCGCCACCGCGTTATATTCGGGACGCAGCTCCTGCGGCACCTTCTCCGCCGACAGGCTGTAGGTATAACGCTTATTGTGCAAAAGCGCGCCCACGCTCTTGATCGCATAAGCGGAATCATTAGCAGGATTATGCTCAGGATCGTCCTCGAACGACCAATAGGCGATATTATCGATCTTCTTCTCCTTTAATAATTGCATAACGTCGGCGCACAAAAGCGGCTTAGTGTAGTAATCCATGCGGAAGTTCACGATCCAGCCCCTGCCAAGGCTGTACACGTACTTACCGAACAGCTCCGGCAAAATCTCGTTAGCCGAGCCATAGTCCCTATGCCGCGTCTGCACCACGTTCACGTTCTGCGTGATCAGCGTGCAGCCCATCGCCGCGACAGCCTCCTTGGTATAATCCTCGATCGCGCCCCATGGCTGCTTCACAAGGCTACTGTCCACGCCGAAGCGCTCACGCAGCAGAGCGCGCGTGGTAGCGATATCATTGCATACGCTAGCGAAGCTACCACTTCTTTTCGCGTAAACGGCTATCGCTAGCTCGTGTCCCTCATTTTGCGCGCGGCGCACCAAGGCTTCATTATTACGTATATCGTTCGCGCTGACGAAGAAGGTCGCCTGCGCTCCCAGCTTCCTTAATCGATCAAGCACCGCCGTCACCGCCACGGGCTTCGACCAGCCAACGAAGCAAAAGGCTAGAGCAGGCTCGGTAGTCAGAATAAATTTCCGCTCCTCCGCCAAGCGTCCGGCATTTTGCAGACGCTCGCTCTCATAGGACGGAGCCGCGCTCGCCACGCGCTCCCACGCCAATGGACGCGCCAAAGCGTCACGCAGAAGCAACGCGCCACGCTCCCATACGCTCACCGCCGCCACGGGCTGCGCCAAACGCACGGTACGCATCCGCGCCAAGGGAACGATCTCCAAGCCCTGCTCCTCGCACGCCGTCAAAAAGCGCTCCGTAACATCCACGATGCTTTCATGACGCACCTCGGGCTTGCCCTGCAAAACCAGCGAGGGCTTCTTGTCGATCGCGGGACGCTCCTCCGACTGCTGCTCCCTTTGGCGCGGCACGTCCACAGGACGGCTAACCACCACGGAAACGACGCTCCCCGCAGGAATCGTCGCGACGAAGCTCTTTGCCGCCTCCACGCTCACCAGCTGCTCCTTCGGCAGATAAACATCGCTGCGCACGCCGCTCTCCAAGCCACAGGCAGCCGCCACCTTTAGCAGCTCCAGCGTATTGCGCGTCTGCGGAGCCTTGAAAAAGCGCGCAGAAAAATTATTATGCAGCTGCAAAACCTTCTGCGTGCGACAAAGCTGCTCGACAGCCACCTCCGTCGGCTGCTGCTCCAAGCGTGCCATGCCGATGAAGGTATAATTGCCCACGGCCTGCCCCTTTGCCTCCAGCGCCTGCACGGACTCAGGACTAAGCGCCGCATTGCCTCCCTCGGCAAAAAAGGTCGCCACAGCCCTATGCTTCTCCAGCACGCCCAACAAACGATCCAAGGTCTGCTTGCGCGGCAGTCCGTCGAAGGTAAGCGCGATCTGCCGCTTGCCGTCGACATTATGCGTCACTACGGTAGCAGGCGTGAGCTGCGCGTCGTTCAGCCTCGTCAGCGCGTCCTTAATCTCCTTGTCCGCACGATAGGCGGCACTCAGATCAGGAACGTTCTCATAGGCATCCGCCTTCACGCTTTGATCAGTAAAGAAATGGTAGGCATAGCCCGCCAAGCCAACCAAGCAAAGCGCGAAAAATATTTTAATTCCGGTAGTCCATTTCATTCAGCATCCCTCGCTGCTCGTCAATAAGCCCACATCATCAGAAGAATAGGGAGATATGGTTCCACAGAGTGCGTCCTCTTAGGCCTGTTCCCTTTTCCTCCAAATCATAATATTCAATGCCGTAGATAAGGTTTTCTGCCAAGGTATAATACATACCGCCGCCAAAGCCGCTAAAGCCCTGCATATAATCCGCCAAGCCCACCATGGTATGCCCCGTATAGGTGGTGTCGGGCTGGTCATAGTATTTAGCGAAAAGCTCGTAGGTTCCAGGAACCCAGGAGCGATTGCGACCGTATTTCAGCGTCACGACGTAGCCACCCGTGCCGCCGTTCACGGCGCTTTCGGAGGAATAGAGATAGGTAGCGCCCACGCCGAAATTACCGATGTAATACATGCCGCCAAGACTGCCAATGCTATTACTGCCATAGCCCTTAAATTTATCGAAGGCGTATAGGCCTGCCTGTAAATCATATTTCGGCTCGGTATAATCCGCTACCAGCGCCATGACCTTCTCATCATCGCGCAGCTTGCCGTATTCGCCCGTCAGCTTAACCTTCTCGCCGCCGGAGGCACGCACGCCGTCAAAATGCCCGTCATAAATATTACCATCGGCATAGAACGCGCCAAAGCGTCCGCCCGTAAGCTCCAGCTCCTTATATTTACCCTTGATATAAATACGTTCCAGATTGAAATGCTTGATATCGCGGAACCAGCTCTTATTAGCCTCGCCCATGCCATACAGCGTCCAATTGTCGTCCAAGGGCTGCTCGGCATAAAGACGCAGACGAACGCGACTGTCGAAGAAGTCGAATTTCTCGTCCCCGCCATGGTTAACGTAATTATAACGCAGCTCGCCACCGATCTTAGTACCGCTTGCCTGCGGCAAACGACCATAGGACAGGTAGCGTCCTGCCTCGTAGCCCAAATTGCGCAGCTCCGTATCGTATTCCTGCATCAGCCTCTCTAGCTCGAACTGCGCGTCATAATAATTGCTGCCATGCAGAGCGTTATTCTCGTGGTAGGCACGAGCGGTCAGCTTCGCCATCAGCTCCCTGTTAGGCTCGGAAAGCAGCTCCTCCAGCTCCGTCGGCAAAAGCAGCTTATAATAGGAAAGCTTCTTCATCGACAAAAGCGACCAATCGGGAACATCGCTCTCCTCCTTGGAGCGCGTCGGATAGCGCAGCGCCACCCTGCGCCCGTTCTCATCCGTGCCATAAAAATCACGACTAATGCGTTCCTTACGCGTCAGCGGCTTTATCTCGCTCTTAACGACGTTGTTCGCATTCGTCCCCACGGTTTTAAGCGCGCTCCTGCCGCCAACGCTTTTGTCGGTCGTCACATCCGCCTCCGTGCCTTCCTTAGTCTGCTCCCGCTTAGCAAGGTTGACATTCTCATATACACGGTCACCGCTGGAACGACGCTGCTGCGAGCGCGACGCGTACTGCGCGGGGGCGACACTCTGCTGCGCGACCGCCGTTTGCAAGATGACGCTATGCCCGCGTCCATACAGCATTTTTATTTTGTCAGGATAAAGCCCCGCCTCGTTGCTCGGAATTACAAAAACGGCGCGCATTCCCAATTTGTCAAGATCGCGCAGCGTCCCCTGTAGCTCCTGCGTATCGGCAAGCGAACCGAAAACGGTAATCTTACCAGCGGCAAGCGTGGCCAAGCTGTTCCCCTCGTCCTGCGCCAGCACCGGCTGCGCACAGGTGAGACAGATAGCCGCCGTAAGCGTCGTCAATAAAATTTTCCGCGTTAAGCCTCTTATCATTATTATCCCTCGTTTATAAGCTCCAATAGGAATATTCATTTCCTGGGAAATCCTGCGGCGAGTAGGCGCTCTTCACGTCGATGAACACCTTTCTGCCGTCCTTCTTATATAGCTCTCTAAGCTTAGGCTCGCCCAAGGTCACGAACTCGCGATGCGCAACGCAAAGCACCACGCAATCGGCATCCCGCACTGCCTCAAGCGGCAGCAGGCGCACCCCGTACTCCTTCTCCGCTGTCGCAGGATCCGCCCAGGGATCGACAACCTCGATGCTGATACCGTACTCCGCCAAGCGATGAATGATATCCACCACGCGAGAATTACGCGTATCGGGACAATTCTCCTTAAAGGTCAAGCCCAAAAGATAGATCTTCGCATGACGCACATCCTTATCCGCCAAGATCAGCTGCTTAATGATATTATCAGCGACGAACGCGCCCATACTGTTATTGATCTTGCGTCCTGCCGCGATAATCTGCGAATGATAGCCCAAAAGCTCCGCCTTATATATAAAATAGTAGGGATCCACGCCGATGCAATGCCCACCGACCAAACCGGGAGTAAAGCCGAGCGCGTTCCACTTCGTATTCATAGCCTCGATAACGTCCTTGCTGCGAATGCCCATCTTTTCGAAAACGATCGCCAGCTCGTTCATAAAGGCGATGTTGATATCACGCTGGGAGTTCTCCGCCAGCTTAGCGGCCTCCGCGACCTTAATGCTGGTAGCGGGGAAAATGCCAGCTTCGATAATCAAATTATACATATAGGAAACCTTCGCCAGCGTTTCCTCGTCCATACCAGAAACGATTTTTTTAATCGTCGCCAAGCGATGCACCTTGTCACCGGGGTTAATGCGCTCAGGAGAATAAGCAATCTTGAAGTCCGCACCACAGCGCAGGCCTGACTCACGCTCCAAGATAGGTACGCAGATGTCCTCGGTCACGCCCGGCCAAACGGTGGACTCGAAAACGACGATCGTCCCCCTGCTCAAATGCTTACCCACCAGAGAACTGGCCTGCTCCACTGGCAAAAGATCCGGCGTGCAATCGCTGTTGACCGGTGTCGGTACGGCGACCACCACGAAATTCGCCTCCCAAAGACGTTCGGGATCAGCGGTGAAATCCACCTTCGTCGCCTTAATCTTTTCCGGACCGACCTCCTCCGTAGGATCGATGCCCTGCTTATAAAGAGCGATCTTCGCCGCGTTAACGTCAAACCCAATCGTCGGCACGTGCTCGGCGAAGGCGACAGCCAAGGGCAAACCAACGTAGCCCAAGCCGACTACGGCGACACGCACATTCTGTAAGGCTAAGCTATTATCCATCATTCTTCCCCCCGTTTTATAAGGTTCACTAAACGACACTACTCAATTCTATCATAATGGTTTATATTACTCTATTTAGCATCAGTATAATCCATTCTCAGACAAAATTCAAGAGAAATCACGGGAGCTTTTAAGTCTGTAATAATAAAAATAAGGGGTGTATATGGTGATTCTCACGGAGATTATAGGAAATCAGCACAAATTTATTTATTAGCAGTCAACTTACGCGATGACAGTTGAGATTTTGATTATCATTGTGGCGTTTTAGTAAATTTTTTACAGCGAGCTATCTGCCTTGCTGCTGCTTTATACTAGA
>CAYZOZ010000036.1:0-14052 GCA_964480295.1 uncultured Phascolarctobacterium sp.
GGCATGTATAAAGCTTATTTACGATTATTTTTTACTAATGACTTGACAAAAACGGAAAAAAGAGTAAAATAGTCTACAACATACGAAACCTACTGAAATACTAGTCAATAAGATACTGAGGTGAAGGCTATGCTGAAAGTGACGGGCATTCATAAAACCTTTGGTAAGAATAACCAGGTTTTAAAGGGTGTTGATTTGGAAGTACAAAAGGGCGATGTGGTGACGATTTTGGGACCGAGCGGTAGCGGCAAGACCACTCTGCTACGTTGCATAAACTTTTTGGAGAAGGCGGATGCCGGTCTGTTGGATTTCGACGACCAGCATTTGGATTATGCTAAGGTGACTGGTAAGGAGATCAAAAGTATTCGTAAGAAAACGGCCTTCGTTTTCCAGAACTACAATCTCTTTAATAATAAGAACGCCCTAGAAAATGTTACCGAGGGCTTGATTTATGGTCGCGGCATGGACAAAAAGCAGGCGATCGAGATCGGCAAGAGGGCGTTGGATAAGGTCGGGCTTTCCGATCGCTATGATTATTATCCCAGCCAGCTTTCCGGCGGTCAGCAGCAGCGCGTCGGCATTGCTCGCGCGATCGCCGTGGAGCCAGAGATCATCCTGATGGACGAGCCGACTAGCGCGCTCGATCCCGAGCTGATCGGCGAGGTGCTGGCGGTAATCAAGCAGCTGGCGGACGAGGGTAAGACGATGGTGATCGTCACTCATGAGATGCAGTTCGCGAAGGAAATCTCCACGAACGTCATCTTTGTGGCGGACGGCAATATCGTGGAGCAGGGACCGCCAAGCAAGATCTTCGTAAGCCCCGAGCATGAACGCACACGTAAATTCTTAAAACGTATTCTGCCTCCGCCGGAAGTAGAGTACATGATTTAAATAATATATAAAAATAGGAGAGATGCAATTATGAAAAACATTACCAAGAAATTTGCTTTATTGACCTTGAGTGCTTTGACAGCGGCAGCCCTGCTGGGCGGCTGCGGTAGCGACAAGAAGGCCGCTGCTCCCGCGGCAGGAGGCAAAACGACCGTTAAGACTGTTATCAGCGGCACCGAGGCTCCCTTGAGCTGGGTTGATGAGAAGGGTGAAAAGCACGGCTATGAATACGATGTGCTAGTCGAGGTTAATAAGCGGCTGAAGAATTATCAGCTGGATATCCAAGCCGTTCCTCCTGAAACTCAGGACGTAATGATGGAATCCGGTGATGCGAAGGTCGCTACTGGAGGTTATTTCAAGAACGCTCAGCGTGAAAAGAACTTCCTGCTGCCGGAAAGCCCGATCGGTGCCAGCAATCTGGTTGTTTATGTAACCAAGGGGAATGAAACGAAGTATAAAAATTTAGAAGAGGCGATTAAGGGCAATTTGAAGCTGGTTCCGCTTACTCCTAACGGCGGTGCCTTCCGTATTTTAACCGATTGGAATCAGAAGCATAACAATATTTTGAAGGAGATTCCCGTACAGGCTAATATGAGCGCTGCCGAACGCGTAACCTCCATTAAGAATGGTCAATATGACGCTTTGGTTATTCCTGACAATTTGGGTGTTTTGGATTTGGCGCAAAAGCAGGGCGTGGATTTGGTAGCCTTGCAGGAGCCTGTTAAGGTTAACGCTACCTACGTTTTGGTAAATAAAAAAGAGGATAAGTTGAACGGCGAAATCAATGCGGCTTTGAAGAGCTTGGCTGATGACGGCACGCTTTCCAAGCTGAATGAAAAATGGTTTAAGACCGATTTGATGAAGGCTTTGAAAAAATAAGCAATGCTCGCTGTTCCGACGTTGGGGGACGGCGGAACAGCGTTTTTAATGATTGATAGGGATGTGTGAATTTTGTTGTCATTCAGTTTTGAGTATTTCCTTTCCGTGTGGCCGAAGCTGCTGGAGACCGTACCCTTCACCTTCTACTTCATCCTGATGAGTACGTTGGTGAGCTTCGTTGCGGGCATTTTGGTGGCGCTGGTGCGTATACCGCGACTGCCGCTCCTCTTTCAGCTTACCGAGCTGTGGATGAGCCTGGTGCGCAGTATGCCTTTCGTGCTGCTGCTCTTTTTGAGCTACTTCCTCGTTCCCATGCCCTTGCAGGCTATGGGTCTTGATAGTAGCGATATACCGAAGGAGCTATACGTTTACGTGGCGATGTTCATTCATTATGGACCGATTATCGCCGAGGTCATTCGTCCTGCCTACGAGGCTGTGCCCAAGGGGCAGACGGAGGCGGCGATCGTGTTCGGCTTGAGCAAATGGCATTTGGTGACGCGAATCATTATGCCGCAGGCATTGCCCATTATGCTGCCGGGCTTGGTTAATCAGATCATCGAAATCATTAAGGATACCTCGCTCATGTACATGATTGGTTTGATGGATTTGCTGGGACGTGCGAACCTGCTGATTCATTTGAAGCTTGGTCAGGGCAAGCTGGAGTGCTATTTGGTTGTGGCTCTGATTTATTGGGCTATCATTAGCGCTTTCGAGCTTTTGGCTGCCTATTTTGATCGGCGCAGTCACAAATTTATGAGGAGGGAAGCAGCATGACCTTTGATTTTGCAACGGCCGTGGAGGCCTTCTTCTATATCCTCAAGCGACTGCCGTTGACGCTCTTTCTGCCAGCCGTTACCTTGGCAATCGGCGTGGTGCTGGGCTCTCTAGTAGCTATTTTCCGTCTGCGCAGAGGTAGGCTGGTCAGCACGGTGATCGCCGTGATCGTGTCCTTCTTCCGCTCCGTGCCAGCGATCCTACAGGTATTCATTATGTATTACAGCCTGCCGTATCTTTTGGCACCAGTACTAAGCCTTTTCAGTGGCTCGGAGGTGAAGCCCTTCGACGTGAGCCCATATTGGACGGCGTATATCTTCTTTATCATTTATCAGACTGCCTATCAGTCCGAGAATATACGCGGCGCTTTGCTGAGCGTGGACAAGGGGCAAATGGAGGCGGCTCTGGCTATGGGGCTATCCTATTATCAGGCCTATAAGCGCATCGTGCTGCCGCAGGCCTTCGCCGTGGCTATGCCCTCGTTCTTTACCTATTATCTGCATGGTATTAAGGCGTTGGCGCTGCTGTTCACGATCAAAATAGTGGATATCTTCGCGGCGGCGGATATGTTCGCGGCGCTGTACAGTCGGCGTACCGAGCCCTATGTGGCGGACGCGGTGATCTATTGGATCCTGTGCATCGTCCTAACCTTTATCTTTAACAAATTGGAGCAAGCCCTAAAGGCAAGCTCCGCTTCGAGCAACGCATGAAAGGAGAGCTTGAACAATGAATAAAATCGAACGCTTGGAGGCTGCCATTTCCGGCAAGCCCGTGGATAGAATCCCTTATTCCGTATGGTATCATCTTTCGGGGGTGGATCAGGATCCAGTAAGTCTGGCGGAGGATACCGCCGCTCTGACGCGTAAGTATGATTATGACTTCGTAAAAATGATGCCCTTCGGCCTTTATGGCGTGCAGGATTTGGGCGCGAGGGTGAAGATTTTCTCCCAGCAGGGCAAGCCGCCCATTATCGATCGCACTGGTATCCAAAGCGTGAGCGATTATCTCGCGCTGCGCCCGATTCCGGCGATTCAGGGCACCTATGGCAAACAGCTGGAGTTTACCGAGCGCTTGCAGCGCGAGCTGAGTGGCGAGGTTCCCTTCATCCAAACAATTTTTAGCCCGCTGACGACGCTGCATAAGCTGGCAGGTAATCGCGTACTAGAGGATCTCAAGACGCATCCCGAGGCCGTTAAGCACGCTCTGGAGGTGATCACCGAGATCACCATCGATTTCGTGCAGGAGAACATCAAGCGCGGCGTAAGCGGCTTCTTCTTCGCCACGCAGGACGCGCGTAGACAGTTCATTTCTTTGGAGAACTACATTGAATTCGCCGAAAGCTATGATCTTCAGGTTTTGGATAGCTATGTAAGAAAGACCTGGTTCAACGTCGTACATCTACACGGCTTGGACGTTTATTTCGAAGAGGTGCTGAAGAAGTATCCGAATAACGTTTTGAATTGGCATGATCGCAATACGCCGCCCTCGCTCAAGGAAGCACGTCAGCTGACGAATAAGGCGTTTTTGGCAGGCATCCGCGCCGCGCAAAAGGTCGTCGATGGGCAGGAGGTTCCCGATGATATTCTCGTCGACGGTACGCCGGAGGAGATTACCGCGCATGTTAAGGAGGCTATCGCTCAGGTTGATGGTCGTGGCTTGATTATTGGGCCTGGCTGCGTGGTCGATCAATTCGTAAGCGAGGAGAAGCTGCGCGCCGTACAAAGAGCCTTGGTACTGTAAGCGTAAATTTTTCTCTAAAATATCTCTTAAGAGTGTTGACATTCTTATTAAGAACAAGTATAATTAGAGCATCAAATCAATATTTCGTTCATGATGCTAAATGGTGAAAATCCACACGGTCCCGCCGCTGTTAGGGCTTGCTCCCCAAGCCTGCCCAGAGTCAGCAGAGCGTTATGAACAGGCATATGCTTGACCTGCGAGCGACAGGAGAGATGTTAACAAATAGGACGCTGTTTATGTGAGAGTGGCAGTTAGTCTTAGATGTGCGCATTCAGCCGCTTCTGCTTGCAGAGGCGGCTTTTTATCAACTGCGTAAGCGGGGCGAAATATTGATTTCCTTTTATTCACCTTTTGATCGCTACATAAGTGAACCGGACATTTACTTATGCTTATTCATTCAGGTGCCGTCATCATAAAAATTCTCCCCTTCTCCTTCTTTATTTAACGTTAGCCTGCTGCGGGGAAGCTTCGGGCTAAGATAAAAAAGCCGTCTTGATGACGGTTTTTTTATTTTGCCTAATATTTAGCGCTACTTTACAAGGCTAGTTTATGCATGAAAAAACTTAAAAGAGTAGTGTTATTTATACGAAAAGGTGCTATAATATTTATGGTGTTCTAGATGAAAAGCACGGGTGCGTTTATGATGACTTCGTATTTTTCTTTATATAAAGACAATGTTTTTCATATATAAAGCAAAGAGAATGTCAGCATAAAAACGATTATAGATATAGCTATTAAAAAGTATTTTATAAAAGAAGGGAAGCCTTGGGAATGTTGCGAACGAGGATCAAGTATCATGAGGAAAACCGCAAAACCTATATCGGAATCGTCGCCTTCGTCTTTATCCTGGCTTTGGCTACCCTGTGGCTTAATTCGCATATGGAGGAGCTGCTGAACAGGAATATCTGCAATGGCTTGAGCAAGGGCGTTTTCGCGCAGGCCGAGATGATGGAGGTCAAGCTGGACAGCGAGCTAGATATGCTGGGCACGGTCGCCAAGCATATGACGACTACGGGTGAAGCTTGGGAGGAAAGCGTCGCTGAGGGCGATGTGAAATATATGCAGGACGTGTTCGTGCGCGAGGGCATTTTGGATGCTCGTGGCGAGGCGCTCTACGGTGCCGATTTGCGCTTGAGCGATCATTCCGGCATTATCGATTCGATGAACGGCATCAAGGCTGTTTGCTATAATAAGCGTACCGGCGTACTCTTCACCGCTCCCGTCTTTCTTGATGACGAGGTGCGCTATATTATCTATCGTCGTATCGATAAGGGCGGCGTGGACGCGTATTTCCGTTTGCGTGATAACGAGCTGGCCGGCGAGGGCGCGATGATCTCCCGTGACGGCAGTCTGATGTTCTCCGCTCGAAATAACGGCATTATCAAGGAGCATTGGCTGGACAGCGAGCTGATGAGCGTTTACAAGGATCTGCTGAACGATCTGCATACGGTGAAATCCTCCGCTCGTCGCTTCGTGCTTAACGGCGTGCCCATGTATGCCAGCGTCTGCGGCGTGCGCAATAACAGCTTCATTTTGTTTTGCGTCATTCCCGCTGATGAGGCGGTTGCCGGTATGACGGATATCAGTGCGCTGCTTTTGGGTGTGTTCGCCCTCTTGGCGGTACTCTTTATAGTGGGTATTTACTTTTTGCTGATCGAGGAGGAGTCCAAGTACGCTTTGGAAAAGGATCGTACCGAAAGCGTTTGGCGTATGTCGATGCAGACCGTAAAGACGCTGGCACGCGCGATCGACGCGAAGGACTCCTATACTAACGGTCATTCCTCGCGCGTCGCTAAATATTCCGTGATGCTGGGCAAGCGTCTAGGCTTCGACGAGGAGCGCTTAGCGCGTTTGCAATACGTGGCGCTTTTGCATGACGTGGGCAAGATCGGTATCGCGGACAGCATTTTGAATAAAAAGGGCAAGTTGACGGATGAGGAGTACGCGATCATTAAGTCTCATTCGACGATCGGCGCACGCATTTTGAGCGACATCACGGAGATCCCCGATGTGGCGGTGGGCGCGAAGTATCATCATGAGCGCTTCGACGGCAAGGGCTATCCCGTGGGGCTCAAGGGCGAGGAGATTCCTTTTATAGCGCGCATTATCGCCGTGGCGGATTCCTATGACGCGATGACCTCGCAGCGCAGCTACCGTAGCGCGTTGCCCCAGGGAGTCGTGCGCGAGGAGATCGAGCGTTGCAGCGGCACGCAGTTTGATCCGCGGGTGGCAAGGCTGATGCTAGAGATTATCGATGAGGATAGGAACTACGAGCTGCGCGATCATACGGGCGAGGACGTTGCTAACGGATGAGGCATCGGCACGCTTTCTACTTTAGGGCAGAGAAAGCTATTGACAGCGGTCGTTGAAATTGTTAAGATATAGGGTGTAAATTTTATAAGCAAAGGCGAGGAACGGAAGGATTTCTTTTTGAGAATGACCAAGAGAGGCAGCGCTTGGTGCGAGCTGCGTACATTCGGAGGGAAATCGTAGTCCGGGAGCCGCTTCGCTGAACTATGAGTAGGCGGAGCCGTGCGCACACGTTACGTGTATCGAGAGCTTCGCCGACATCGTCGAGCGAAGAAGACGGGTGGTACCGCGTAGATTGCGCCCTGTCGTGCCTTGTGGCATGGCAGGGCTTTTTGATTGCGCTGACGCTGTTTATTTTATTATCGCAGATAAATTAAGGAGGCTATTACATGTGTGAGGAGCATAATATTCCTAAGGTCTATGATCCCGCTTCGGTAGAGAAGAAGTGGTATAAATTCTGGGAGGAGCATCGCTATTTCCATGCGGAGGTCGAGGAGGGCAAGCAGTCCTTTAGCATCGTTATTCCACCGCCGAATATCACTGGACAGCTGCATATGGGCCATGCTTTGGATAACACCTTGCAGGACATTTTGATCCGTTGGCATCGCATGCTGGGACACAATACCCTGTGGATGCCCGGCTATGATCATGCTGGTTTGGCTACGCAGATCAAGGTCGAGGAGGTTATCAAGAAGGAGGAGGGTAAAACTCGCTACGATTTAGGCCGCGAGGAGTTTCTAAAGCGTGTTTGGGCGTGGAAGGAGCAATATGGCGACCGCATTATCAACCAGCTGAAGCATTTGGGCGTTTCCTGCGATTGGGAGCGTAAGCGCTTCACCATGGACGAGGGCTGCTCTAAGGCTGTACGTGAGGTGTTCTGCTCCCTGTTCGAAAAGGGCTTGATCTATAAGGGCACGCGCATCACTAACTGGTGTGTAAATTGCAACACCGCGCTTTCAGATATCGAGGTCGAGCATAAGGATGATCCCGGTCATTTGTGGTATTTTCGTTATCCCGTAGTCGAGGAGGAGGGTACGTATCTGACGATCGCTACCACTCGTCCGGAAACTATTCCCGGCGATACCGCCGTTGCCGTAAATCCTGCCGATCCGCGCTATGGTCATTTGGTAGGCAAGCATTTGACGCTGCCTGCGAACGGTCGCGTTATTCCTATCATCGCCGATAGCTATGTCGATTTGGAATTCGGTACCGGCGCGGTAAAGATCACGCCGTCCCACGATCCTAATGACTATGAGATGGGCATTCGTCATAATTTGCCGAGCGTCGTCGTTATCGGCATGGACGGCAAAATGACCGCCGAGGCTGGTAAGTACGAGGGACAAACGCGCGAGGAGTGCCGCAAGAACATCGTCGCCGATCTGAAGGAGGCAGGCTATCTCGTGAAAATCGAGGAGCATGCTCATGCGGTAGGCCATTGCCAGCGCTGCGGCTGCGTGGTCGAGCCCTTGGTTTCCACTCAGTGGTTCGTGAAGATGGAGCCATTGGTTAAGGCTGCCGTCGATTGCGTCGAGGACGGTCGCACCCAATTCGTACCTGAACGCTTTACCAAGACCTATACTGGCTGGATGGAGAATATTCGCGATTGGTGTATTTCCCGTCAGATTTGGTGGGGGCATCGTATTCCCGTTTGGTATTGTGACGATTGCGGCGAGATGTCCGCCAGCCGTACCGACTTGACTGCCTGCCCCAAGTGCGGCGGCACGCATATCCATCAGGACGAGGACGCGCTGGACACCTGGTTCAGCAGCGCGCTGTGGCCCTTCTCCACCATGGGCTGGCCTGATAAAACGCCGCTGCTCAAGCAATTCTATCCCACCGGCGTTTTGGTTACCGGCTACGACATTATTTTCTTCTGGGTTGCTCGTATGCTGATCATGGGCATGGAATTCATGAAGGATATTCCCTTCGAGAAGGTATTCATCCATGGTTTGGTACGTGACAGTCAGGGACGCAAGATGTCTAAGTCCTTGGGTAATGGCATCGATCCTCTGGAGGTTATTGATAAATACGGCGCGGATACCTTGCGCTTTATGCTGATTACTGGCAACACGCCGGGCAACGATATGCGCTTCTACTGGGAGCGCGTAGAGGCGACGCGTAATTTCGCGAACAAGATTTGGAACGCCTCCCGCTTCGCTTTGATGAATATGGAGGGCTACGATGCCGACGCGGAGCTTGCGCCCTATACGCTGGCTGATAAATGGATTCTTTCGCGCTTGCAGCACACCGCTAAGGGCGTGACCGAGATGCTGGAGAAATTCGAGCTGGGCGAGGCAGGTCGTATGATTTACGACTTCATTTGGGGCGAGGTGTGCGACTGGTACATCGAGCTGGCTAAGCCGCGTCTTTACAATAAGGAGAACGCTGCCGAGCGCGCCACCGCGCAGCACGTTTTGGCGAAGGTGCTGACTAGCGCTATGCAGCTTCTGCATCCCTATATGCCGTTCATCACCGAGGAAATCTACCAATGCCTGCCGCATGAGGCGGAGAGCATCATGATCTCCAAATGGCCCGAGGCGGATGCGACCTTGGTTGATGACGAGGCGGAGCGTCTGATGGGCGCGATTATGGAGAGCATTAAGGCGGTACGCAATATGCGTGCAGAGGTCAACGTACCGCCCGGAAGGAAGGTTCCAGCGACCATGCTCGTGGCTGCCGATTTGAAGGACGGCGTGGAGGCGAATGCCGCCTATATCCATCTGATGGGCGCGATTAGCGAGCTGACCGTGCTGGCGGACGATGCCGCTAAGCCGGAGAACGCGATGGCTGCCGTGGTCGCAGGCATCGAGGTTTATTTGCCATTGGCAGGGCTGATCGACGTGGAGAAGGAAACCGCGCGTCTGAACAAGGAGCTGGCGGCTATCGATAAGGAGCTGAGCCGCGTGGAGGGCAAGCTGGGCAACGCCGGCTTCCTCGCGAAGGCACCGGAGGCGGTTATCGTGAAGGAAAAGGCTAAGGCTGAGGAGCTGAACGGTAAAAAGAACGCTATTAACGAGCGCTTGGCATATCTAAAGACCTTATAATATTTTTTGGAGAGGTGTTACGGCACCTCTCTTCATCTATGGGGGCAGAACATGAATTATTCTGAAAGCCTGAGCTATTTGGACAGCTTGGGAAAGTTTGGCATTAAATTGGGCATGGAGCGCATCGAGGGATTGCTGCGTGAGCTTGGCAATCCGGAGCAAAAAATAAAAACCGTCCATGTCACGGGAACGAACGGTAAGGGCTCCGTTACCAGCATGATCACCAATATTTTGCTGGCGGCGAATCTCAAGGTCGGCAAGTTCACTTCGCCGCATTTGGTAAAATATAACGAACGCATCACGCTTAATGGGCAGGATATCAGCGACGAGGACTTCGCCACGGCTATCAGCGCGGTGAAGGTCGCCGCCGACAGCGTGGTTAAAAAAGGCGTGTGTGAGCAGCCGACGCAGTTCGAGATTCTTACGGCAGCCGCCTTTCTTTATTTCTGCTTGCAGAAGGTGGATTACGCGGTGATCGAGGTAGGCATGGGCGGACTTTGGGATTCAACTAATGTGATTACGCCCGTGGTTTCGGTAATCACCAACGTGGCGTTGGATCACACTGATCGCTGCGGCAAAACGTTGGAGCGCATCGCTATGCAGAAGGCTGGCATCATCAAGGAGAAGGTGCCGCTGGTGACTGCCGCCGAGGGCAACGAGGCTCTGGGACCGATCATCAGCTTCGCTATGTTTAAGGAGGCACCTGTATATCTTTATGATAAGGCGTTCCATGGCGAGGAAATTACTAGCTCCATGGCGGGGCAAAAATTCATGCTCTATGCCGGCGATACCTATCAGTCGGAATACGAGATCAAGCTGCCGGGCGAGCATCAGATCAAGAACACCTCGCTGGCGATCGTGGCGGCGAAGATTGTTTCCAAGCAGGACGACCGCGTTAACGAGCTGGCGTTGCACATCGGCGTTGCCAATACGCTGTGGCCAGGACGCTTGGAGCGTATCGCGCAGCACCCCGATATCATTTTGGACGGAGCGCATAATCCGCATGGAGCGCAGGCTTTGCGCAGGGCGTTGGATAAGTATTACCCTGGTAAGCCCGTTAGCTTCGTTTTCGGGATGATGGGCGATAAGGATATGAGCGGCGTGATCAAGACGCTGATCCATGCGCAGGATAGAGTGTACACCGTGCGCGCGGACAAGGGCTATCGTGCGGCGGAGGCGGCGGAGCTGGCCAAGCTGGTGGGCGAAAACGCCGTTCCCGTCGAGGATTTGGGCGATGCCTACGCGCGCGCGTTGGCGGATGTCGGCGCGGACGGCGTGGTGTGCGTATGCGGCAGCTTATATTTGGTGGGCGAGTTCAAGAAAATGCTCCTCGCCAAGCAAGCCGCTATGTGATGATTTCGTAATCGGTCGCGGGAGAAATGATGAAGCTGAAGGCTCTTGCCGAATATCTGGACAAAAGAATATATTATATGCTGCTCTTTACGGTGGCGGTGATTCCTTTGCAGCAGGAGTTCACCTCATTTTGCGTCAATATGACCTTCCTCGCGGCGGCGCTTGTGGCGTTGATTAAGGGTAGAAGGCAGCCCTGCGTGCTGCGCGCCTGGCAGCAGGGAGCGCTGTGGCTTTTACTGCTTATGGGCGTTATTTCCCTGCACTTCTCGCGGGATCGCTTTCTTTCCTCGTGGAATTATCTGTACGTGGCAGGGCAGTACGCGGCGTTTTTCTTTGTGTTGCTACGCTATGGCTGGGAGCGTCCGCAGGTCTTTGGCACGTCGGCGGAGGTCGGCGCTACGGGCGTAGGCTGGCATGCGCGCTTTAACGCCCTGCCCCGCCCTCTACAGCTCGTACTGACTTTTTTGGCGGTGTCCGTGCTGGTGAGTCTTATCGGCATAGCGCAAAAGCTGCTCGGCATCACGGGCGAGGGCATTTGGTCCGATCCAGAGCAATTCCCCGATTTGAAGGTGCGCGTCTTTTCGACACTGGTGAATCCCAATATCCTCGCAGGCTATTTGGTGCTGGTTATCGCCTATTGCAGTGCCTTTTTCGTTACACTGCGCGAGCGCCGAAGGCAGGCATTCTTCGCTGTCGCTGGACTTTTGGCGGCGCTGTGCCTGCTGTATACGTATAGCAGGGGTAATTGGCTGGCGTGCGCCGCAGTCATGCTGGCGTTGTGCGTGTGCTTTTGTCATCGCGCCGTGCTGCCCGTGGCGGCGGGGGGAGCGGTAGCGCTGCTCCTCGGGGGGCAGGCGGTGCTGCATCGCCTTAGCTCCATCACGAGTGGCGAGGATACCTCGGCGGCGCTGCGCTTGGCGTATTTGGAAAGCACTACCTCCATTATCGAGGATTTCCCGCTGGGAGTGGGCTGGTATGGCTATCGCTTCGTCTATCCAGATTATAATTTCTATTTGGCGGATACCAGCGTCATCATGTACCATTGCCACAATCTTTTCCTTAATGTGCTGGCGGAGCTTGGCTGGCAGGGCTTGGCGTGCTTTCTCATCGTGTGGTGGGGTATTTTCCTGCCGTCGGGCTGGCGACTGGCGCGGCGGGGACGCGCGCTATGGCTGCGTGCCATGGGGCGTGGCTACGTGCTGGCGACGGTGGGCATCGCGGTCGGCGGGCTGACGGATCACGTTTATTTTAATACGCAAATGGGCCTGTGCTTTTGGCTTTTGGGCGGCGTGACGCTGCTGGCGGCTAAGCTGAATAATTACGAGAGCGGCTCTGAGGTCGCTTGAAACGTTAAATAACCTCGATTAGTGTAAGCTAGTTTACATTAATCGAGGTTATAAAAATTTTTAGGGCTTTTTTGCAAGCTTTGCTTGACGTGGAGTAAAGAATGCGGTAATATCTATTGCATAGCTTAATAGTAGGCAATGAAGAGAAGAGTAGATGCACGAGTACGGCACAGAGAGCTTTCGTTATGGTGGAAGAAAGAGCGGAGGGTGGCATTGAAGATGGTCTTGGAGCCGATGGACTGAGATGCTCGCATTTAGGTCGTCCGGGAGCGCCCGTTACAGCGCCGGAGTATTCAAGGGCTGTGCCCCGCGTACTTATGGAGGCTTGTGCGGTGACGCGCGAGTAAAATAGGGTGGTATCACGAAGCGATGCTTTCGTCCCTGTACATTTACAGGAACGGAGGCTTTTTTGTTGCTCCTGTAAATAGAATGATGAATGAAGGAGGAATGGCTATGCCTATCAAAATTAACGATCACTTATCAGCGCTGGTACAATTACAGGAGGAGGGGATCTTCACTATGACGGAGGAGCGCGCCAGCACGCAGCGTATTCGTCCGTTGAAGGTGTGCGTTTTGAATCTGATGCCGCTGAAGAAGCCCACGGAGATGCAGCTTCTGCGTCTGCTGGGCAACTCGCCCTTGCAGCTGGAGGTGGACTTTTGCCGTGTGGTAAGTCGCGAAACCACGCATACGGACAATTCCTATTTGGATCGCGCCTATTTGGAATTTGACGATGTTAAGGATAATTATTACGACGCGTTTCTAATGACGGGCGCGCCAGTGGAAACGCTGCCCTTTGAGGAGGTCGATTATTGGCAGGAAATCGAGACCTATCTGGATTGGGCGGAGTATCATTGCTATTCGACGATGACGCTGTGCTGGGGGGCGCAGGCGGCCCTTTATCATTACTACGGAGTGAATAAGACGGTGCTGCCGGCGAAGATGTTCGGTATTTTCCCCTATGGGCTGACGGTGAAGAATCATCCGCTGCTGCGTGGCTTCGACGATCGCTACTTCATTCCGCAGTCGCGACATACGGCGGTGGACGACGATGCCATTGACGCGTGCAAAGCGTTGCAGGTGCTGTCGCGTTCGGTAGGTGACGGAATTAATATCTGCGCGACCAAGGATCTGCGCCGTATTTTCGTACTTGGTCATTTCGAATATGATCGTTATACCTTGGCGGACGAGTATTATCGTGATAAGAAGAAGAACCTGCCGATCGAGATGCCCAAGTTTTATTTTCCTGATAACGATACGACGCAGGAGCCGGTGTTCAAGTGGCGTAGCTACGCGCATTTGTTTTATATGAATTGGTTGAACATCGTTTATCAGGATACGCCTTATGATTTGACGCAGCTGGCACCTGCCGAGGGGGATAAGCTGCACAAGGCGCTGAATGATTATGACAAGATATTGCGCAATTTAAGCAAGCTTAAGGTTTAAAAAAGCTCTGCTTCCCGACGAGCTTCGGGAGGCAGAACTTTTTTATTAGGCTTATAGGATTTGCAGAAGTAAGAAAAAATGTTGAGAATTTGATGAGGCAGAGCGCGTATATGCGGAGCATTAAATCGAGGCAAGCGCTATACTTATGCTTTTGACAGGAGGACGTTTCTTTGGCAAATAAAAAAGGTCGCACAGCGTGCGACCGTATTTCTTATGGTGACCCCGGCAGGACTCGAACCTGCGACCTTTTGATTCGTAGTCAAACGCTC